>JBBQYL010000167.1:0-11690 GCA_038208735.1 Burkholderiales bacterium
CTGGAAGATGCCGTCGCGCGCGGCCGCATCTCGATGGCCGACCTGTTCGACGAGAAGTACGTGCCGGTGCCCGGCAGCAACCCCGCCCAGGTGACGACGCGCTTCGTGACGCTCACCGACGAGCTGTTCCGGCCGGTGCAGGAGGAGCTGCTGGGCTTCGACCCCAAGGTGGTGTTCAGCGCGGCGGTCGACCGCAACGGGTTCCTGCCCACCCACAACCTGAAGTTCTCCCGGCCGCAGGGCGGCGACCCGGTGTGGAATGCCGCCAACGCGCGCAACCGCCGCGTCTTCAACGACCGCACGGGCCTGGCGGCCGGCCGCAACGAACGGCGCTTCCTGCTGCAGACCTACCGGCGCGACATGGGGGGCGGCAAGCGCGTGCTGATGAAGGACCTGTCGGCACCGATCACGGTGCAGGGGCGGCACTGGGGCGGGCTGCGGCTGGCCTACTCGTTCTGAGCGACACCGTGGCCGCCAGCTGACAAAACTGTCATCCTTCGGTCAGCCTGGGGTCCGGCGCCGGGGCTAGAGTGCAACCTCTCGCGCTCACTCCCGAACTCCCGGTCATGCTTCTTCGTCCTTCCGTTGTCGCGCTCGCGGCGACCGCCCTGTTGTCGGCCTGCGCCGCCGGCCCCGACTACGTGCGGCCCACGCTGCCCGTGCCGGCCGCGTACAAGGAGTCGGGCGACTGGAAGCCGGCCGATCCGCGCCCGGCGGCCAGCGGCCTGGCCTGGTGGCCGCCCTACGGCGACGCCGTGCTCGACAAGCTGGAAAACGACGCCGACGCGGCCAACCAGAACATCCGCCAGGCCGAGGCCACGTACCGCCAGGCCAAGGCGATCGTCGACGCCGACCGCGCGGGACTGTTCCCCACGCTGGGGCTGAACGCCGGCGCCGAGCGCGCGCGCACCAACTCGACCGGCCTCGACAGGACGGGCAGCAGCTTCAGCCTCGGCCTGGCCGGCAGCTGGGAGCCCGACCTGTGGGGCAGCGTGCGCCGCACCATCGAATCGGGCGTGGCCAGCGCCCAGGCGAGCGCGGACGACCTGGCCGCCGCGCACCTGAGCATCCAGACCACGCTGGCGCAGGACTACGTGCAGCTGCGCATCGCCGACCAGCAGCGCGACCTGTACGCCAACACGATCGCCGCCTACACCAAGGCGCTGAACCTCACCCGCGCGCAACACGCCGCGGGCGTGGCGCTGCAGTCCGACGTGTCGCTGGCCGAGGCGCAGCTGGCCGCGGCGCAGGCATCGGCGGTCGACCTCGAGGCCACGCGGGCCCAGCTCGAACACGCGATCGCCGTGCTCACCGGCCGCGCGCCCGCGCAGTTCACGCTCGCGCCCGCGCCCGCCGGCCAGCCGCTCGCGCTGCGGATGCCTGACACGCCCGCCGGCCTCCCGTCCGACCTGCTGGAGCATCGTCCCGACATCGCCGGCGCCGAGCGCCGCGCCGCGGCCGCCAACGCCAACATCGGCGTGGCCAAGGCCGCGTACTTCCCGCAGCTGACGCTCAGCGCCAGCGGAGGCTTCGGCGGCGCGGCGCTGGGCAACCTGTTCGACACGCCGGGCCGCGTGTGGTCGCTGGGCGCCGCGTTGGCCCAGGCAATCTTCGACGGCGGCCTGCGCACTGCGCGCGTGGCGCAGGCCGAGGCGTCGTACGACATCAGCGTCTCGCAATACAAGCAGACCGTGCTGGCCGGCTTCCAGCAGGTCGAGGACCAACTCGCGTTGCTGCGCCTGCTGGCGCGCGAATCCACCTTCCAGGAACAAGCCGTGCGCTCGTCGCAGCAGGCCCGGCAGTCCGCGCTGGCGCAGTACCGCGCGGGCACCATCAGCTACCTCAACGTGGTGACCACGCAGACCACCCTGCTCACCAACCAGCGCAGCGCCGTGCAGTTGCGCGGACGCCTGCTGGCCGCCAGCATCACGCTCGTCTCCGCCACCGGCGGCGGCTGGAGCGCCTCCCATCCCCTCGCCGCCGCGACCGAAGCCTCCGTCGCTTCCGCCGCGCAGCCGCAATGACCCGAACCGACGCCGCCATGACCACGACCTTCTCCCGCAACCGCACCACCTGGGCCCTGGTCGCCATCGCCGCCGCCGTGCTCGGACTCGGCCTCTGGTCGGTCGAGGGACCCGCGCAGGCGGCCGACGACGCCAAGGAAAAGGGCAAGCGCCCGCCCGAAGGCCCGGTGCCCGTCACCACCGCGGTGGTCAAGTCGCAGGACATGCCCATCTTTCGCACCGGCATCGGCAGCGTCACGCCCACGATGACGGTCACGGTGAAGACGCGCGTCGACGGGGAGCTCGACAAGGTCGCGTTCACCGAAGGCCAGGACGTGAGGAAGGGCCAGCTGCTGGCCCAGCTCGACCCGCGCACGCTGCAGGCCGCGTTGATGCAGGCCGAGGCCGCGCGCGCCAAGGACCAGGCCACGCTCGCCAACGCGCGCGTCGACCTGCAGCGCTACACCACGTTGATCGCGCAGGACGCGGCCACGCAGCAGCAGCTCGACACGCAGAAGGCGCTGGTCAACCAGCTCGAGGCCACGGTGAAGTCCGACGACGCGGCCGTCAATTCCGCCCATGTGCAGCTGGGCTTCACCAGCATCGCCGCGCCCATCAGCGGCCGCGTGGGCGCCCGCCTGGTCGACCCAGGCAATATCGTGCACGCCGCCGACGCCACCGGCCTGGTGGTGATCAACCAGATCGACCCGATCTCGGTGGTGTTCACGCTGCCCGAGGACGCGGTGCAGGAGACCATCCAGGCCATCGACAGCAAGAAGCCGCTGCCGGTGCGGGCCTACCCGCGCGACGGCACCGAGCTGCTGGGCACCGGCACGCTGACGCTGATCAACAACCAGATCGACACCAGCACGGGCACCGTGCAGCTCAAGGCGAGCTTCCCAAATTCGCTGCACCACCTGTGGCCGGGGCAGTTCGTCAACATCCGGCTGTTGCTGGGCACGCGCGCGAAGGCGGTCACGGTGCCCGAGGCCGCGGTGCAACGCGCGCAGAGCGGCGTGTACGTCTACGTCATGGACGAAACCACGAAGACGGTGAAGAACCAGCCCGTCACCGTGCTGACGATCCAGGACGGCACCGCCGTGATCGGCAGCGGCCTGGCCGCCGGCGAGCGCGTGGTGGTGGACGGGCAGTACAAGCTCAAGCCGGGCTCGAAGGTCGCCGAGGCGGGAAGCGGCGCCTCGGGCGCGGCCGGCGGCCATGCCGCGTCGGGAGCAGGCAAGTGAGCGTCTCTTCCGGCTTCATCAAGCGGCCGATCGGCACGACGCTGCTCGCGCTGGCCATCCTGCTGGTGGGCGCCGCGGTGTTCCCGCTGCTGCCCGTCGCGCCGCTGCCGCAGGTCGACTTCCCCACCATCCAGGTGTCCGCCAACCTGCCGGGCGCGAGCCCCGAGACGATGGCGTCCAACGTGGCGCAGCCGCTGGAGCGCCAGTTCTCGCTGATCGCCGGCCTGTCGCAGATGACCTCGACCAGCGGCATCGGCAGCTCGCAGATCACGCTGCAGTTCGATCTCAACCGCTCCATCGACGCCGCCGCGCTGGACGTGCAGGCCGCGATCAACGCGTCCACCGGGCAGCTGCCGGCCAACCTGCCGGGCCCACCGACCTTCCGCAAGGTGAACCCGGCCGACTCGCCGATCATGCTGCTTGCCGTGCAGTCGAAGACGCTACCGCTGATCCAGGTCAACGACTACGCCGACAACATCCTGGCGCAGCAGATCTCGCAGATCGAGGGCGTGGGCCTGGTACGCATCGGCGGCGCCCAGAAGCCGGCCGTGCGCATCCAGGTCGACCCACGCAGGTTGGCCGCGCTGGGCATCAGCCTGGAGGATATCCGCGGCGTCATCGCCACGATGTCGGTCAACCAGCCGAAGGGCACCATCGACGGTCCCGACCAGAGCTTCACGGTGTACACCAACGACCAGCTGCTGGCGGCCAAGCCCTGGAACGACGTGGTGCTCGCGTACAAGAATGGCGCCCCGATCCGCGTGCGCGATGTCGGCGTGGCCGTGGACGCACCCGAGGACGCCAAGGCGCACGCGTGGGCCTTCGGCGGCGCGGCCGATCCGGACAGCACCATCCAGAACGGCCGCGGCATGATCCTGGTGATCACCAAGCAGCCGGGCGCCAACGTCATCGAGACGGTGGACCTGATCAAGAAGGCGCTGCCGCGCCTCGAGGCGGCGATCCCGCCCACCGTGCAGGTCAGCACGCTGGTCGACCGTACCCAGACCATCCGCGCCTCCGTGCACGATGTCGAGATGACGCTGATGCTCACGATCGGGCTGGTCGTGATGGTGATCTTCATCTTCCTGCGCAACGTGGCGGCCACGCTGATCACGAGCGCCACCGTGCCGCTGGCGCTGCTCGGCACAGCCGCCATCATGTACCTGGTGGGGTACAGCCTGGACAACCTGTCGCTGATGGCGCTCACCATCGCCGTAGGCTTCGTCGTGGACGATGCCATCGTGATGCTGGAGAACATCTACCGCTACGTGGAGGAAGGCATGTCGCCGATGGACGCCGCGCTCAAGGGCGCGGGCGAGATCGGTTTCACCATCATCTCGATCTCGGTGTCGCTGGTGGCGGTGTTCATCCCGCTGCTGTTGATGGGCGGCATCGTGGGCAGGCTGTTCCGCGAGTTCGCCGTCACGGTGACGCTGACCATCGGCGTGTCGGTGATCATCTCGTTGACCCTCACGCCCATGCTGTGCTCGCTGTTCCTGAAGAACGAGCACGCCACGCAGCACGGCAAGCTCTACAAGCTGTTCGAGAAGGGATTCGACAAGCTGCTCGCCGGGTACAAGCGAGGTCTCGACTTCGTCTTGGAGCACCAGTTCCCGACGCTGCTCGTTTTCCTGGCGACGCTGGCCGCCACCGTGGTGCTGTTCCTCATCATTCCAAAGGGATTCTTCCCGCAGCAGGACACCGGCTTCATTTTCGGCAACGCGCAGTCGGCGCAGGACTCGTCGTTCGAGTCGATGAACCGCCGCATGGTGGAGTTCGCCGATGTCGTGCGCCAGGACCCCGACGTCACCGGCATCGGCATGTTCGGCAACTCGTCGCAGTTCAACACGGGCAACTTCTTCATCGCGCTCAAGCCCAAGGACCAGGGCCGCACCGCGAGCGCCGACGAGATCATCGCGCGCCTGCGGCCTAAGCTGGCCAAGGTGGAAGGCGCATCCCTGCTGATGCAGGCGGGCCAGGACATCAACGTCGGCGGCCGCCTGGCGCGCACGCAGTACCAGTACACCGTCACCGACGCCAACCTGGACGAGCTCAACGAATGGGCGCCCAAGCTGCAGGCGCGCTTCGCGCAGCTGAAGGAACTGACCGACGTCGCCTCCGACCTGCAGAACGCCGCCCCGACCGCCAACCTCACGATCGACCGCGACCGCGCGGCCTCCTTCGGCATCTCGCCGTCGCTGATCGACTCCACGATCTACGACGCGATCGGCCAGCGCCAGGTCAGCCAGTACTTCACGCAGATCAACAGCTACCACGTGGTGCTGGAGGTGACGCCTGCAGTGCAGAGCGACCCGTCCCTGTTCGACAAGTTGTACATCACGTCGCCGCTGACCCAGCAGCAGGTGCCGCTGTCCGCGTTCGTGAAGATGGACACCACGAAGACGGGCTACCTGTCGATCAGCCACCAGAGCCAGTTCCCGGCGGTGACGCTGTCGTTCAACCTGGCGCCGGGCGTCTCGCTGGGCACCGCGGTGGCACAGATCAACAAGGCGCAGGCGGACATGGGACTGCCGCAGGCGCTCTCCGGCTCGTTCCAGGGTACCGCCCAGGCTTTCCAGGATTCGCTGAGCTCGCAGCCCTACCTGATCGCCGCTGCCCTCGTGGCCGTCTACATCGTGCTCGGCCTGCTGTACGAAAGCTACATCCACCCGCTGACCATCCTGTCGACGCTGCCCTCGGCCGGCGTGGGCGCGCTGCTGATCCTGATGGCGGGCGGCTACGACCTCACGGTCATCGCGCTGATCGGCATCATCCTGCTGATCGGCATCGTCAAGAAGAACGGCATCATGATGGTGGACTTCGCGCTCACGGCCGAGCGCGAGCAGGGGATGAAGCCCGAAGAGGCGATCTACCGTGCCTGCCTGCTGCGCTTCCGCCCGATCATGATGACCACCATGTGCGCGCTGCTCAGCGGGCTGCCGCTGATGCTGGGCCACGGTGCCGGCTCCGAACTGCGTCGCCCGCTGGGCTTCGCGATGGTGGGCGGCCTGGTGTTGTCGCAGGCGCTCACGCTCTTCACCACGCCGGTGGTCTACCTGTACCTGGATCGCGCGCGCTACTGGTACGAGAAGAAGTCGGAGGCGCGCAAGAAGCGCAAGAAGGAGCGGTCCATCCAGGCCGACGGCACCGACACCGACCGCTCGCTCCCGGTGGTGACCGATGATGCAGGCCATTGACACTCGCGTGCCCGCCATGAAGCTGCTGATCGTCGAAGACGAACTCAAGACCGCCGAGTACCTGCAAAAGGGTCTCGCGGAGCAGGGTTGCGCGGTCGACGTGGCGCACAACGGCATCGACGGCCAGCACCTGGCGCTGGTGCATGACTACGACGTCATCGTGCTGGACGCCATGCTGCCCGGCATCGACGGCTTCACGCTGCTGCGCGCGCTGCGCCAGGTCAAGCAGACGCCGGTGATCATGCTCACCGCGCGCGACTCCATCGAGGACCGCGTGCGCGGCCTGCACGACGGCGCCGACGACTACCTGGTCAAGCCGTTCTCGTTCCTCGAGCTGCTGGCCCGGCTGCACGCGCTGCAGCGGCGCGGTCGCGCGCAGGAGCCCACGCAGCTGAAGATCGCCAACCTGCAGATCGACCTGATCGCGCGCAAGGCCTGGCGCGGCAGCGAGCGCATCGACCTCAGCGCCAAGGAGTTCGCGCTGCTGGCCGTGCTGGCACGCCGCCAGGGCGAGATCCTGTCGAAGACGGCCATCGCCGAGCTGGTGTGGGACATGAACTTCGACTCCAACACGAACGTGGTGGAGGTGGCCGTCAAGCGCCTGCGCGCCAAGGTGGACAACGCGTTCGCGCCCAAGCTGCTGCACACCATCCGCGGCATGGGCTACGTGATGGAGGCGCGCGACGAGGCGCAGCCGGACGAGGAGCCCGCGGCGTGAGGCGCTCGATCACGGCGCGGCTGGTGCTGATGTTCGCGCTGGCCGCGCTGGCCATGTTCACGCTGGTGGGCACCGCGCTGTACGGCGTGCTCGAGCGCGAGCTCACGCGCCACCAGAACGACGACCTCAACACCAACCTGCAGAACATGCGCTACTCCATCGATCGCTTCGGCAACCTGGAGCACTGGGCGCGCCTGCAGACGAAGATGGACACGTTGTCGCCGGCCGACGGCAGCGTGCGCTTCTGGGTGCTGAGCGACGACCCGCGCTTCCAGTACGGCAAGGGGCTCGACGAGATGGAGCGCGTGAACCAGGGCGAGGCCGGGCACGGCACGTTGACGCTGCCCATCACCGGCCACAGTTATCGCACGCTGTCGATGCGGCTGGTGCCCTTCGCCGATCGCCCCGCGGTGCGCCTGATCGTGGGCGTGGACACGGCGCCGTTCGAGCACACCATGCGCGCGTTCCTGGTCGCCTTCGCGCTGCTCGCGCTGGCCGCGGTGGCCATCGTGATGACGCTCGGCTGGTGGATCGCCCGCATCGGCCTGCTGCCGCTGCAACGGCTGTCGGAACAGGCGCGCGCGCTTCGGCCCAAGACGTTGTCGCAGCGGCTGCGGCTTGAGCGCGTGCCGGTGGAACTTGAAGACCTCACCGACGCCTTCAACGGCGCGCTGGGCCGGCTGGAGGAGGCCTACCAGCAGCTGGAAGGCTTCAACGCCGACGTGGCGCACGAGCTGCGCACGCCGCTGGCCAACCTGATCGGCGGCACGCAGGTGGCGCTGTCGCGCCCGCGCAGCGCGGGCGAGTTCCAGGAGACGCTGCAGTCCAACCTGGAGGAGCTGGAGCGCCTGCGCTCCATCGTCAACGACATGCTGTTCCTGGCCCGCGCCGACCAGGGCGAGGCGGCCACGGGCCTGACCGCCGCCGACGTCGCGCACGAGGTGGAGGTGACCATCGAGTTCTTCGAGCCGCTGCTCGACGAGACCGGCACCACCGTCGCCATCGAGGGCGAGCTGCGCAGCCAGGCCACGATGAACATCGCGCTGTTCCGCCGCGCGCTCACCAACCTGCTGCAGAACGCCATCGAGCACTCGGCCCCCGGTGCCCGGCTGGTGGTGACGATCTCGCAGCGCGCCGGCGCCATCTGGATCGCCGTGGCCAATCCCGGCGGCCCGATCGCCGCGACCCACCTGCCGCGGCTGTTCGATCGGTTCTACCGCGTCGACTCCGCGCGCCACGACTCGGGCGAGATCCATGGCCACGGGCTGGGGCTGGCGATCGTGAAGGCGGTGGCGTCGATGCATGGGGGCACCACGCTGGCCACCAGCGACGAGGGCGTCACCACGATCGCGTTCAGCATCGCGGGCTAGAAGCCCCGTGCCGCGCCGTTCGGATCGCGCTGGTCCGCATACCCGTAGAACCCGTCCTTCGTGATCTCGATGGTCTGCGTGTCGCCCATCGCCTGGCGCTCCACCACCTTGTGCCCCATGCCGCGCAGCAGCGCGACGGTGTCGGGGCTCAGGCCGCGTTCGATGCGCAGCTCGTCGGGCAGCCACTGGTCGTGGAAGCGCACGGCGGAGCCGGCCTCGGCCGGATTCATGCCGAAGTCGATCATGTCGACCAGCACCTGCAGCGTCGTCGTGATGATGCGCGCGCCGCCGGGCGAGCCGGTGGCCAGCCAGGGCTTGCCGTCCTTGAGCACGATGGTGGGCGACATCGAGCTGAGCGGGCGCTTCAGCGGCCCCACGGCGTTCGCGTCGCCGCCCACCAGGCCGTAGGCGTTGGGCACGCCGGGCTTCGCGGAGAAGTCGTCCATCTCGTTGTTCAACACGATGCCGGTGCCCGAGGCGACGATGCCCGAGCCGAAGTTGGTGTTGAGCGTGTAGGTGACGCTGACGACGCTGCCCTTGTCGTCCGCCACGGTGAACTGCGTGGTCTGGTCGCTCTCGTAGGGTTGCGGACGTCCGGGCTTGATCTGCGACGACGGCGTGGCGTGCGCGAGGTCGATCTGGCCGGCCAGCTCCTTCGCGTAGGCGGGCGAGGTGAGGCCGGTGACCGGCACCTTCACGAAGTCGGGGTCGCCCAGGTACTCGGAGCGATCGGCGTAGGCGCGGCGCTCGGCCTCGGCCATCACGTGGATCGTCTTCGCGCTGTTCTGGCCCCAGTCGCGCAGGGGAAAGTTCGACAGGATGTTGAGGATCTGCACCACGTGCACGCCGCCGGAGCTGGGGGGCGGCATCGACACGATGTCGTAGCCGCGGTAGCTGCCGCGCACCGGCACGCGCTCGACGGCCTTGTAGTTCTTCAGGTCGGCCGCGGTGATGAGGCCGCCGTGCGCGCGCGCCTCGGCCACGATGGCCGCGCCGATGGGGCCGTCGTAGAACGCCTTGGCGCCGTCGCGGCCGATCAGCTCCAGGCTGCGGGCGAGGTCGGGGTTGCGCAGGATGTCGCCGGTGCGAGGCAGCTGGCCGTGGTGGAAGAACACCTTGCGCGTGCCCTCCCACGCGCCCAGGTGGTTGCGCTCGGCCGCGAACACGCGCGCGAGCGTCTCGCCCACGGGAAATCCGCGCCGCGCCAGCCCGACGGCCGGCGCGACCAGCGTGTCGCGCTTCATCGTGCCGTAGTGGTCGAGCGCGTACGTGAGGCCGGCCACGGTGCCGGGCACGCCGATGGCGGCCTGGGTGAACAGCGACTTGTCGGTGATGACACGGCCGTCGGCGTCGACGTACATGTCGCGCGTGGCGCCGGCCGGCGCGGTCTCGCGGAAGTCGATGGCCGTGTCCTTGCCCGTCTTGCCGTCGTGCAGGACCATGAAGCCGCCGCCGCCGATGTTGCCGGAGTTGGGCAGGGTCACAGCCAGCGCGAACCCTACCGCGACCGCGGCGTCCACCGCGTTGCCGCCGTGCCGCAGCACGTCCACGCCCACGTCGGTGGCCAGGCCGCTGGCGGAGCTCACCATGCCGTGCAGCGCATGCACCGGATGCCGGATGGTGTCGTCGAGGTCGTAGTTGATGACGCCGGTGGCGGCGGGCGCCTCCTGCGCGCCGGCGGGCAAGGACAGCGCGGCCGCGGCCGCCAGCGCTGCCGCGAGAGACGCGGCGGGAACGAGGCGGCGCAGGGGCCGAGCGACGAGCGGGGACGAAGCCATGGGTGTCGTTGTCGTGCTGGAACGGTGCGGCCGATCGTAGTGCCGTCGCGCTGTTCGCGTCAGGAAATCGAACGATAGCCGTGGTGCAATACGGCCATTGCCGACCGCCTCTTCCCATCCGGAGCCCCGCCTCATGTCGACTCGCCTTCCTCGTCTCCTCGCCGTCGCGGCCAGCCTGGCCGCCGCCCTGCTCGCGCCCGCCGCCCACGCGGCGCCGGAGCCCAAGGTGCTCAACATCTACAACTGGTCTGACTACATCGCCGACGACACGTTGAAGAACTTCGAGAAGGAGACGGGCATCAAGGTCAACTACGACAACTACGACACCAACGAGATCCTGCACGGCAAGCTGGTGGCGGGCAAGACGGGCTACGACATCGTGGTGCCCAGCGCCCACTTCGCCAAGGTGCAGCTCGAGGCGGGCCTGTTCCAGAAGCTCGACCGGAGCAAGCTGACCAACTGGGGCAACCTCGACCCCGCGCTGCTGCAGCTGATGGCCAAGGTGGACCCGGGCAACCAGTACCTGGTCGACTGGCTGTGGGGCTACATCACGGTGGGCATCAACACCGGCAAGGTGAAGGCGGCTCTGGGCAACATCCCGATGCCCGAGAACCCATGGTCGCTGCTGTTCGACCCGAAGTACGCCGACAAGCTGAAGGGCTGCGGCGTCAGCTTCCTCGACTCGCCGTCCGAGGTGCTGCCCATCGCGCTGGGCTACGTGGGCAAGCCGGCCTACAGCCACACGGCGGCCGACTACGCGCTGGCCGCCGCGATGCTCAAGAAGATCCGCCCCGACGTCTCTCGCTTCTCGTCGTCGGGCTACATCAACGACATGGTGGCCGGCTCGGTGTGCGCCGTGCTCGGCTATTCGGGTGACATCAACATCGCCCGCGCCCGCGCCATCAGGGAAAAGAACGGCAACGATATCGTCGCGTTCGTGCCGAAGACGGGCTCCACGCTGTTCTTCGACTCGATGGCCATTCCGGCCGACGCGCCGCACCCGCAGAACGCGCTGTTGTTCATCAACTACATCCTGCGCCCCGAGGTGCACGCGTCGCTCACCAACAAGGTGTTCTACGCCAATCCGAACAAGGCCTCGCTGAAGTTCGTGCAGAAGGACGTGGCCACCAACCCGAGCGTGTTCCTCAAGCCCGACGACCTGGCCCGGATGACCGTGCCCGACTCGCTGCCGCAGGACATCAAGCGGGTGCAGACGCGCGCGTTCACGTCGTTCAAGACCGGGCAGTAACACTGAACTGGGGCGGTCCGAGGACTCTGATCGGGCTTTAGAAAGGCGCGGTCCTGCCTACGATCGGAATGCGGTGAATGCCTTCGTGGCCGGCATCGCGTCCGACCCATCAGGAACCCGCCATGCGCATC
>JBBQYL010000168.1:0-11500 GCA_038208735.1 Burkholderiales bacterium
CGGCTCGCGCCAATCGAAACCCGCGGCGCGGAAGACCTCGTCGAGGCCCTCGCGCTCTGCCTGTTCCTTCACGAGGCCGGAGCCCGGTACCACCAGCGCCAGCCGCACGTTGCTGGCGATGCGGCCGCCCACCTTGCGCACCACGGCCGCGGCATCGCGCAGGTCCTCGATGCGGCTGTTGGTGCACGAGCCGATGAACACCTTGTCGATGCGGATGTCGGCAATGGCCTTGTTGGGCTCGAGCGCCATGTAGGTGAGCGCGCGTTCCATCGCGCCGCGCTTGACGGCGTCCTTCTCGCGCTCGGGGTCGGGCACGCGATCCTCGATGGACAGCACCATCTCGGGCGACGTGCCCCAGGTGACCTGCGGGCGGACGGCGGCCGCGTCGATCTCCACCACGCGGTCGAAGTGCGCGCCGGCGTCCGACTGCAGGCCGCGCCATTGCGCCACGGCCTGGTCCCATTCGACGCCGGACGGCGAGAACGGACGGCCCTTCACGTAGGCCAGCGTGGTGTCGTCCACCGCCACCAGGCCGGCGCGCGCGCCCGCCTCGATGGCCATGTTGCACACGGTCATGCGCCCTTCCATCGACAGCGCGCGGATGGCCGCGCCGCCGAACTCGATGGTGTACCCGGTGCCGCCCGCGGTGCCGATCTTGCCGATGATGGCCAGCACGATGTCCTTGGCGCTGCAGCCGCGCGACAACGTGCCTTCCACCTGCACCAGCAGGTTCTTCGCCTTCTTCGCCAGCAGCGTCTGCGTGGCCAGCACGTGCTCCACCTCGCTGGTGCCGATGCCGTGCGCCAGCGCGCCGAACGCGCCGTGCGTGGAGGTATGGCTGTCGCCGCACACCACCGTCATGCCGGGCAACGTGGCGCCCTGCTCCGGCCCGATCACGTGCACAATGCCCTGGCGCTTGTCGTTCATCTTGAACTGCGTGACGCCCAGGCGGTCGCAGTTGGCGTCCAGCGTGTCCACCTGCAGCCGCGAGGTGGGATCGGCGATGCCGCCGCGGCGGTCGGTGGTGGGCACGTTGTGGTCGCTCACCGCCAGGTTGGCCGACAGCCGCCACACCTTGCGCCCCGCGATGTCCAGTCCCTCGAACGCCTGCGGGCTGGTGACCTCGTGCAGCAGGTGGCGGTCGATGTAGAGCACCGAGGTGCCGTCGTCCTCGGTGTGCAGGACGTGGTCGTCCCAGAGCTTGTCGTAGAGGGTGCGGGCGGTCATGGAAAGGCCTTTCAGAGGGCGGAGGCCTCGCGCGCGCGCGGCGCCGCGCGCGCGGAGGACCCGGATGCGGCGGCGGCGGCAGCAGCGGCGGGCGGACACAGCGCGTCGACGAATCGCTGCACGGCGGCCGGCAGCGAATCGCTCACGCGCGTGGCGAGCAGGTAGTCGCGGTGGGCCCACGATTCCTCGAGGACCAGCACCTTGATGTCGAACAGCTTGGAAAAGCGCGCGGCGCTGTCGGACGGCAGCACGGCCACGCCGAGCCCGGCAGCCACCAGCTGCGCGATCGCGTCGAACCCGCGCACCTGAAGGCGCGCGTTGAGCGTGCGCCCGCGCTCGAGCGCCGACTTCAGCATCAGTTCGTGCGCGGAGGCGCCCACGTGCAGGCCGACGATGTCGAAGTCGAGCAAGGCATCGAAGGGCACCGCGTCGCGGCGCGCGAGCACGTGGTCGGCCGGCACGATGGCGGCCAGCGTGCCGCTGTTGTAGTGGCGCGTGGTCAGGCGCGCATCGGTGCTGGGCGCCACGAAGATGCCCACGTCGGCGCGGCCTTCGGCCACCGCCCGCATCACGTCGGCGCTGGTCTGGTCTTCCAGGCTCACGCGGATGCCGGGATGGGCGCGCGCGAACGCGGCCAGGTCGGCGGGCAGGCATTCGGAGATGGCGCCGGCGTTGGCCACCACGCGCAGGTGGCCCTTGATGCCGCGCGAAAATTCGACGACCTCGCTCTCGAGCGCGTGCAGCGACGCGTTGAGGGTGCGGATGTGGCGCACCAGCGCGCGGCCGGCCTCGGTGAGGTCGACGCCGCGGGCGCGGCGATCGAACAGCTGCACACCCAGGCGGGCCTCGAGATCGGACAGCCGCTTGCTGGCGGCCGCCAACGCCAGGTGCTCGCGCTCGGCGCCGCGCGTGATGCTGCGTGTCTCAGCGATGGCGAGGACGAGGTTGAGGGTGACGAGATCGAAGCGCATGGGAAACCGGTCTTTGAAGCTGACTTGATGGACTGCAAGAAAGTCAGCTGTGACTGACGCGGCCCAGCCCGGACCGTTGGTCTCACACCGGTGAACGTGGACCCTCGATCGGTACGGAAGCACCGGATAAGGTGCCCCGATCGCCGAGCCGCTGTCGCAATGATGCGCGAAGGGTCGGCGAAGTGCGCACGGCTGTGATGAATTCAGCCTTCTTCGCAAACGAAGCCAAATCATACGTCGCGGAGGCTTGCGTGTCGAGCGCCACGGGTCAGGCGCTGCGCTCCAGAATGCCTGCTACCTGCTGCCAGGTTCCGTTCCCGTTCCCGTTCCCGTTCCCGATTCCGATTCCGTTCCCGTTTCCGTTTCCGTTTCCGGGCACGACCTCGCAGCCCGGGGCGACGGGCAGGCCTCTCCCGACTCAGCGTCCCTATTCGCCGTGATAGGCCTGCCCGCCGCCCCGGGTGGCAGCGTTGTTGGCTCTTGGACTTTTACGGACTGGCTCCCGGTCGCGGAGGCGACCGAATCACGCATTCACGGTGGGCCGCTGTATCGCGTTGAACAGCCGACTTTTTCGCCCGCTTACCCTGCGGGGCGCAGGCATTCGCGGTGGCTGCTCAAGATTCCGTCATGGCACCTCAAAGCGAACACGCACTGCGTGTTCTTGCTTTGAGGTGCCATGACGAAATGAAACGTTGTTGTCGCGAATGTCTACCCTCCGGGAGGACGCCGAGGCCGGCCACAGAAACGTCTGGTGCGGCACGCCGGCATGCCGTGAAGGTGCGACTCGAGCGCCTCCGCGCTCGCCCCGCGGTCTTGACAGCATCAAACGAAACCGAAGTCTCTGCACGGGGCGGTGGGGAGGCCTCTCACGGCGAATAGGGACGCTGAGTCGGGAGAGGCCTGCCCGCCGCCCCGGGCCGCGAGGTAGCGACAAACAACCGGCACAAAGAAAGAAGCCTCGCGACAAAGGTAGCGAGGCTTGCAAGGAGCGAGGTGTCGCCGTGAAGGCGTCAGGACGACTCTGGTTCGTATCACGCGTTGCGACGGCCCACGATGGTGACGTGCTGCACGGCAACGTGCGTCAGCCCGTAGGGGGCCATGGCCAGACTGTCCGCCCGGGCGTATTGCGTGGTCGCCAGGCCGTTCATGCCGGCGATGATGGCCAGGCTCATGAGGGCGGAGAGGACGGCGGCGGCGGCTTGGGGGGTGGTCTTGGTCATGGTGGGCTCCTGGTGTCTGGTGGTGGGGTTCGGAGGCGTTTCGTGTTCCGATGTGTGGACTATCGGAGCCTGCGAACGCCGCGCAAACCGCCTTGCGACGAGTGACCGGCAAGCCCGCACCAACTGCGGATTTCGCCGACGGACCGAAGGCGCAGCCGCCCGATCGACGCGAACACCGGGCCCAGGAACGACAAAGCCCGCCGAAGCGGGCCTTGCCAGGAGCGAAGCGGGAAGGCTCTTACGCCTTGGCCGCGCGCAGCTTGAACGAGAACTCGCGCAGCGCCTCGATGCCGGACTCTTCGGCCTGCTTGCACCAGACCTGCAGGTCGGCGACGGCCTGCTCGGCCGACACGTTGGTACGCGTCCACAGCGAGCGGAGCTCTTCGCGCATGGTCACCAGCTTGCTGAGTTGGGGCGAGGTGGCGGCGGCGTCGGCGACCTGGGCCTGCAGGTGGCCGGGAATCTTCTCCACGTCGCGATGCAGCCAGCGGCGGGCCACGCGCAGGTTGGCCACCTGCGGGGTGTGCTCGGCGCCCTTGTTCTTCAGCGCGTCCAGCTCGGCGGCGCAGGCGCGGCGCAGTTCGCGGGCGTACTTGGCCATCACTTCGTAGCGGTTGGCGATGATCGCCTCGAGCGTCTCGTTGTCGGCCACGGCGCGCACGTCGCCCGACTTCATCTGCGGCGCCACCTTGCGCACCTTGGCCCAGCCGATCATTTCCATGGCGCGGATGTAGCCCCAGGCGATGTCGAACTCGTAAGGCTTGACGGACAGCTTGGCCGACGTCGGGTAGGTGTGGTGGTTGTTGTGCAGCTCTTCGCCGCCGATGATGATGCCCCAGGGCATGATGTTGCGCGACGCGTCGACCGCCTCGAAGTTGCGGTAGCCCCAATAGTGGCCGATGCCGTTGATGATGCCGGCGGCGGTGATGGGGATCCACAGCATCTGGACGGCCCAGATCGTGGCGCCGGCGGCACCGAACAGCGCCAGGTTGATGATCATCATCAGCGCGACGCCCTGCCACTGGAAGCGGCTGTAGAGGTTGCGCTCGATCCAGTCGTCAGGCGTGCCATGGCCGAACTTGGCGATGGTTTCCTTGTTCTTCGACTCGGTGCGGTACATCTCGGCGCCGGTGAGCAGCACGGCCTTGATGCCGCGGGTGACCGGGCTGTGCGGATCGTCGACCGTCTCGCACTTGGCGTGGTGCTTGCGGTGGATGGCGGCCCATTCCTTCGTGACCATGCCCGTGGTGAGCCACAGCCAGAAGCGGAAGAAGTGCGACGGGATGGGGCCCATGTCCAGCGCGCGGTGCGCCTGGTGGCGGTGCAGGTAGATGGTGACGCCGGCGATCGTGATGTGAGTCAGGACCAGCGTGACGAGGACCATCTGCCACCACGTGGCGTGCAGCAGCCCGTATGCGAAGAAGTTCACGAGCACGTTCACCAAAGACTGAATCGCTTCCATTGCCTACCTGTAGATACCCGAAAAGACGGGCGAATGAGGAATTGTAGGCGTCCAAACCGTGGCGCGGACACCAAAATACGCCTCGGATCGGGTGCATTACCCGTTTTGGCGCCTCCGTTCGAGAGTTCCCGACAGCAAAAGTTCTGCTCGACAGATGCGAGACTGTGCAATTTATTGGAATTGTCGAGTTAAATGCTGCGGCTTTTCCCGTCGCGGTGGATCAGACCTTCTGCCAGGCCGCCGCGAAGAAGCCGTCCATGGAATGGACGTGCGGCCAGCTGCGCATGTAGCCGTTCGCGTTCAGCGCTTCGGCGTTCTCCACGCCCGCCGCCGTCAGCAACTCGCCGGCGTCCAGCAGCTTGAACTCCGGATGCGCGGCCGAGAAGGCCTCGGCGATCGCCTCGTCCTCGCGGCGCAGGGGGCTGCAGGTGGCGTAGACCAGGCGGCCGCCCGGCTTCAGCAGGCGGCAGGCGCTCTCGAGGATCTTGGCCTGCAGTTCGCACAGCTCGTCGATGGCCTTGCTCGACAGGCGCCACTTCAGGTCGGGATTGCGGCGCAGCGTGCCCAGGCCCGAGCACGGCGCGTCCACCAGCACGCGGTCGATCTTGCCCGACAGGCGCTTGACGCGGTCGTCGCGTTCGTTGGTGAGCTGGGCCGGATGCACGTTGGACAGGCCGCTGCGCGCCAGGCGCGGCTTGAGCTTGTCCAGGCGGTGGCCGTTGACGTCGAACGCGTACAGGCGGCCGGTGGAGCGCATCGCGGCGCCCAGCGCCAGCGTCTTGCCGCCCGCGCCGGCGCAGAAGTCGACCACCATCTCGCCGCGCTTGGGCGAGACCATGGCGGCCAGCAGCTGGCTGCCTTCGTCCTGCACCTCGACGTCGCCGCGCAGGAACACGTCGGTCTTCTGCAGCGCGGGCTTGCCGTCCACGCGCAGGCCCCACGGCGAATACGGCGTGGGCACCGAGTCGATGCCGGCCTCGTGCAACTGGGCCCGGGCCTTGTCGCGGTTGGTCTTGAGCATGTTCACGCGCAGGTCCAGCGGCGCGCTGTTGGACATGGACGTGACGAACTTCCAGAAGTTCTCGTCGTCGAGCTCGTTCTTGAGCGCGCCGGCCAGCCAGTCGGGCAGGTTGTGGCGCAGCTTCTCGGAGTAGGAATTGCGGTCGATGGAACGCACGCCGTTGAGCCACTGCTGCTCGTGCTGGCCCATGCCACCCCGGATCAGCGTCTCGGCGCCCTGCCAGGCCAGGATGGCCAGGCGGCGTTCCAGCACGCCGCTGCCGCTCTGGGCCAGATGCTGGTACAGCAGGCGCTGGCGCAGCACCGCATAGGCCGTCTCGGCCAGTGCGTGGCGCTCGCGCGGGCCCAGCTCGCGGTTCTTGCGGAAGAAGTTGGACACCACCACGTCCGCGGGCATGTCGAGCTTGCCGACCTCGCGCAGCAGTTCGGTGGCGATTTCGAGGAGGGCGTTCGGATGCATGGCAGGTCTCTTTCGCGGTTATCGCTGAAATGAAAGCCCGAACGGCGCCGGATGCGCCGCAGGAGCGTGGAAAAATCTTGCGCGCGGGCGCTCGTGCGCCCGCGTTGGGAAATCAGGGGCCGGCGAACCAGCCCTGGGGCGCGCCGCCGAGATGGCTCACGCGGCCATCGTGCAGCTTCAGCTCGCCTTTGACGAACCAGCCCACGGCGCGCGGATACAGCTCGTGCTCGGCCGCCAGCACCCGCGCGGCCAGCGTCGTCTCGTCGTCGTCCGGACGCACCGGCACCACGGCCTGCGCGACGATCGGACCATGATCCAGCTCGGCGCACACGAAATGCACCGTGGCGCCGGCCACCTTGCAGCCTTCCTCGATCGCCCGCCGATGCGTGTTCAACCCGGTGAACGACGGCAGCAGCGACGGGTGGACGTTGAGCATGCGGCCCTCGTAGCGCGACACGAAGCCAGGCGTGAGGATGCGCATGAAGCCGGCCAGCACCACCAGGTCGGGGGCGTGGCGGTCGATCGCCTCGGCCAGTGCCGCGTCGAACGCCGCGCGATCCGCGAAGGCCTTGTGGTCGACGACCTCGATGGCGATGCCGTGGGCCCGGGCCCGCAGCAGGCCGCCCGCGTCGGCGCGGTTGCTGACGACCGCGACCACGCGGCCCGGCCAGCTTTCCGCCTCGGACGCGCGCACGATCGCGTCAAGGTTCGAGCCCTGACCCGAGATCAGGACCGCTATTCTTTTCATGGGCGATCATTGTAAGGGAGAACCCGACCTTCCGCGCCGCGGGGCATAGGGGAGGCTCACTACAATCGCCGCTCCGCTGCGCCGAGAGCGCTTTTCACGAGAGATTCCCATGCGAGCCCGCGTCCTGTCCGGCATGCGCCCCACCGGCGCCCTGCACCTCGGCCACTACCACGGCGCCCTGAAGAACTGGGTGCGCCTGCAGCACGACTACGACAGCTTCTTCTTCGTGGCCGACTGGCACGCGCTCACCACGCACTACCAGGACCGCGCGGTCATCGAGCGCAACGTCTACGACATGGTCGTCGACTGGATTGCCGCCGGCCTCGACCCCGACCTCTGCACGATCTTCATCCAGAGCCGCCTGCCCGAGCACGCCGAGCTGTTCACGCTGCTGGCCATGGGCACGCCGCTGGGCTGGCTGCAGCGCGTGCCCACCTACAAGGATCAGATCGAGCACCTGAAGGATCGCGACCTGGCCACCTACGGCTTCCTCGGCTATCCGCTGCTGCAGGCGGCCGACATCCTCATCTACAAGGCGGCGTACGTACCGGTGGGCGAAGACCAGGACGCCCACGTCGAGCTCACCCGCGAGGTGGCGCGCCGCTTCAACCACCTGTACGGCCGCGACGTGCTGCACGAGCCGCAGGCGCTGCACACCGAGGTCACGCGCCTGCCAGGCCTCGACGGCCAGAAGATGAGCAAGAGCTACGGCAACACCATCGACATGCGCGAGGAGCCCGCGCAGGTGGAGTCCAAGATCCGCACGATGCCCACCGACCCGCAGCGCGTGCGCCGCACCGACCCGGGCGATCCCGCGCGCTGCCCGGTGTGGCAATTCCACAAGGTGTACTCCGACGCCGCCACGCAGCAATGGGCGGCCACGGGCTGCACCACCGCCGGCATCGGCTGCCTCGACTGCAAGCAGCCCGTGATCGACGCCATCCTGCGCGAGCAGCAGCCCTGGCGCGAGCGCGCCGAGCAGCTCCTGGCCAATCCGAAGCAGGTGCACTGGATCGTGGAGATGGGCACCGAGCGCGCCCGCACCGTCGCACGCCAGACGATGCGCGACGTGCGCGACGCCATGGGACTGGCGTATTGAACGCCGCGGCACCGAACCCCATGGCCGGCATCCACATCACCGACATCGAGTCCGCCATCAACTGGTGGCGCGCGCATTTCCCGTCGCCGGACGGCATCACGGCCTGCACCGAGGTGCTGGCGCTGGCCGAGGTGTACGCGCTGATGATCTACTACCGCGAGCACGACGCCGACGAACACACGCTGCCCAAGGTGGCGCGCGCCGCGTGGATGGCGTGGTACGACTCCACGCCCGACGCCCCGTGCATCGCCATCTGCTCCACCTCGCAGGGCGACGAGATGTGCAAGGGCTGTGGCCGCACCTTCGAGGAGGTGCAGCACTGGACGGCCATGTCGCCGGGCCAGAAGCGCGTCGTCTGGCGCCGCATCACGTTGGAGGCCAAGGCCTGGCGCTTCAACAAGTATGCGGAACGCGCGGGACGCGCCACGGGCGAGGACCATCCCGATCCGGCCCGGCTGGAAAACCCGGCGCCGGCGGCGGGCTGAACGCGCGCCGACTCGTTCGGTGCGACATTCATTTTGTTCAGCTGCGTGCCTCCCAGCGCAGGCGATACAGTGGGCCGTGCCGCCCCGGTCGAGAAAATCGGACTTTTCTTGCCCCTGGAGGTGAAGTTTCCGGTCGAGTCGCCGAAGAGATGACTTCAGCCTCGATCGCCCGTGCGACCGTACGGGCGTGCACCTGGAACACCTGAACCGTGTCCGACGTCAACCCTCACTACCTCGACCACGTCGTCAAGCTGTCGGAGACCTCCGACATCGAGGCGAGCGAGGACATCGTGTCGGGCACCGGCATGAAGCTGCTGGCCAAGGGCGCGAAGATCGACGCCCGGGCGCGCGAGCGGCTGCTCGAATTCCGCCTGTCCAAGCCGCTGGAGAACATGATGCGGGTGGTGGGCGGCACCGATCCCGCCGTGTTCCATCCGCTGGCCGAGAAGCTGCTGGCGCGCCACGCGCTGCTGCGGGGTATCTGCGCCAGCGTCCCCGGGTTCGATCCCATCGCCATCCTCAAGGCGCTGCAGCTGTCCGGCAACGTGCAATCGCTGCTGAGCGTCTACGCCGGCCAGGGCACCGGCAAGCTCGAGCACGCGGTCGGCGTCGCCGTGATCACGTCGGCCCTCGGCGGCAGCCTGGCGGCCAACCCGGCCGACACCACGTCGCTGGTGATCGCCGCCCTCACCCACGACGTGGGCGAGCTCTACATCGACCCGGCCTACCTCGCCAGCGGGGTCAAGCTCAGCTCGCAGCAGTGGAAGCACGTGGCCACGCATCCCATCGTCGGCTCGCACGTGCTGGCCGCGATGCCCGGCGCCGGCCCGCGCATCGCCAGCGTGGTGCTGGCCCACCACGAGCGCCTCGACGGCTTTGGCTACCCGCAGGGCACCCTCGGCACCAGCCTGTCGATGGCCGGGCAGATGGTGGCGGTGGCCGAGATGCTGATGGGACTGATGGAGTCGGGCCGGCACGCGTCGCAGCGCGCGGCGGTGGCCATGCGCCTGGTGCCGGGAGAGTTCCATCGCCGCTTCGTCGACCGCGTGATGCAGGGGGCGCGCGCCGACACGGCGGCGGCCGAAGCCGGGTCGGTCGACCACGACATCGGCGGCCTGGCCACGCGCGTCAGCGGCATGGCCGCCACCATCGCGCACGTGCGCCGCCAGCACCTGGAGGTGGAGGAGCAGATGGCCAGGTACAGCGCGCCGTTGCGCGCACTCGTCACGCACGCGTACACGCGCTGGGATCGCATCTGCATCGCGTTCTCCAGCACCGGCCTCGACCTGGTGGGCGAGGACCACGTCTACGACGTGCTCGACGCGATGGGCCCGCTCGCGCTCGACGAGGCCAGCATCGTGCTGCGCGAGCTGGAGTGGCGGGTGAGCGAGCTCGAACGCGCCCTGCAGATCCGCAGCGAGCACTTCAGCCCCGGCGACGCGCGCCACATCAACGAACTGATCGACGATGCGCGCCAGCCGATGCTGCTGGCGAGCATGATGGCCACGTTCGCTTGAGTGTCATCCTGCGACTGCGCGCAGGATGACACTAGGCGCGCGAGGCCGGCAGGCTGATCACGAAGCAGCCGCCGCCCTCGGGCGGCCGCACGCACTGGATGCGGCCATGGTGGCGCTCCACGATCTGGCGCACCAGCGCCAGCCCCAACCCCACGCCACCGGCCCGCTCGGCGTGTCCCGGCAGGCGGAAGAACGGCTCGAAGATGCGCTCGCGGTAGGCCTCGGGCACGCCGGGGCCGTTGTCGCTGACGCGGATCTCGACGCCGCCCCCGGTCTTGTCCTGCAGGTCGACGCGGATCTCGCCGCCGCCGTAGCGGCGCGCGTTCTCCAGCAGGTTGCGCAGCGCGCGGCGCAGCAGGCGCTCCTCGCCCTTCACGCTGGCGCCGGCACCATCGACGCTGGCGTCCACGCGGGCGCCCTCCTCCACGGCCAGCGCCAGCAGGTCGACCTGCTCCAGGGCCTCCGGCGCGGGCGCGGCCTCGAGCCTGCTGGCCAGCAGCACCTCGTCGACCAGGCCGTCGAGCTCGGCGATGTCGGTATTGATCTCGGCGCGCAGATGCTCGCGCTCGCGCTCGTCGGGCGCGGCGTCGGACAGCAGCGACGTGGCCATCTTCAGCCGGGCCAGCGGCGAGCGCAGCTCATGGCTGGCGTTGGCCAGCAGGCTCTTGTGCGACCGCACCAGCGCCTCGATGCGCTCGGCGGCCAGGTTGAAGCTGGTGGCCAGCGTGGCCACCTCGTCGCGCCCTTCCACCGGCACCCGGCGATCGAGCGCGCCCTGGCCGAAGGCCTCGACGCCGCGCTTGAGCGTCTCCAGCCGGCGCGTGAGGCGGCGGATGAACGGGTAGGCGCCCACCGCGATGGCCAGGAAAAGCACGACCACCAGCGCCAGCAGGCTCAGGCCCGGCGAGGCGCCGCGGGGCACGCCGGGGAACAGGAACGGCGACGGCCCGCCACGTTCGTTGGCCTGCACATGGTGCTCGGTGCCGAAGCTGCCGATGTCCTCGTCGGGCGGCACCGACGGGTCGGCGTTGGCCGGCGGCTTGAGCATGTTGGGCCGCATCACGTACAGCGAGCGGCCGTCGTCCAGCTTGATCTGGTAGATGGCGAGGTGCATCAGCTGCTTGTCGCCCTCGCGCCGGATGAACGAGTCGGAGGCCGCGATGCGGTGGCCCTGCTCGTCCTCCAGCGCCATGGGCACGCGCAGGCGCTGCGACCAGTCGCGCAAGGCCTCGGACTGCACCTCGGGCGGCGCGCTGGCCGCCGGCAGCGATCTCTGGATCAGGTCGCCCCA
>JBBQYL010000169.1:0-11474 GCA_038208735.1 Burkholderiales bacterium
GCTTCGGCGGTACGAAGCGCAATCGTCTCTTCATGTGCGGCAGCACGTCGATCTACTCGCTTCACACCAACGCGGTCGGTCACGCCCTCAGCTGAGGGCGCTGGCGGCGGTCCGTCGGGATCTACGCTGCCAGCAACTGCCTCAGCACGAACGGCAGGATCCCGCCGTGCTTGTAGTAGTCGACCTCGATCGCGGTATCGATCCGAAGCACCAGCGAGACGCGGCGTTTCGTACCGTCGGCGCCGGTGATCACCAGCGTCGCCTCCTGCTGCGGGCGCACTTCCTGCGCGAGCTCGATGTCGAACCGCTCGTCGCCGCGAATGCCGAGCGACTGCCACGAGTCGTTGTTCTTGAACTGCAGCGGCAGCACGCCCATGCCGACCAGGTTGCTGCGATGGATGCGCTCGAAGCTGCGCGCGATGACGGCCTTGATGCCCAGCAGGTAGGTGCCCTTGGCGGCCCAGTCGCGGCTGGAGCCGGTGCCGTACTCCTCGCCGGCGAACACCACGGTGGGCGTGCCCGCGGCCTGGTAGGCCATGGCCGCGTCGTAGATGGACACCGGCGTGGAGCTGTCAACGGGCACCTCGGCGCTGCCCGTCGTGCCCTGGTACAGCGTGTAGCCGCCTTCCACCCGGCCGCCGTCGGCGCGCGCCGGCAGCATCAGGTTCTTGATGCGCACGTTGGCGAACGTGCCGCGCATCATCACCTCGTGGTGGCCGCGGCGCGAGCCGTACGAGTTGAAGTCGGCCGGCAACACGCCGTTGGCCTGGAGGTACTTGCCCGCGGGCGAGTCGGTCTTGATGGAGCCGGCCGGCGAGATGTGGTCGGTGGTGATCGAGTCGCCGAACAGCGCCATGATGCGCGCGCCCTTGACCGACGTCGGCGCCGGCTTCGGGGTCTGCGTGAAGCCGTCGAAGAACGGCGGCCGCGCGATGTAGGTGCTCTTCGGCCAGTCGTAGACCTGGCCCGTGACGCCGGTGATCTCGCCCCACAGCTTGCCGGGGTTGGACTTGACCTGGGCGTAGTTGGCGCGGAACGCGTCGGCGTCCATCGCGAACTTCATCAGCGCGTACACCTCGTCGCTGGTGGGCCAGATGTCGCCCAGCCACACGTCCTTGCCGCCGGTGCCCTTTCCCACCGGCTGGGTCATCAGGTCGACCTTGACGTTGCCGGCGATGGCATACGCCAGCACCAGCGGCGGGCTGGCGAGGAAGTTGGCCTTCAGGTTGGGGTGGATGCGCGCCTCGAAGTTGCGGTTGCCCGAGAGCACCGCGGCGGCCACCAGGTCGTTCTCGACGATGGTCTGGTTCAGCTCGGGCGTGAGGTCGCCCGCGTTGCCGATGCAGGTGGTGCAGCCATAGGCGGCCACGTTGAAGCCCAGCGCCTCCAGCGCCGGGAGCAGGCCGGCCTTCTCCAGGTACTCGGTGACGATGCGCGAGCCCGGCGCCAGCGAGGTCTTGACGTGCGGCTTCACGCGCAGGCCGGCGGCGACCGCCTTCTTGGCCAGCAGGCCGGCGGCCAGCATCACGCTGGGGTTGCTGGTGTTGGTGCAGCTGGTGATGGCGGCGATCAGCACGTCGCCGTGGCCGATCTCGATGCCGCTGGCGGTGACCGCGCGACGCGTCACCTGGTCGGGCGGCAGGTTGTAGCCGTTGGCCGCCGCGGGCGTGACCAGCAGCTCGTCGAATTTCTTCGACAGCTTGCCGATCTCGATGCTATCCTGCGGCCGCTTCGGGCCGGCCAGGCTCGGCGTCACGGTGGACAGGTCGAGCGTGAGCGACTCGCTGAAGTCGATCGAGCCGCTGGCCGGCGTGCCGAACAGGCCCTGCGCCTTGAAGTACGCCTCGAACGACTCGATCTCCGCGTCCGTGCGGCCGGTGCCGCGCAGGTACTCCACGGTCTTGTCGTCCACCGAGAAAAAGCCCATGGTGGCGCCGTACTCGGGCGCCATGTTGGCCAGGGTGGCGCGGTCGGGCACCGACAGCTTCGCCACGCCGGCGCCATAGAACTCCACGAACTTGCCCACCACCTTGGCCTTGCGCAGCATCTCGGTGACGGTGAGCACCAGGTCGGTGGCGGTGACGCCCTCGCGCAGTTGCCCGGTGAACTCGAAGCCCACGACGTCGGGCGTGAGGATGTAGACCGGCTGCCCCAGCATGGCGGCCTCGGCCTCGATGCCGCCCACGCCCCAGCCGACCACGCCCAGGCCGTTGATCATGGTGGTGTGGCTGTCGGTGCCCACCAGCGTGTCGGGGTAGTACACCTGCGGCTTGCCGGCGTCGTCCGGCCCCTTGTGCACGCCGCGCGCCAGGTACTCCAGGTTGACCTGGTGGACGATGCCGAAGCCCGGAGGCACCACGCCGAAGGTGTCGAACGCCTGCATGCCCCACTTCATGAACTTGTAGCGCTCGTTGTTGCGCTGGAACTCGATCTTCATGTTGATGTCGAGCGAGTTCTTGTGGCCGAAGTCGTCGATCATCACGCTGTGGTCGACCACCAGGTCCACCGGCACCAGCGGCTCGATGGTCTTCGGGTTCTTGCCCTGGTTGGCCGCCTCGGAGCGCATGGCCGCCAGGTCGCACAGCAGCGGCACGCCGGTGAAGTCCTGCAGCACCACGCGGGACACCACGAACGGGATCTCTTCGCTGCGCACGCCCACGGGCGCCCAGTTGGCCAGCTGGCGCACGTGCTCGGCCGTCACGCGGCGTCCGTCGCAGTGGCGCAGCAAGGCCTCCAGCACGATGCGGATGGACACCGGCAGCCGGGCAATCCGGGGGAATTCCGCAGTGAGCGCCGGCAGCGAATGGAAGCGGCCGGTGGCGCCCGAGGGCATCTTGAACGTCTGCAGGGTGTGCGCGAACGGCGCGATCGGGGCCAGGGACATGTCTTCTCCTCGCGGTGACGGCACCGCTGACTGCGACAGGGGCAAACGGGCATCTTGCCTCAGCCAAGCCCTTTGCCTCATGACCCCGCGCGAGTGTCAGTCGTTTTTACTCGGGTTCGTCAATTGCCGAGCAGCCGACCCGCTCGGCGCCTGGGAAATGGCGTCCACAATACCGCCGTGACCCCGAAAGCCCGCCCATGCCGCTGACGATCCCGCCCGACGAGGTGGAGATCACCGCCATCCGCGCGCAGGGCGCGGGCGGCCAGAACGTCAACAAGGTGTCCAGCGCGGTGCACCTGCGCTTCGACGTGCGCGCCTCGTCACTGCCCGTGGAGGTGAAAGAGCGCCTGCTGTGCCTGCGCGACAGCCGCATCACCGACGAGGGCGTCCTGATCATCAAGGCCCAGCAGTACCGCAGCCAGGAGCAGAACCGGGGCGACGCCTGGATGCGGCTGCAGGAACTGGTCGATTCGGTGGAGAAGCCGGCCCGGGTGCGGCGCGCCACCAAGCCCACCTATGGCTCGAAGCAGCGCCGGCTGGAGGGCAAGAGCGTGCGGTCGGCGATCAAGGCGGGGCGGGGCAAGGTGGTCGACTGACCGGGCCTCGTCAGTCGCCCGTCAGCTCGTCGTAGGGCGTCAGGTTGAGCACCGTCTTCGCTTCGACGTCGTAGGCCCGCTCGAGGTCTTCCGCGGCCTGGACCATCTGCTCGATCGCCTCGTAGTCCTCGGGCTCCGCATCCCCTTCGGCCAGTTCTGCGCGAATCTGGCGGATCCTGGCCGCGATCGCCTCGATGGCGATCAACATGGTTCGAGTCTGGATTTGAGGCATGGTGGAATGATGTGGATCGAGACGGGCGGTCAGCCCTTGGCCAGGGCGACCTGACGGGCCACGGCCGCTCGCGCCATGTTGTCGAGATAGCCCTTGAACGTCAGCACGGTCATCTGCGTACGCGGCTCGAGCTGATAGTGTCGACCAGAGACGCCCGTCGCCTCGCTGGTCTTGACCCGGTCGTCCCGCTCGATGTGGATCTCGTCCGAGTAGTCGGTTCCGGCAGAAATGTGGAATTCCTTGCCGAGATACCAACCCGAGACATCGTGCATCGAGGTGCCGCCGCCGGTCTGGACTTCAGGGCCGCCGTCGCCTGCCACGATCCTGACGTCGGCGCGATCCGTCTTCCATTTGCCGGTTTTCTTCACGAATCGCTGCGTGTCCGCCCAGCGGGGATGAACGTGTCGCCCATGACGGATCGATACAGGTCGCTCTTCGTGGCGGCCATGATGCTGCTCCATGTGGCGTTGACAATACCCGGCAGGGTAATTCATGAAAGGCAGTCCGACCATCCCCAGGTCGATGGCGCGAAGCACCTCACCGGGCGCCCCGCCCGAGTCCACGCTCGCCGCGCCCGGGCATCCGCACCACCGCGCCCCCATCGGCCGCCCGGGCCCGCAACTGGCCGCAGCCCCCCTCCACGTCCTGCCCCGCAGACTGGCGCAGCTTGGTCAGCACCCCGCGCGACTGCAGCGTGCGGGCGATGGCCGCGGCCTTCTCGGCGGACGGGCGGGTGAAGCCCAGGCCCTCGTTGGTGTTGTACGGGATCATGTTCATCAGCGCGTACTTGCCCTTGAGCAACCGCACGATGCCGTCGATCTCGTCGTCGCCGTCGTTGATGCCGTCCATCAGCGTCCACTGGTACTGGATGGGGTAGCCGGTGGCACGCGCGTAGCGTTCGCCCGCCTCCACCAGTTCGTCGGGCGACATGCGGGGCGCGCGCGGCAGCAGCTCGCGGCGTAGCGCATCTTTCGTGGTGTGCAGCGACAGCGCCAGCGCGGGCTTCACCGGCCCGACGGGCAGGCGCTCGAACACGCGCGGGTCGCCCACGGTGGAGAACACCAGGTTCTTGTGGCCGATGCCGCCAGCCGTGCCCAGCAGGTCGATGGCCTCCATCACGTTGTCGAGGTTGTGCGCGGGCTCGCCCATGCCCATGAACACCACCTTCTTGACGAAGCGCTTCGTGCGGGCCAGCGCCACCTGGGCCACGATCTCGGCGCTGCCCACCTGGCGCAGCAGGCCGTCGCGGCCCGTCATGCAGAACAGGCAGCCTACCGCGCAGCCCACCTGGGTGGATACGCACAGGCCGTCGCGCGGCAGGAGCACGCTCTCCACGGTCTGGCCGTCGTTGAGGCCCACCAGCAGGCGGGCCGAGCCGTCCTCTGCCGGGTGCTCGGACTGCAGCGTGGCCAGGCCGGCCAGCTCGGCCACGAGCGCGGGCAGCGCGGTGCGCAGCGCCAGCGGCAAAAAATCCTCGATGCGGCGCTTGCCGGCGTCCTGCGGCTGGGCGTTGACCCATTGGCGCAGCACGCGCGCCTCGTGCTCGGGCGAGGCGCCGAGCGACCGGAGGCGGTGACGGAGATCGAGGATGCGAAATGGCGCCCCCACGCTCCTCCCGTCGCTGCCCCCGGAGGGGGAGCTCGGTTCGGCTCGGGTGCGACCCTCGCTTCCCGAGAGCTTGGGTGGTTCGCTTCGCGTGTTGGAGGTCATTCGCGAGGGGGTCAATGGCCCGGGCCGACCAGCGTCTTCTGGACCCAGCCCGAGAAGTTGGGCGAGTCCACCTGCACGAAACCGTTCTTCTGGTCGCCGCTGGCGATGAGCTCGTCGCTCTTGGCGAGCGTGGCCACCACCTTGCTGTCCCTGGACGGCCCGGCGTACACCTTCACGTTGTTGATGCGCGCCATCAGCACCTCGCCGGCCTTCTGCGGGGCGCCGGCGCGGGTGGAGTTGGCGGCGTTGACGTCGCCCGACTCGCTGTGCGTCTTGATGAGCGACGGGTTGTCGCGGATCGTGCGCACGATGTTGTTCCAGTTGTCGAGCAGGCTGGCCGCGATCACCTTGCCTTCGGGCGTGTTGGTGTAGCCGTTGGCCGCGCCGAACGCGGCGCCGGTCCAGCCCCAGCCGCCGACGTCGAAGTCGGTCTTGGTGGCCTTGCCCTCGGCCGAGGCCACCTGGATGCTGGAGCGCACGTCGGCGATCACCAGGCTGGTGGAGGCCTCCTTGAACTTGAGGCCCCCCGTGACGCCGCCCAGGCCGAAGTGGCTCAGCGCGCCGCCGATCAGCGCGCCGCCCATGCCGCCGGTGTTGTTGGCGGCGATCTGCACGGCGGGCGTCATCACGAAATCCGCGGCCTGCATCTGGCCCTTGCCGACGTTGGACTCGCCGCGCAGCTCGCCGCCCTCGGCCAGCGAACGCTCCTGCTGGATGTTCTGCATGGCCACGCCGCGCTCGACGACGTCGAAGCAGCCGGAGTCCTGCACCATCATGCGCAGCAACTGCTCGGGCGAGCCGAGCTGGTACGACGAGAGGTAGCTCCAGCCGCCATGGGGTTCGGCCACGGCCATCACGCCCAGCTTGTGCCCGCACTTCTCGATGTTGGGCGTGGCAGCGGCGGCGGCGCCGGCCAGCAGCGCGAGGGACGACGCGGCGATCACGGTCGCGGGCATCTTGGCGATTCTTGTCATGGGAACACTCCTCCGGTGGGCGACCCCGCGCGCGGCGAGGCAGGAAACTTGGCGAAATTGTGCCACCCGGTGTTCGCGCTGGCGCTCCCTCCGGAGGGGGGCATCCCGGGGATTGACGACAGCGGCTGCTCGACAGTGAGCGAGCCGGCGCCCTGGGGATTTCCCGATCCTGCCCGCATATTCGGGCCGCGCTCAGCAGTGGGGCGCCGCCATCCAGTACCCTTGCAGCTTCCCAGCGCCTCATCTCGACTGTTCGCCATCCATGCGCGCCAGATTCACCGACCCCGACACACTGCAGCGCTGGGCGATCGCCGCGGCGCTGGCGCTGCTCGCGCTGTCGATGCAATGGTCGGTGCGGCCCTGGGTGGGCACCAAGATCCCGTTCCTGTTCTTCCTGCCGGCCATCGTGGCCACCGCCGCGAGGTGCGGGCGGCGCGCCGGCCTGTTCGTCACGGCCGTAGGCTTCGCCAGCGCGCTGGTGTGGCTGGCACCACCGACCCAGTGGTGGGTGGCGGCCACCACCGATGAGCTCTCGCTGCTGATCTACGCCATCCTCGGCGTGCTGCTGTCGTCGCTTGGCGCGCGCATGCGCGTGTCGAGCGACCGCGCGTCCGCGGCCGAGCAGCGCCTGGTGCTGGCCGGCGAAGACACTGGCATCGGCATCTTCGACCTCGACCTGGTCACGCGCCAGGTGTACCTGTCGCCCGCGCTGGCGCTGCTGTGCCGGGTGGACACCTCGAACGGCGCGGTCTCCATGGACGCCGTGCTGGCCACGATGCCGGCGGAGGTGGCCGCCGAGGCCCGCGGCGTAGTGGCGCGCAAGTTGCGCGAACGCGCCACGGGCTACGAGCGCGAGGTGCGCCTGAACCTGCCCGACGGCCGCGAGCGCTGGCTGATGCTGCGCGTCCACATCGTCTGGTCGGGCGAGCGCGCCACGCACCTGCGCGGCGCCTGCATCGACATCACCGAGCGCCGCGCCGTCGACGACCTGCTGGGCCGCACGCAGGCCGAGCTGGGCCAGCAGGTGGCCGACCTGCACCGGCTGCACGAACTCAGCAGCCGGCTGCTGGACACGCGCACGCTCACAGAACAGCTGCAGATGATCGTGGTGGCGCTGGCCGACTTCCACAGCGCCCGGCGCGGGGTGCTCACGCTGTTCGACACGAGCACGGGCACCCTGGGCATCGAGGCCAGCACCGGGTTCACGCCCGACGCCATCGCCCGCCTGATGCAGACCAGCGGCATCGACGGCGCCTGCGCCATCGCCTGCGCGCGGCGCGAACGCACGGTGATCGCCGACATCCAGTCGGCCGACGTCGATCCGGGCCTGCGCGCGCTCGCCGGCGAGGAAGGCTTCCGCGCGGTGCACGCCACGCCGCTGATCGGGCTCGACGGCGAGGTCATCGGCGCGCTGTCGATCCACCTCGACCTGCCGCACGTGCCCACCGGACGCGAATCCACGTTGGCCGACATCTGCGCGCGCAAGGCCGCCAACTTCATCGATCGCGCCCGCGCCCAGGCCGCGTTCCACGAGTCGCAGGATCGCTTCCAGGCGGTGCTCGACGCGTCGGCCGTGCCCTTCGTGGTGCTGTCGCCCGTGCGCGAGAACACCAGCGGCCACATCGTCGACTTCGAGTGGAGCTACGTCAACGACGCCGCCGCCAAGGCGCTGCGCCGCCCCGCCGGCGCGTTCGCGGGTCGGCGCGTGCAGGACGTGCTGCCGGCCCGCTGGTCCACCAGCGCGTCGTTCCTGCAATACGCCTCGGTGGTGGAGAACGAGGAGACGCGCGAATTCGAGACCGCCGTCCACTACGAAGGCATCGAGCAGTGGTTCCGCTGCGTGGCCTCGCCGATGCGCGGCAGCGTGGCGCTGTGGTTCACCGACATCACCCATCGCAAGAACGACGAGCGCCTGCTGAAGGAGGCCGACCGCCGCAAGGACGAGTTCCTGGCCACGCTGGCGCACGAGCTGCGCAACCCGCTCGCGCCCATTCGACAGGCCAGCGCCGTGTCGCGCCTGCCGCAGGCCACCGAGGCCCAGAAGCGCTGGAGCCACGAGGTGATCGAGCGCCAGGTGCGCCACATGGCACTGCTGCTGGACGACCTGCTCGACGTCTCGCGCATCACCCGCGGCCGCCTCGCCCTGCGGCGCGGCGCCAACGTGCTGGGCGACATGATCGACGCCGCGGTGGAGACGGCCCGCCCGCTGGTCGACTCGCGCCGCCACCAGCTCGACGTCGTGCTGCCGCAGGCGCGCATCCTGATGCAGGCCGACCCGTTGCGCGTGTCGCAGGTGGTGGCCAACCTGCTCACCAATGCCGCCAAGTACACCGATCCGCAGGGCCATATCCGGCTGGTGGCCGCGCTCGACGGCGACGACGTGCTCATCGAGGTGAGCGACAACGGCATCGGCATCGCGCCCGAGTCGCTGCCGGCCGTCTTCGACATGTTCACGCAGCTGCGCGGCACCGACGAGCGCGCCAGCGGCCTGGGCATCGGCCTGGCGCTCACCAAGGGCCTGGTGGAGCTGCACGGCGGCAGCATCGGCGTGCGCAGCGAGGGCGCCGGACGCGGCAGCGTGTTCACCGTTCGCCTGCCGCGCGGCGAGGCGCCCGAGCCCGCGCCGGCGCCCGACGACGGCGTCGAGCCGCGCGCCGCGCCGGCGCGCCGCATCCTGGTGGCCGACGACAACCGCGACGCCGCCGAGAGCCTGGCCGCCCTGCTGCAGCTCGAGGGCCACGAGGTGACGCTGGCCTACGATGGCGCCGACGCACTGGCCGCCTACGAACGCGTGCGGCCACAGATCTGCCTGCTGGACATCGGCATGCCTTTCCACACGGGCAACGAGGTGGCCGCCCGCATCCGCTCGGGCGAGGACGGCAGCCTGCCCACGCTGGTGGCCATCACCGGCTGGGGCCAGGACGCCGACCGCAGCCAGGCGCTGGCCGCCGGCTTCGACCACCACATGACCAAGCCCATCGACCCGGCGCAGCTGCTGCGGCTCATCGGCGAGGCGCGCACGAGCGAGATGGCGCGCGCCTGAGGCTGGCATCGCTTTACATCGGCGGCGCCACGTGTCCGTCCGGACATCGATCGACCGAATCCCGACAGGTCTTTTGAGTGCAATGGCTCCTCTCGAGGACGCGCTGGAACGCGCGGCAAGGATTGCCGCCTGTCCCACTGTTCGATAGCAAAAGTACCACGGCGATTCGTGCACCGGACGCACGAGCGCCCCCTGCCGCGATGCAGCAGGGGGCGCTCGTGCGATGCGACGCCAGGCGTCGCCGCGCTGGCTAGATCCGGCCAGTCAGCAGCAGGATCAGCAGGATCACGACCAGCAGGCCGAACACGCCGCTGGGAGCGTAGCCCCAGCTGCGGCTGTGCGGCCACGTGGGCAGCGCGCCGAGCAGCATGAGGACGAGGACGACGAGAAGAATGGTGCCAAGCATGGAATGCTCCTGGGAGGGATGGTGGACCGGACGTGTGTGCCGGGGGTACGGCAGAGCTTCGGCAATCCATGGACCAGGGTAGGGGAATCCAGCAGGCGCACTACGCAGAATCCCTCACCGCCGCGCCGAGCAGAACGACGACGGACGGTACAGAATGCCGGCTGACCCAAGACGGAGACACGCATGGATGCAGTCGCGAGCGGAACCATCGGCCACTACTCGTTTGCCGAGAAGCGGCGTCGCATCTTCGCCATCATGGCGGCGTCGTCGGGCAACCTGGTGGAGTGGTTCGACTTCTACATCTACTCGTTCACCACGGTCTATTTCGCCCCGTCCTTCTTCCCCAAGTCGTACACGCCGGTCCAGCAATACCTGTACGCCGCACTCGTGTTCGCCATCGGCTTCCTCATGCGCCCCATCGGCGGCTGGTTGTTCGGCAAGATCGCTGACAGGCGCGGACGCAAGACCTCGCTGGTGATCTCGGTGGTGATGATGTGCGCCGGCTCGCTGCTGGTCGCCATCCTGCCCACCTACCAGCAGATCGGCTTCGCCGCGCCGCTGCTCCTGCTGCTGGCGCGCATGGTGCAGGGGCTCTCGGTGGGCGGCGAGTACGGCGCCACGGCGACCTATCTCAGCGAAGTGGCGTTGCGTGGCGAGCGCGGCTTCTACTCCTCGTTCCAGTACGTCACGCTGATCGGCGGCCAGCTGCTCGCCGTGCTGGTGGTCGTCGTGCTCAAGCAGTTCCTGAGCGACGCCGACATGCAGGCATTCGGCTGGCGCATCCCGTTCGTCGTCGGTGCCGTCACCGCCGTCGTCGCCATGCTGCTGCGCCGCACGTTGCACGAGACCGCGTCGGAGAAGGATCTCCAGAGCAAGGAGGCCGGCAGCTTCGCCGTGATCTGGCGCGACCACCGCGCGGCCTTCCTCACGGTGCTGGGCTACACCGCCGGTGGCTCGCTGATCTTCTACACGTTCACCACGTACATGCAGAAATACCTGGTGCTGACGGCACACATGTCGAAGTCGACGGCCAACAACATCTCGCTGGTCACCCTGTTCGTCTACATGTGCATGCAGCCAATCTTCGGCATGCTGTCGGACCGCATCGGCCGGCGCATGTCGATGATGCTGTTCGGCGCGTTGGGCACGCTGTTCACCGTGCCCCTGATGATGGGCATCGCGGGCGCCGGCACGCCGGTGATGGCGGGCGTGCTGATCTGCGTGGCGCTGGCCATCGTGAGCCTGTACACGTCGGTGTCGGCCATCGTCAAGGCCGAGATGTTCCCGGCCCACGTGCGCGCGCTGGGCGTGGGCGTGGGCTACGCGATCTCCAACGCCATCTTCGGTGGCTCGGCCGAGTACGTGGCGCTGCAGCTGAAGGACTGGAAGATGGAATCCAGCTTCTTCTGGTACGTCACCGTGATGATGGTCATCGTGTTCATGGTGAGCCTGCGCCTGCCGAAGACGGCAAGCTACCTGCACACTGACCACTAGTACGGCAACACGTAAATAACGGAACATGAATACAATCTGCGAATCGTCGCTCGATTCACGGAAGTGTCCCTATGCGTCAGACGGAACTGCACTTGACCGAGGAAGACCGGTCGGTCGTGGAAGAGATACGAAGCA
>JBBQYL010000170.1:0-11465 GCA_038208735.1 Burkholderiales bacterium
CGCCGGGTCAACAACAACCAGGACCTGGCCAGCGCGCAGACGCTGTGGCTGGCCGCCCGCATCGAGCACAAGCTCGGCCAGGAGCAGCAGGTCAACGCCATGGGCCTGGCGCTGCGCAACCGGTTCCCGCAATCGACGGAGCTGTCGCTGTTCGAAAAAGGCAAGTTCGATGAATGACGAGTCGACGCCGGAGTTCGACCCGCACACCGCCGGCGGCATCATCCGCAGCGCGCGCGAAGCGCAAGGCATCGACCTGGGCTCGCTGGCGGCGATGCTCAAGATCCCGCTGCGCCGGATGGAGGCGCTGGAAGGCGGCCGCCACGACGAGCTGCAGGGGCCCACGTTCGAGCGCGCGCTGGCGCAGGCCGCCTGCCGCGTGCTCAGGATCGACCCGAAGCCGGTGCTGGCGCTGCTACCGCAGCACGAGCGCAACACGCTCGAGCGCGTCACCGAGGGCATCAACACGCCGTTCCGCGACGGCCAGGCGAGCCGTGCCTTCGAGCTGCCAGGGCTGATGCGGCCGGTGGTGGTCATCGTCGTGCTGCTGGTGCTGGCGGCCATCGCGCTGTTCGCGGTGCCCGAGAGCTGGATCACGCGTGTCACGCGGCCGTTCACGGGCGGCACCGCGGCCAGCGCGCCGGCCGAGACGCCGGTGGCCAGCGCGGCGGCGCCGTTCGAAGCCCCGCCGGCGAGCGCGGCGGCTTCTTCGCCGGCCGCGGCGCCCGCTGCCGCTTCCGCGCCCCTGGGCGTCGCACCGGTCGCACCGGTCGCACCGGTCGCGCCGTCCACGCCGGCCGCCGTGCCTGCCACGCCGGCCACCGTGGCCGCCACGCCGGCCGCCGTGTCGGCCACCGCGGCGCAGGGCATCGACGAGGTGCTGGCCCACGTGGCCGCCGCGCCCAACATCCCGCTGCAGGTCATCGCCTCGGCCGACTCCTGGGTGGAGGTGGTCGACGCGCAGGGGCATTCGCTGCTGTCGCGCACGGTGGTGGCCGGCGAATCGGTGGGGCTCGACGGCGCGCTGCCCATGCGCGTGAAGATCGGCAACGCCAAGGGCACGCGCCTGAAGCTTCGCGGCGACAATGTCGACCTGACGCCCTGGACGCACGACAACGTCGCGCGGCTGGAGCTCAAGTAGCCAATTCGACGAGCACGCCATGACCGATTCCATCCTGCACGATCCCGATGCCGGCTCCCTGCTGGACGGCGAGCCCATCGCCGAGGTGGCGCCCGCCGCGCGCCGCACGCGCCAGGCCCGCGTGGCGTGGGGCAGCCACGTGGTGACGGTGGGCGGCGACGCGCCGGTGCGCGTGCAGTCCATGACCAACACCGACACCGTGCAGGTCATCGAGACGGCCATCCAGGTGAAGGAACTGGCGCTGGCCGGCTCCGAGCTGGTGCGCATCACCGTCAACACGCCCGAGGCGGCCGCCGCCGTGCCGCACCTCCGCGACCAGCTCGACCGGATGGGCATCCACGTGCCGCTGGTGGGCGACTTCCACTACAACGGCCATCGCCTGCTCACCGAGCATCCGGCGTGCGCCGAGGCGCTGTCCAAGTACCGCATCAATCCGGGCAACGTGGGCCGCGGCGAGAAGGGCGACAAGCAGTTCGCGCAGATGATCGAGGCCGCCTGCAGGTACGACAAGGCGGTGCGCATCGGCGTCAACTGGGGCAGCCTCGACCAGGAGCTGCTCAAGGCGCTGATGGACGCCAACGCGAAGCGTTCGAAGCCGTGGGAGCTCAAGCAGGTGATGTACGAGGCGCTGGTGCGCTCGGCGCTCGAGTCGGCCCAGGCCGCGCGCGACATCGGCCTCGATCCGAACCAGATCCTGCTCAGCTGCAAGATGAGCGCGGTGCAGGATCTCAGCGCCGTGTATCGCGGCCTGGCCCGGCGTTGCGACTACGCGCTGCACCTGGGCCTCACCGAGGCCGGCATGGGCGCCAAGGGCACCGTGGCCTCGGCCGCGGCGCTGGCGGTGCTGCTGCAGGACGGCATCGGCGACACCATCCGCGTGTCGCTCACCCCGCAGCCGGGTGAATCGCGCACGCAGGAGGTGGTGGTGGCGCTCGAGATCCTGCAGTCGCTGGGCCTCCGCCACTTCAACCCGAGCGTCACCGCGTGTCCGGGTTGTGGCCGCACCACCAGCACCGTGTTCCAGGATCTCACCAAGCAGATCGACGACTTCCTGCGCGCGCAGATGCCGGTGTGGCGCGACCGCTTTCCCGGCGTCGAGAGCATGAAGGTGGCGGTCATGGGCTGCATCGTCAACGGCCCGGGCGAAAGCAAGCACGCCGACATCGGCATCAGCCTGCCCGGCACCGGCGAGGCCCCGTCCGCGCCCGTCTACATCGACGGTGAACGCGTGCTGACGCTGCGCGGCGACAACATCGCCGCCGAGTTCCGGGCCATCGTCGAGCAATATATTGAACGCAGATATGGAGCCCCCGCGCTCCAACCGTCGTGAAGCATCCGGCTTGCAGGCCGGATGCCGTTCCGGCAGGGTCCTGCTGCGCAAGCCCTTTGCTGCCTCCACTCCCCCGAGGGGGCGCTCGGTTTGGCTCGGATGTGATCCTCGCTTCCCGAGAGCTTGGTTGAAGAGCAACACCCTCTCCACGTCACCCGCTACGTTCCCTTCCATCCTCGCGGCCGCGCAACGGGCCGCCAGCATCGCATTGCTCCATGGCTGAAATCCTGCGTGCCGTCAAAGGCATGAACGACATCTTCCCGGCGTCCGTCCCGCGCAAGGCGAGCGAGACGCTGCCCACGTCCAACCTGTGGCAGTGGTTCGAGCACACCGCGCGCCGCGTGCTGCGGCGCTACGGCTACCAGAACCTGATGACGCCCATCGTCGAGCCCACGGCGCTGTTCGTGCGCGGCATCGGCGAGGTGACCGACATCGTCGAGAAGGAGATGTATTCCTTCGAGGACAGCATGAACGGCGACAGGCTCACGCTGCGTCCCGAGTTCACCGCGGGCATCGTGCGCGCCGTCATCGAGCACAACGCGCTGTACAACGGGCCGCTGCGCCTGTGGTCCACGGGCCCGCTGTTTCGTCACGAGCGTCCGCAGAAGGGCCGCTACCGGCAGTTCCACCAGCTCGACGTCGAGGCGCTGGGCTTCGCCGGCCCCGACGTCGACGCCGAGCAGATCCTGCTCACCCGCGCGCTGCTGCGCGAGCTGGGGCTGAAGGAGGGCGAGCACATCCGCCTCGAGATCAACAGCCTGGGCCAGCCCGCCGAGCGCGCTGCCCACCGCGCCGCGCTGGTGACGTACTTCGAGACCAATGCCGCGCTGCTGGACGAGGATTCGCAGCGCCGCCTGAAGACGAACCCGCTGCGCATCCTGGACAGCAAGAACCCGGCGATGCAGGTGATGATCGACGCCGCGCCGAAGCTGATGGACTTCCTCGGGGCCGACACGCTGGCGCACTTCGACGCCGTGCGCGCCGTGCTGGACGCCGTCGGCCTGGCGTACCGCATCAACGCGCGCCTGGTGCGCGGCCTCGATTACTACAACATCACCGTGTTCGAGTGGATCACCGACCAGCTCGGCTCGCAGGGCACGGTTTGTGGCGGCGGTCGCTACGATGGCCTCATCGAGCAGCTGGGCGGCAAGCCGGCGCCCGCCGTCGGCTGGGGCCTGGGCATCGAGCGGCTGCTGCTGCTGCTCGAGGCCGTCGGCGTCGCGCCGCCGGAGCAGGCGCTCGACGTCTACGCCGTGATCGGCGCCGACGCCGCGCGCGTGCCGGCCATGGTGGCGGCCGAGGCCTTGCGGGCGCAAGGCCTGTCGGTCGTCGCGCATGCGCAGGGCGCCGACGGCCTGGCCAGCGTCAAGTCGCAGTTCAAGAAGGCCAACGCCAGCGGCGCCCGTTTCGCGCTGGTGTTCGGGCCTGAGGAACTTGCACGCGGCGTGGTGGGTCTGAAGTCGCTGCGCGGCGAGGATTCCGCCCAGGTCGAACGGCCCCTGAACGACGTCGCGGCCTGGGCCGACGAGCTTCGCAACGCATAATCGAGGATTGGCCCGCGCCTTGCGAGCCCGTCTCCCTTGCTTGCGGTTCATTGCCGCGAGCCTCTACCCGATTCACGACTGACCGATCCCGATGGCACAACAACTCGATCTCCAGGAACAAGAACAGGTCGACGCCCTCAAGGCGTACTGGGCCCGCTACGGCAACCTGATCATGTGGGCGGTCACGCTGCTGCTGGCGCTGTTCGCCGGCTACAACTACTGGATGAAGCTGCAGCGCGACAAGTCGAGCGCGGCCAGCACGATGTACGGCGAGCTGAAGACGGCCGCCGATGCCGGCGACGCCAAGCGCGCCGCGCAGATCTTCGGCGACATGCAGTCCAAGGCCCCCAGGACCACCTTCGCACAGCTGGGCGCGCTGCTGCTGGCCAAGACCCAGGCCGACACCGGCGACGCCGCCAACGCCACCGCCAACCTGCAATGGGTGGCCGACAACGGCAACGACGAGAACGCCGCCGTGGCGCACATGCGCCTGGCCGGCCTGCTGGCCGATTCGAAGAAGTACGACGCGGCGCTCAAGCAGCTCGCGCTGGTCAAGCCGGCGTCGTTCGCGCCACTGGTGTCCGATCGCCGCGGCGACATCGAGCTGGCCCAGGGCCAGGACGACGCCGCCACCAAGGCCTACAAGGTGGCCTACGACGGCCTGCCCGCCGCCGCGCAGTACCGCATCCTGGTGGAGGCCAAGCTCACCAGGCTCGGTGCCGCACCGGCCGCCTCGGCGGCCTCGGGCGCCGCTTCGGGAGCCGCGCAATGATCGCCCTCTTCAAGCGCTCGCTGGCCGTCGCGGCCGCCCTCGCCGCCGTGGCGCTCGTGGCCGGTTGCGCCGACGACGCCACCAAGCCCACCCCGCTCGAGCCGCTGGAAGCCAAGATCGCCGGCCACGAGGTCTGGAAGATGAACCTGTCCAGCTTCGGCAGCCTCAGCGCGCTGGCCGGCAACGCCGGCTTCGGCCCGCAGGGCATCACCGTGGCCGGCAACAACTTCGTCATCGGCGCGCTCAACGGCGCGCTGGTCTCGGTGGACGCCGCCACCGGCAAGGAAAACTGGCGCGCGGACGCGGGCGGACGCCTGTCCACCGGCGTCGGCAGCGACGGCCGCTACACCGCCGTGGTCACCCGCGACGGCGACCTGGTCACGCTGGACGGCGGCAAGGTGGCGTGGCGCCAGCACCTGGGCAGCCCCGTCGTCACGGCGCCGTTCGTGGCCGGCGAGCGCGTGTTCGTGCTGGGCGTCGACCGCTCGGTGCAGGCCTTCGACGCGGTCGACGGCAAGAAGCTGTGGGTCTACGCCAAGGCGGGCGACGCGCTCACGCTGTCGCAGGCCGGCGTGCTCACGTCGTGGCAGGACACGCTGCTGTTCGGCCTGGGCGCGCGCCTGACGGCGCTCGATCCGCTCAAGGGCACGGTTCGCTGGGAGGTGCCGGTGGCCACGCCGCGCGGCACCAACGAGGTGGAGCGCCTGGCCGACCTGGTGGGTCCCGCCTCGCGCGTGGGCTCGGTCTACTGCATCCGCGCCTTCCAGAACGGCATCGGCTGCATCGACGCCGAGCGCGCCACCGCGCTGTGGTCCATCAACCTCAGCGGCGGCCAGTCGGTGGGTTCCGACGAGGAGTACGTGTTCGCCGGCGACGCCAGCGACCGCCTGAGCGCGCGTCGCCGCTCCAACGGCGAGTCGGTGTGGCTCAGCGACAAGTTCCAGCGTCGCAAGCTGAGCGGCATGCTGTCCATCGGCAAGGTGCTGGTGTTCGGCGACCTCGACGGCTACGTCCACTTCCTCGACCGCGCCACCGGCGCGCCGATGCTGCGCCTGCCCACCAATGGCTCGCAGATCGTGGGCACGCCCATGCGCGCCGGCAACACGCTGGCCGTGACGACCGTGGACGGCGCCGTCTACGCGTTCCGTCCGGAATGAGCGCGCCGCGCCTCACCAGGAGCCTGCTCGCGTGAAACCCGTCATCGCACTCGTCGGCCGACCCAACGTCGGCAAGTCGACGCTGTTCAACCGGCTGACCAAGTCGCGCGACGCCATCGTCGCCGACTTCGCGGGCCTCACCCGCGACCGCCACTACGGCGACGGCCGCCACAACGGCGTCGAGTTCATCGTCGTCGACACCGGCGGCTTCGAGCCCGACTCCACCACCGGCATCGTCAAGGCCATGGCGCAGCAGACGCGCCAGGCCGTGGCCGAGGCCGACGTGGTCGTCTTCGTGGTGGACGTCCGCCTGGGCCTGTCGGTGCAGGACCACGACATCGCCCGCTACCTTCGCACCGCGCAGAAGAACGTGCTGGTGGCCGTGAACAAGGCCGAGGGGATGTCCGAATCCCCCATGCTCAACGAGTTCCACGAACTCGGCATGGGCGAGCTGCACCCCATCTCGGCGGCGCACGGGCAGGGCATCCGCAGCCTGCTCGACGCGGCGCTCGAAGGCCGCACGCAAGAGCCGGACGAGGAGGGCGCGGGCCCGGAGCGTCCCATCCGCCTGGCCGTGGCCGGCCGCCCGAACGTGGGCAAGTCCACGCTGATCAACACCTGGCTGGGCGAGGAGCGCCTGGTGGCGTTCGACATGCCCGGCACCACGCGCGACGCCATCACGGTGCCGTTCGAGCGCGCCGGCAAGAAGTTCGAGCTGATCGACACCGCCGGCCTGCGCCGCAAGGGCCAGGTGTTCGAGGCCATCGAGAAGTTCTCGGTCATCAAGACGCTGCAGGCCATCGCCGATGCCAACGTGGTGGTGCTGCTGCTCGACGCCACCCAGGGCGACACCGACCAGGACGCGCACATCGCGGGCTACATCCTCGATTCCGGCCGCGCGGTGGTCATCGCCATCAACAAGTGGGACGCCGTCGACAGCTACCAGCGCCAGAGGCTCGATCGCTCGATCGAGGCCCGGCTCGCGTTCCTGAAGTTCGCGCCGCTGGTCAACATCTCGGCGCTCAAGCGCCAGGGCCTGGCACCGTTGTGGAAGAACATTGCCGACGCGCACGCCTCGGCCAACCGCAAGATGCCCACGCCGGTGCTCACGCGCCTGCTGCAGGAAGCTGTGGAGCACCAGGCGCCGCGCCGCGACGGCATGTTCCGCCCCAAGATGCGCTACGCGCACCAGGGCGGCATGAACCCGCCCATCATCGTGGTGCACGGCACCTCGCTGGATCACGTCACGGACGCCTACAAGCGCTTCCTCGAGGGGCGTTTCCGCGACCATTTCAAGTTGGTGGGAACCCCGTTGAAGATCGAGATGCGGTCCGGGCGTAACCCATTCACGGACAAAGAAGAATAAAGTTAACCCGTATGCCCGCGGTCGGGATGCCACGTGTGATAACGTGAACTCTTCCCCCAACACACGTACTTTCAACACGGAGAATATCGTGAGCAACAAAGGGCAACTCCTACAAGACCCCTTCCTGAACCTGCTTCGCAAGGAGCATGTTCCGGTGTCGATCTATCTGGTCAACGGCATCAAGCTGCAAGGCCACATCGAATCGTTCGACCAGTATGTGGTCCTGCTGCGCAACACCGTCACCCAGATGGTCTACAAGCACGCCATCTCCACGGTGGTGCCTGGCCGCGCGGTGAACTTCCACGCGGGTGACGCACCCGAATGATGTCTTGGTCTGACTCCGGCGCCTGCGGCTCCGGAACTCGATGACTGACGACACCTCGCGCGGCCCGCAGCACGGTGCCTCCACGCACGGCGAACCGCCGCGCGTGATCCTGGTGGGCGTCGACTTCGGCCGCGGTTCCTCCTTCGATCCCACGCTCGACGAACTCGCGCTGCTGGCCGAGTCCGCGGACGACATTCCCGTCGCTCGCGTCACGGCCAAGCGCAAGGCGCCCGACCCGGCGCTGTTCGTGGGCAGCGGCAAGGCCGACGAGATCAAGGAACTGGTGCTGGCGCACCGCGCGCAGGGCGTGCTGTTCGACCAGGCGCTGTCGCCCGCGCAGCAGCGCAACCTCGAAAAGCACCTGGGCGTGGGCGTGGCCGACCGCACGGCGCTGATCCTCGAGATCTTCGCCATGCGCGCCAAGAGCCACGAAGGCAAGCTGCAGGTAGAGCTTGCGCGCCTGCAATACCTGTCCACGCGCCTGGTGCGCCGCTGGAGCCACCTTGAGCGCCAGCAGGGCGGCACCGGCGTGCGCGGCGGCCCGGGCGAATCGCAGATCGAGCTCGACAAGCGCATGATCGGCGATCGCATCAAGCAGGTGAAGGAACGCCTGGTCAAGGTGAAGAAGCAGCGCCAGACGCAGCGCAAGTCGCGCGAGCGCAGCGGCACGTTCCGCGTGTCGCTGGTGGGCTACACCAACGCCGGCAAGTCCACCTTGTTCAACGCGCTGGTCAAGGCCGACACCTACGTGGCCAACCAGCTGTTCGCCACGCTCGACACTACCACCCGCTCCATGTACCTGCAGCAGGTGGAGGCCTCGGTGTCGCTGTCCGACACGGTGGGCTTCATCCGCGACCTGCCGCATACGCTGGTCGAGGCGTTCCAGGCGACGCTGCAGGAGGCCGCCGACGCCGACCTGCTGCTGCACGTGATCGACGCCGCCAGCCCGCTGCTGCAGGATCAGTTCGAGGAGGTGCAGCGCGTGCTGCACGAGATCGGCGCCGACCAGGTGCCGCAGGTGCTGGTATACAACAAGCTGGATCGGCTCGACGTGGCCCAGCGGCCCGAACACCTCGTCGACGAGATCGAGGGCGACCTGGGCGTGCGCACGCCGCGCGTGTTCGTCAGCGCGCTGGGCGGCGAGGGTCTCGAGGCCTTGCGCCAGGCCATCGCCGACGCCCTGGTCGCCAGCCTCGACGCCCCGCAGGAAGACTTCGAACGCGACGCCCGCTTCACTCGCCCCGGTGTCGACGACAATCACGACGATCCGGACTCGCAAGATGAGCGATCGTCCCCATCTTCTTCAGCATGAACATGCCCGAGAACACCCCTGAGTCATCGGCGCGCCTCCCGCGCCGGCACGCGTTCGCGCGCAAGGTCTTCGGTAGCCTGATGGCCACCGGCCAGGAAGGCCCGCCCGATCTCGAGGAGATGTGGCGCGATTTCACGCGCAAGCTCTCGTCGTTCTTCGGCGGCGCCAAGAAGGGCGTCGATCCCGCGGGCGGCGGTGGCGGCTTCCAGCCCGACGCGCGCAGCGCCGGCGTGGGCGCCGCGCTGGTGGCGCTCATCGTGGTCGTGGTGTGGCTGTTCAGCGGCTCCTTCATCGTGCAGGAAGGCCAGAAGGCGGTCGTCACCACCTTCGGCAAGTACAGCCACACGGTGGAAGCCGGCTGGGGCTGGCGCTGGCCGTACCCGATCCAGGCCAACGAGACGGTCAACTTCACGCAGACCACCACGGTGGAGATCGGCTCCACCAGCGCGTCGCAGGCCACCGGCCTGCGCGACTCCGCGATGCTCACCCAGGACGAGAACATCGTCGACGTGCGCTTCTCGGTGCAGTACAGCCTGAAGGACGCCCGCGCGTTCCTGTTCGAGAACCGCCGGCCCGCCGACGCGGTGACGCAGGCCGCCGAATCGGCGGTGCGCGAGATCGTCGGTTCGAGCCGCATCGACTCGGTGCTCTATGAGCAGCGCGGAGCGCTGGCCCCGGCGCTGGTGAAATCGATCCAGGCGCAGCTGGACACGCTCAACGCCGGCATCCTGATCAACAACGTCAACATCGGCCCGGTGAATCCGCCCGACCAGGTGATCGCGGCGTTTGCCGACGTGGTCAAGGCCGGCGTCGACCGCGACGCGCTCAGGAACGAGGGCCAGGCCTACGCCAACCGCGTGATCCCCAGCGCCGAGGGCGACGCCGCCCGCCTGCGCGAGGATGCGCTCGGATACAAGGCCCGCATCGCGGGCGCGGCCAAGGGCGACGCCGACCGCTTCAAGGCCATCTACGCCGAGTACCAGAAGGCGCCGGGCGTCACCCGCGACCGCATGTACATCGACGCCATGAAGGACGTCTACGCCAACGTCACCAAGGTGATGGTGGACACCCACGGCGGCAACAACTTCATCCAGCTGCCGCTCGACAGGTTGACGCAGCCGGCCGCGCCCACGGCCGCCCCCGCCGCGCCGCCACCGGTGGCCGACGCCGGCACTACCGCCACGGTCACCGTGACGCCGCTCGATTCCTCGTCCAACGATCCCCGCTCGCGCGATTCGCGCGGCCGCGATCGCGACGGTCGCTGAGGAGACGCCACCATGAACAAGATCCTCCTCGCCATCGTCGTCGCCATCGTCGTCATCTTCGTGGCCTCCTCCTCGCTGTTCATCGTCGACCAGCGCCAGGTGGCCGTCATCAAGACCTTCGGCGAGATCAAGTCGGTCATCACCGAGCCGGGCCTCAACTTCAACTGGCCGCTGGTGCAGACCGTGTCGATGCTCGACAAGCGCATCCAGACGCTGGACAACCCGTCGCCCAGCGCCATCTTCACCGCCGAGAAGAAGAGCCTGGTCATCGACTGGCTGGTCAAGTGGCGCGTGACCGATCCGCGCCAGTACATCCGCAACAACGGCGTGGAGCAGAAGAACCTCGAGAACCGCCTGGGCGCCGTCGCGCAGGCCGCGTTCAACGAGGAGGTGACCAAGCACACCGTGCGTGGCGTGCTGTCCGACGAGCGGGCCGAGATCATGTCCAACGTGAAGAAGCGCCTGTTGGCCGAATCGAAGCCGTTCGGCGTCGAGATCGTCGACGTGCGCATCAAGCGGGTCGACTTCGTGCCCGAGGTCACCAGCTCGGTCTACAAGCGCATGACCTCCGAGCGCGCCCAGGTGGCCAACGGCCTGCGCGCCGAGGGCGAGGCCATCAAGGAGAAGATCCGCGCCGATGCCGACAAGCAGGTGTCGGTGGTCATCGCCGAGGCCACGCTCGAGGCCCAGAAGACCAAGGGCGAGGCCGATGCCGAGGCCACGCAGGTCTACGGCGACGCGTTCGGACGCGACCCCAAGTTCGCGCAGTTCTACCGCAACCTCGAGGCCTACCGCGCCAGCTTCAACAAGAAGTCGGACGTGATGGTCATCGACAGCAGCAGCGACTTCTTCAAGGCCATGCGCGGCGCCGGCGCCGCCGACGCCGGCGCACCGGCCAAGAAGAAATGAGGGGTCTGGCTGCGGCCCGACTGACGTCGATCGCAGCAAGCACACCCCGGGCCGGTGCCTGACCCCGCTCGAGCGCCAAGTCGCCCTGATGCCACCCGCGAAGGCTGGCTTGCGCAATACCATGTGACTGCCAGCCACCGGTGCGGCGGCCGCCACGAAACATTCGTGCGACCGCCCCGGCCACATCGGTACAATCCTGGTTTTAACCCCTCAGCATTCTCATGACGTCTGCTTGGCTACTGCCCGAGCACATCGCCGATGTCCTGCCGTCCGAAGCGCGGCGCATCGAGGAAATGCGGCGAAAGCTGCTCGACCTGGCCCGCAGCTATGGTTTCGAGCTGGTGATC
>JBBQYL010000171.1:0-11198 GCA_038208735.1 Burkholderiales bacterium
GCAGCCATTCCTGCAACGCTGCGGGAAGTAGCAGCATTTGATGCGGTTCGTACGGGAGGTAATTGGCGGCCATCTACCTACAACGGACCGACCCCCTCGGCCGATGACAAGAATTTACCTTCTGCCGCCCAGACTCCTAGCCGCGCTCGAACCGGAAGCGCTCGAACTCGACGCCCGCGAACGGCTCGGACACAGTCCGCGTCAATGCGAAGCCGGCGGCCTCGAACACGGCGCGGCTGAACGGCGTGGCCCAGGCCTCGAGGCGCTTCGCACCGTCGGCCTCGGCACGTTCCAGCGTGCGCTGCAGCATCTTTCGTCCCAGGCCGCGGCGCGTGAGCGGCGGCGTGACGTACAGCGAATGCAGCTCGCGCGACTCGCCCCGAGAGCCCGCCCCGCAGAAGCCCAACAGGCGGCCGTCGCCCGGCCGCTGCGCGATCCAGGTGTCGGCGTCGAGCACGTAGGCGCGGAAGCCGGCGACGTTCTCCGCGAACGACGCCCAGGCGCGGGCTTGTTCCGGCGCGTAGATCTGCGGCCCGAGCCGCAGCGCCGCGTCGCGGTACAGCGCGGCCAGCGCGTGGACGTCGGCCGGCGTAGCGGCGCGCCAATCGAAGGGAACGGGTGCCATGGCGGCTTCCATCGGGTTCAGCTGAACAGGCGCCGCGCCCCGGTGGAACCGGCGGCCAGGTCGTGTGCGGACAGCGCCTCGTACAGGCGCGTGAGCTCGGCGTGGATGGCCGAGAAGGCGTGCAGCGTGATGGTCTGGCCCTGGTCGTCGACGATGGCGGCGTCGAGGTCGTCGGCCAGCTTGCGGGCGGCGCCGTGCCACGCCGCAAAGGGCTCGGCGAGCTCCTCGGTCTGCGCCACGTCGAGCCCCAGCGTGAGCTCGCGCACGGCGGCGTGGCCGGGATCGTCGGCCAGCGCGGCCTGGGCGTCGAAGCCCAGCACCAGCACGGGCGGCGCGCCCTCTTCCATCGCGGGCAGCACCAGGCGGCCCGGCACCGAGCCCGGCACGAAGCCGTGGCGTTGCGCGGCCTGCTGCAGGTAGCCCACCGACCACGCCACCGAGTTGGCGCGCAGCAGCGCCACCAGTTGCGCGTCGTGCTGGCTGGCGAAGGCGTCGAGCTCGCGGGCGCGGGCCACGGTCTCGAGCATGTCGGGCAGGTCGGTGGCCGCGCCGATGGCCTGCGCGAAGGTCTCGAGCTTCTGCACGAACTCAGAAAACTCGATCTCGTTGAGCGGCCCGTTGCGGTTGGCCATCTGCACGCCGGCCTGGAACTCGCCGTAGCGCGCGTGGGCCACGATGGTCTCCCACTCGCCGCTCTCGCTGTTGAGGCCCTCGATGAAGAACGGCTTGGTGCCGGCGCGGTTGGCGCCGGGCAGGTGCGGCAGCACGCCCTCGCCGGCGATCGGCGCGTCGACGCTGAGCGTGGCGATGGCGTCGATCAGCGCGTCCAGGCGCACCGAGCGGCGCGCCGGCGCGAGGCGGCCATCGGCACGCGGACCTGGGCCGGCGGCCATGTCGCCGGCATCGGTGGCGGTCGGCTCGTCGCCCATGCCGGGCTCGCGGCGCATGCCGGGCTCGTCGCCCACGACGACGTTGAGGCCGCTGTTGCGCTTCGCGATGCGACGCGCCTTCCAGATGCCCTGGAGTCCGATGCCCGCCAGCACCAGCACGGCCAGCGCGATGAGCGCCGTGGTCAGGTTGAGCACCATCCTAGGACTCGGACATGGACAGCGCGGCTTCCATGTCCACCGCCACGATGCGCGACACGCCCTGCTCCTGCATGGTGACGCCGATCAGCTGCTCGGCCATCTCCATGGCGATCTTGTTGTGCGAGATGAACAGGAACTGCGTGCCCTTGAACGACATTTCGTTGACCAGCTTCGCATAGCGCTCGGTGTTGGCGTCGTCCAGCGGCGCATCGACCTCGTCGAGCAGGCAGAACGGCGCCGGGTTGAGCATGAAGATGGCGAACACCAGCGCGATGGCGGTGAGCGCCTTCTCGCCGCCGGACAGCAGGTGGATGGTGGAGTTCTTCTTGCCTGGAGGCTGCGCCATCACCTGCACGCCGGCGTCGAGGATCTCGTCGCCGGTCATCACCAGCCTGGCCTGGCCGCCGCCGAACAGGCTCGGGAACATGATCCCGAACTGCTCGTTGACCAGGTTGAAGGTCTTCATCAGCAGGTCGCGCGTCTCGAGGTCGATCTTGTGGATCGCGCCTTCCAGCGTGCCGATGGCGTCGTTCAGGTCGGCGGTCTGCGCGTCGAGGAAGGTCTTGCGCTCGCGCGCCGACACCAGCTCGTCGAGCGCGGCCAGGTTCACCGCGCCGAGCGCGTTCACCTCGCGGCCGATGCGGTCGATCTCGGTCTGCAGGCCGTGCAGCTTCACGCCGCCCTCTTCGATGTTCTTGCCCAGCGCCTCGAGGTCGACCTCGGCGGCCGTGAGCTGCTCCAGGTATTGCGCGCCGCCCAGCTGCGCGGCCTGCTCCTCGAGCTGCAGCTTGGTGATGGCGTCGCGCAGCGGCTGCAGGCTGCGTTCGAACTCGAGCCGCTGCTCGTCGGCGCGCCGCAGCTGCGCGGACAGCTCGTCGTACTCGGTACGCGTGACGGCCAGCGCGGCCTCGCGCGTGGCGCGGATGGCCAGCGCGTCCTGCAGGCCCGCGCCCGCGGCCTGGTCGTTGAACTGGTCGAGCTCCAGCGTGAGCTGCTCGCCGGCCTGCGTGTTGGTGAGCACCTGCTGGTCGGCCGTCTCGATGGCCCGCTGCAGCTCGCCCTGGCGCGCCGACAGCGCGCGCGTGTGGAACTGCGCCTCCTGCGCGCGGCGCTCCAGCGCGCGCAGCTGCTCGCGCGCATCGGACAGCTTGCGCTCGGCCTGGATCACGCCCTCCTCGAGGTCGGCCTGGCGCTCCTGCGTGTCGGCCAGCTGCAGGTCGAGCTCCTCGAAGCGCGCCTCGCCGGTCATGCGGCGCTCGATCAGGCCCTCGTCCTGCGCGTCGATCTCGGCGAGCTCGTCTTCCAGCTGCGTGCGGCGCGTGGTGGCGGCCTCGGCCTGCGACGACAGGCGCAACAGCTCCACGTGCAGCTCGTGCGCGCGCGTCTGCGTCTCGGAGGCCTCGCGGCGCACCGACTGCAGGCGCTGGGCAGCGTCGGTATACGCGGCCTCGAGTCGGATCAATGCGGCGCGAGCCTCGTCGGTGATCATGACCTGCGCCTTGGACTCGCGCTCCAGGTGCTCGATCTCCTGCGCGCGACCCAGCATGCCGGCCTGTTCGGAATCGGGGGCGTAGAAGGCCACGGCGAACTGCGAGACGGCGTGGCCGTCCTGGGTCATGATGACCTCGCCGTGCGTGAGCTGGCCGCGCTGCGCCAGCGCGTCGTCGATGTTGGCGGCGGTGTACACGCCCTCGAGCCAGTCGTTGAGCAAGGCCTGCAGGCCCGCGTCGTTCAGCTTGAGCAGGTCGCTCAGGCGCGGCAGCGTGCGGTGCGTGTTGGCGATGGCGCCCTGCGGCGGCGAGTAGAACGCCAGCTTGGCCGGCGGCGCATCGCCGACGAAGGCGCGCACGATGTCGAGACGGCCCACGGACAGCGCGTTGAGGCGTTCGCGCAGCGCCGACTCCAGCGCCGTCTCCCAGCCGCTTTCGATGTGCACCTTGGTCCACAGGCCGGCCAGTCCGTCGAGGCCGTGCTTGGCGAGCCACGGCTTCAACTTGCCCTCGGTCTGCACCTTCTCCTGCAGCGCCCGCAGCGCCTCCAGCCGCGCGGTGAGGTCGGCCTGGCGCGACTGGTCGCGATTGAGCACCTCCTGCTGCGCGCGGCGCTGCTCGTCGAGCTCGGGCACCGTCTCGCTGACCTCCGCCAGGCGGGCCTCGATCTCGTCCTTGGACTCGTCGGCCGCGGCGCTGCTGGCCTTCAGGTCATTCAGCTTCTGCAGGTCGGGCGTGGCGAGCTGGCCGCGCTCGGCGGCCAGGCGCTCGCGCCGGCTGCGCAGCGCGCGCGCCTGTTCCTCGATGCTGCGGCTCTCGGCGGCCAGCACCTGGATCTGCTGCTGCACCTGCGTGACCTCGCCGCGCTGCCCGCTGGCGCGCGCCTGGGCCGCGCGCACGGCCTCCTCGACGTCGGGCAGGCGCTGGCCTTCCTCCTCGGCCTGGGCGGCGAGCAGCTCGGCCTGTTCGGCGGCGCCGGCGATGGCCTCGGCGTTGCCTTCGAGCTCCATACTGGCCTGCTCCTGGCGATCGAGCCACTGCGCGTTCTGGGTCTGCAGCTCGGCCAGGCGCTGCTCGGCGCGCTGGCGGCCTTCCACCACGTAGCGGATGCGTTCCTCCAGGCGGCTCACCTCCAGCTGCGCCTGCGCCAGCTCGCCCTGCGACACGTGCAGGCGATCGGACGACGCGTAGTGCGCCACGCGCACCTCTTCCAGCTGGGCCTCCACGTGGCGCAGGTCGGCCATGCGCGCCTCGAGCGCGTTGGTCGACTCGAGCACGGCCAGCTTCACGCGGTCGGCCTCGGTGGACGCGTCGCGGTGCTTCAGGAACCACAGCTGGTGCAGCTTGGTGGTGCCGGCCTCCTGCAGCGTCTTGTACTTGCTCGCCACCTCGGCCTGGCGCTCCAGCTTCTCGAGGTTGCTGTTCAGCTCGCGCAGGATGTCGTCGACGCGCAGCAGGTTGTCGCGCGTGTCCTTCAGCCGGTTCTCGGTCTCGCGGCGGCGTTCCTTGTACTTGGACACGCCCGCGGCCTCTTCCAGGAACAGGCGCAGTTCCTCGGGGCGCGACTCGATGATGCGCGAGATGGTGCCCTGGCCGATGATGGCGTAGGCGCGGGGCCCCAGGCCGGTGCCCAGGAACACGTCCTGCACGTCGCGGCGGCGCACCGGCTGGTTGTTGATGAAGTAGCTGGAGCCGCCCTCGCGCGTGAGCACGCGCTTGACCGCGATCTCCGAGAACTGGTTCCACGGCCCGCCGGCGCGCGCCGACTCGTTGTTGAACACCAGCTCGACGCTGGCGCGCGACGCCGGCTTGCGCGAGCCCGAGCCGTTGAAGATGACGTCGAGCATCGACTCGCCGCGCAACTCGCTCGCCTTGCTTTCGCCCAGCACCCAGCGCACCGCATCCATGATGTTGGACTTGCCGCAGCCGTTGGGCCCGACGACGCCGACGCGCTGGCCGGGCAACTGGAAGGTGGTCGGATCCGCGAAGGACTTGAACCCGGAAAGCTTGATCGAATTGAGCCGCATGAACGGTGGTGCGCCTGGTGGGCACGTCGAGGAGCGGTTTCAGTCCGCTCGCCGGAGGGCATCCGGCGGCGGCCTTGATTTTCGCTAACGTGTTGATTTGTCTGATGTTTCTTCGTGCATAAGGGGAGCCCGGGAGCACCGCCGCGGACACGGGAAATGACCCGGGATGATACCATCGCGCCCTTCTCCACCAGGCAAACCCATGGCCAAGAAGACCCCCGCCCTCCCCGTCGCCCAGACGCCGTCCCAGTCCGTCAAGGCCGCCGCCAAGTCGTCCGTCGCCGTGGGCGCGCGCGCCATGCCGCCCAACCCGCCCACGGCGCCCAGCAAGGAACTGCACGTCTTCGACAACCCGTCGTCGGGCCGCGACTTTGTAGTCCAGTTCCAGATCCCCGAGTTCACCTGCAACTGCCCGCTGACCGGCCAGCCCGATTTCGCGCACTTCACAATCGACATGATCTGCGACGAGCTGTGCATCGAGCTGAAGAGCCTGAAGATGTACATGTGGAGCTACCGCAACGAGGGCTCGTTCCACGAGAAGGTGACCAACACCATCCTCGACGACATCGTGGCCGCCACCAGGCCGCGCTTCGCGCGCATCACGGCCAAGTGGTACGTGCGTGGCGGCATCTACACCAACGTGGTGGCGGAACATCGCAAGAAGGGCTGGGTGCCGGCGCCGCGCGTCGAGCTGCCGTCCGTGGCCACGCTGGGCCCGGCCACCGGGCTGCTCTGACGCGATGGCCCGCTTCGCCGCCGATCCCGTCGTCGTCCGTCAGGCGTACCAGAAGTTCGACGTCTTCGTCCGCAAGAGCGAGATCGACGGCCACGGGGTGTTCGCCGCGGAGATGATCCCGGCGCGCCTGAAGATCGGCGAGATCCGCGGCGAGGCCATCAGCTGCGCCGAGGGGCGACGCCGCGCGGCGTCGCTGCAACGGATCATGATCGTGGAGATCTCCGATCGCACGGCCATCGACGCGTCGAAGTCCACCGACCCGATGCGCTTCACGAACCACTCGTGCCAGGCCAACGCGCGCCTGGCGATCATCGCCGGCCGCATCGAGTTCTATTCGATGCGTGCGATCGAGCCGGGGGAGGAGATCACCGTGAACTATGGGGCGACGCACCATGAGGGCAAGCTGCGCTGCCGCTGCGGGGCGCCCAACTGCATCGGCGCACTCTAGAGGGGTCTGGCCCCGAACGGGGCCAGACCCGTGTCTTTACAAGGGCAGCTTGGCAATCGCCCGCAGCTGCTTGGCCAGCCGCTTCCTGTCGATGCCGCTGCCCGCCTGCGCAACCAGCAGCGCGTGCAGCTCGGGGATGGTGCCCGCGCGCGGGGCCGCGCGCATGAGGATCTCGGACGCGATCTCGCCGAAGTGCTCGGACAGCACGCGCACCACGCGGCGCAGCGCCTCGGCGGGGATGCCGATGCCGTCGCCGGCCAGCGGCAGGTCAAGGTCGGTCTGGTCGCGTTCGGCAGCGCCATCGGGCAGCATGCGGTCGCGCACCGACATCGGCTGCGCCACCGGGCCGCTGATGACGATGCCGCCACGCTCGATGACTGGCGCTTCCTTGGGGAAGGTCATCAACGTGGGGATGGATGCCCTGGCCGGCGGCGCGCGGCGCGCATAGGGCACCGGCGGCGGCTCGGCGGCGGCGGAATCGGCCGCGGCGTTGAGCGCCTTCGTGGCGGCCGTGGCGGCCGACACCACCGAGGCGCGACGATCGCGCTCCACCTGGTGGCGCAGCGCGGCGGCGTAGCCTTCGTCGTTGGCCACGAGGTCGGGGGCGACGAGCTCGGAATCGGGACGATCGCCCGGGCTCGCGGCCAGCGGGCCGCCATGCGCCCACGGGTCGTGCGACGGCATGGACAGCAGGCTGTCGGGAATGGCGATGGTGAGCGTGGGCACGCTGGTGGCGGCCGGGCCGCTGGGCGCGATGCGCGCCGGACGCATCGGCGACTCGCCCAGCATCGGCGCGATGCTGGTGGCCGACGCCACGCCGGAGTCGAGCGTGACCACCCGCGTGCCGTGTTCGGGCACGCGGATCTGGGTGGCGTCGCGCAGGGCGTCGCGGAACTCGGCGGCGCTGGCGTAGCGCTGGCTCGGGTCGAGGCGCAGCGCGCGCGAGACGACGTTGTCGAACACCGGCGGACGCTGGGCCTCGGCGATGGTGCTGGGCGGGCGCAACGTGCCCGACAGCGCATCGGCGGCGGTGTCGACCAGCGATTCGCTGTACGGATCGCGTCCCACCAGCATGCGGTAGAGGATGGCGCCGGCGGCGTAGATGTCGACGCGCTGGTCGATGAGGCGACCCGACTGGTACTCGGGCGCCACGCCGGCGGCGGCGCCGGTGCGGCCTTCGGCGCGCGCGAGCCCGAAATCGGACACCTTCACCAGACCGGCGCTGGTGATGAGCACGTTGCTGAGCTTGACGTCACCGTGGCGCACGCCGGCATGATGGGCGCACTCCAGCGCCTCGAGCAGCTGGTCCATGACCTGGAGCAGCGCGGCCTGAGGCGGCAGCGGCGTGACCGACAGCCATTGCGCCAGGTTGAGCCCGGCCACATGCTCCATCGCCACGAAGGCGCGGCCGTCGGCCTCGTCCACCTGGTGGATGCTGACGATGCCCGGATGGTTGATGCGCGAGATGGCGGCGGCCTGCTCGCCAAGACGCCCGGCGAACGCGCGCGCGGCACGCGAATCGCTCGGCAGGTTGAGGTGGAGCGACTTCACCGCGACGACGCGTTGCAGCGAGGGGTCGAACGCCTTGTAGACGACGCCACTCACGCCTTCGCCGATGACTCCGGTGATCCGGTACTTGCCTATCTTTTCAGGCGCGTTCATCACGATCGTCACTTTGTCCTCTCCACTTCATCCGGACCCCCGGGGAAACCCCTGGGGGTAGGCCCGAGCGACTGTTCAAACCATTCTCTCACGCGACTGTTCATGTTGCAGTGCGGCACGTCATTTGCCGACCCTCCCTCGCCATCCCTTCGACGCCTGCGCCGCCCGGTCGAGGCCGCCAAGCGCAACAGCGTCGACAACTTGTTTCCGCGCCCCGTTCGAGGAGCCGATCCATGAACCTTCCCCCTGCGCACGCCCTGTCGGGCAGCTCTGCCTTCCTCGTGCAGGACGACCCGTCCGCGCGACCGCCGCTGGTGGTGTTCGCGGCGATGCGCTGGCGATTCGACTGGCAGCGACCGCAACAATTGTTGACCCGGCTTGCAAAGCATTACCGCGTGTTCTACGTGGAAGAGCCCGTGGCCACGCACCAGGATGCGTACCTGGAGCGCATCGAAGCGGCGCCCGGCGTCGAGGTGCTGGTGGCGCACACGCGCTGCGACACGTGCGCCTTCCACGACGACCCGTTCCAGGTGGTGGGCGCGCTGCTGACCTCGTTCCTGCGCGACCGCGGCATCGCCTCGCCGCTGGTCTGGGTAGACACGCCCGCTGCGCTCCCGCTGGTGGAGATGCTGCGCCCCAGCGCCGTCGTCTACGACTGCCACGACGACGTCGCCCAGCGCGGCGACGACCCGGCAATGCGCAGCCGCGAGGCCCGGCTGATGGAGATCGCCGACGTGGTGGTGGCCGGCGGCCCGTCGCTGTACGAGTCGCATCGCGGCCGCCACGCCAACGTGCACTGCATCGCCAGCGCGGTGGACGGCGCCCACTTCGCGCCCCCCACGCCGGCCGGCAAGTCCATCGAGGCCGTGTCGGCACGCGCGATCCACGCCGGGATCCCCAACCCGCGGCTGGGCTTCTTCGGCGTGATCGACGAGCGCCTCGACCTGGAGCTGCTGGCCCGCGTGGCCGACCTGCGTCCCGACTGGCAGATCGTGATGGCCGGCCCGCTGCGCGGCGTGGCGCCCGAGTCGTTGCCGCAGCGCGGCAACCTGTTGTGGCTGGGCGCCCAGACCTACGCGATCCTGCCGCACCTGCAGGCGCACTGGGACGTCTGCCTGCTGCCGCTGCGCTGCGACACCACGGCCCGCCGCGCGGCGCCGATCGAGGCGCTGGAATACCTGGCGGGGCAGAAATCGGTGGTGAGCACCCCCGTGCACGACGTGGTGGCCCTGCACGGACACATCGTGCGGCTCGCGCAGGGCGCGCACGCCTTCGTCGAGGCCTGCCGCGCGGCGATGTGCGAGCGCGGCCCGCTGCGCCGCCAACGTCGCATCGACGCGCTGATCGCGGTGCACTCTTGCACCTGGGATCGCGCCGCCGAGCGCGTGCACCGGCTGATGGTGGAGTTCGCGCGCGAGCCGGCTGGCGTGCCGGAGCGCGTGCCCGAGCGCGTGCCGGCCGCGCTGCTGGCCGCGGGAATGCCCGGCGCGGCACGCGCGGCGGCCTGAGCGCAGGCATGCCGGATGCCCCATCCCGGCTTGGCCGCGCTGACGGCGCCGCTCTCAACAATCCAAGAGGAGTCCCCATGAACCGCTCTATCTCGCTGACCCTGGTCCTCGTGGCCGCCCTGGCCTCGCAGGTCGCCTGCAGCAAGAAGGAGGATGTCGCCGCGCCGTCCGCCGACGCCACGGCCAGCGCGCCCGATTCCAGCGCCTCGAGCGCGATGACGGCCGCCTCGGCCGCGCCGATGGACAGCATCAGCAGCGCCAGCGCCGTGGCCGGCGCTGACGCGGCGAGCAGCGCCGCCTCCGCCGCCAGCCAGTGATCGTCCCGGCGCGAAGGCGCCGTCGCCTCGAATGACGAAGGCCGCCCTCGGGCGGCCTTGTCTTTGGGAGATCGCGTTCACTGCAGCGTGGGCGTGGCGGGCGGACAGGCGGTACCGTTTGCGGCAAGCGGGTTCATCGGCGTCAGGCTGCAGAAGCGTCGTCGACCGCATGCCGCTGATCGTGCCGGGTCGCCACCTTCTGCGGCGACCCGGCGATTCAGCGATTCAGCGTGGAGCAAGCCTGAGTCCCGTCAGAACGACTTCGTCACGCTCGCGTAGACGCTGCGGCGCGGCCCGAACTGCGGGGCGCCCACGCCGATGCCGGTGCCGTCGCGCAGCTCGTAGGTGCGGTCGAGCGCGTTGAGCAGCGACAGGCGACCCTCCATCTTGCCGAGCGCGCCGCCGAAGTCCCAGGCCTGCGACAGCGAGGCGTTGAACTGCGTGTAGCTGGGCAGGTGCGCGGAGTTCGCGAATCCGCTGCGCAGGCCGCTGCCGAACAGCGCGTCGGCGCCGAGCGTGGTCTGCGTGGCGAACCGGTACGACGCGCCCGCCGACGCGGTCACCGCCTGGTCGTGGTCGAGGTGCACCCAGTGCGTGGCGATGTAGCTGATCTCGTCCGGGTCGAAGTTGAACTGGCCGGTGACGATCTGCTGGCCCTGCGCCTTCGAGAACGCGACATTGCCGTAGGCGGTGAACGCGTCGCGCTTCCAGCTGGCGGTGAGCTCGAGCCCGCGCACGCGCCCCTTGGCATAGTTGAAGGCCGAATAGATGAGCGCGTTGCCGAACTGGCCCTCGTCCTGCAGGTTGCGCACCTCGCGGTCGTAGGCGTCCAGGCCCAGTGACAGGTTGGGCGTGGCGTCCCAGGCCAGGCCGGCGTCGAAGTAGTTGGAGCGCTCCGACTTCACGGCGGTGTCGGCGTCCGACGGCAACGCGTTGGTGGTGCCGGCGAACTTGGCCACCGAGGTGGTGTCGATCTTCTCGGTGGGCGGCGGCGTGAAGTAGCGCGCGAAGCCGGCATGCAGGCGCAGACTCGAGCTGGCGTCGAACACGATGCCGACGCGCGGACTCAACTGGTGCTCCTTCACGACCGTGTCGACATCGTCGTAGCGCGCGCCGTAATTCACCGTGGCGCCCTTCACCGGCTGCCATTCGTCCTGCAGGTACACGCCCCACAGGTTGCCTGTGATGCGCGTGTCGTCGGCGATGGAAAGGGGCGTGGTGCTGGTCTGGTTGCCGTTGTCGTCGGCGCTGAACACCTGCGACAGGTTGTTCACGTCGAACTTCTCGTGCTGGAAGA
>JBBQYL010000172.1:0-11137 GCA_038208735.1 Burkholderiales bacterium
AGGATCGGAATCTGGCCGCCCAAAATTCGACCTCTCAGAATCGCGCTGACGCGATTTGTTTAACAGCGCCAAGGGGTCGAGTACCCCTGAAATCACCACTTTTTTGGACCGGGTCCTTCTGCCGCCCAGACTCCTAGCCGCGGTAGAAGTACGGATCGAGCACGCTCACCGGCGTGATCGAGTCGATCGGCAGGTTGTTGTTGGACGCCGATTCACGCACGGCGTCGGGCGAGGGGCCGTCGTACATGCAGAACGTCTTGCGCAGGTCGGCGGTCACGTACGAGTGCACCCACGTGACGCCGCTCCTGGCGTTGGTGCCGACCACCGACATGCAGACGTCGGCGCCCTGGTTGTCGAGGGGAATGTGCAGGCCGTCGGGAAACGTGCGTTCGACCATGTAGCGGGGCATGAGGGACTCCTGGGTGGGTGGTTCGGCCGGCATCGACCGAGAAACCAAGGTTGGGGCGCACGTGTTCAAGCGGCGCCGGCCTCGGCGCGGCTGTTGACCCCCAGCTTCGCGAAGGCCGCGGCCACATGGGGGTCGACGGTGCGCACCGATCGGCACAGGCGCTCGGCGATCTCCGAGTTGCGCACGCCGGCGCACAGCAGCGCCAGCACCTCGCGCTCGCGCTCGGTGAGCTGGTGCGGGTTGGCCTGCGTCGACGTGCGGGCGCCGCGTGGCACGCCGCGCACGCCGTCGGCACGCAGCCGCCGGCGCACCAGGTCGGCGGCAGCCCGGGCGCCCAGGTCGTCCAGCAGCGCCAGCGCGGCCAGGCGCGCGGCCTCGTCGCCCTCGGCCAGCGCGAGCGCCTCGTCCAGCGTCTGGCGGGCTCCGGATTCTCCGCAGCGCGCCTGCAGCCGCCCCAGCGCCATCACGCGGCTGGTGGTGGGCGAAGTCGCCTGCGCCACGATGTCGAGGGCGTGCTCGCGGGCGTCGTCCCGGTGGCCCAGGTGCAACTCGCACAGCGCCAGCCAGGCCACGGAGTAACGCCGGAAGAAGTCGATCTCGTGCTGCTGCGAGAAGGCGATGGCGGCTTTCAGGTGGGCCTGCGCCTCGCGCAGCCGCCACACCTCGCCCGAGACCGATCCGACGTTGCTGTGCGTGTTGGCGGCCAGGCCGTGCAGGCCGTCGGCCAGCGCCAGGTCGAGCGCGCGGCGCAGGTGCGCGCAGCCGGCCTCGTAGTCGAGGAACAACGTGGCGGTGCCCAGCGTGCCCACCGCCTTCTCGAGGATCTCGCGCTCCCCGAGCCGCTCGGCCAGCGCGATGGCCTTGTCGGCCCAGCCGACCGCGGCCTCGCAGTCGCGATTGAGCATGCGCAGCTGCGCCTCCACGCGCCAGGCCCGCGCCAGCTCGGGCCCGGGCGGCAGCGGCGCCAGCATCTCGATGGCGCGTTGGCTGGCGTCGTCGGCCTCGGCGTTGCGCAGCGACAGCACCTGCACCAGCGCCAGGCCGCAGAGGTTGATGGCCTCGGCGCGCGGGTCGAGGTGCGCGCGGTGCCAGTCGGACAGCTCGCGATGCGCGCCAATCGCGTCGTCGAGTCGGCCGGTGAGGCAGCACTCCAGCGCGTGGCCGGCCAGCCATTGGCCGACGGCGTCGCCGCGTGCGCCATGCACGAGCGCCGTGCGCCAGTGCGCCGCGGCCTCCAGGTGCGCGCCGCGCTGCCGGGCCTGGCGCGCGGCCTCGGGCGCGAGCGCCGCCACCGCGCGCGCGTCGCCCGCGCGCACCGCGTGATGCACGCGCCGCGCGAGCGACACGGGCGCCTGGCCGGGCGTGTCCAGCGCGCGCAGCACGTCGGCGTGCAGCGCCCGCGCCGTGGGCGCCGACAGCGACGATTCGATGGCCACGCGCGCCAGCTCGTGCCGGAAGAAGTACGCGCCTTCGGCCGAGCTGAGCAGGCCCGAATCGAGGCACTGTTCCACGACCGTGGCGGGCGGGGCCAGCAGCGCGTCGACCAGCGTGGCCTCGATGCTCGTGGGCACCGTCGAGGCCAGCCGCACGATGGCCTGCGCCGGGGGGGCCAGCCGGGCGAAACGCGCCAGCACCAGGTCCTGCACGCCCTGCGGCACGCCTTCGCCGCCATGGCGCAGCATCTCGCTGACGAACAGCGGATTGCCGCGGGTGAGCGCGTGCAGACCGCTGGCCGAACGCATGGCGGCGCGCGCGAGCTGGTCCACCGCGTGTGCCGACAACGGCGCCAGCGCGATCCGCGTCACGAGGCTGGGTGCCAACTCGCCCAGCAGGCGGCGCAGTGGATGCGCGGTCGACACCTCGTCGTCGCGCCACGACAGCACCAACAGCGCCGGCACGCGGTCGATGCACCGGCCCAGGAATTTCAGCAGATCCAGCGTGGCGTCGTCGGCCCAGTGGACGTCCTCGAACATGGCTACCACCGGGCGCCGGCTGCGTTGCAGCTCGCCCAGCACGGCCGCGGCGCGCCGCGTGGCCAGCGCCTTCAGCAGCGTCGTCTTGCCGATGCCGGCCTCGCCGCTCACCAGCAACACGTGGCCGGTGCCCGTGCGGGCGGCCTCCAGCAGCCGGTCGAACGTCAGCAGCGCGGCCTCGCGTTCGACCAGGGCCATCGCTCAGCCCGGAGGAAGGCGGTCGAGCGCGGCCATCACCGCGTCCAGGTCGGCCGGCGCCACGTCCAGGCCGAAGCCGTCGGCCAGCACGTCGGCGAACTCGGCGCGCGCCTGCAGCGTCCGTTCGACGGCCGCCGTGCCTTCGGCAAGGAACGTGGAGAGGCGGCGGTTGAACAGTCGCAGCCGTCCGCCGGGTATCGCGCGGCCCACGAGCAGGTTCTGGCCCAGCAGCGATTTCGGATGCGTGGCCACGAACCAGTTGCCGATCTCGCAGTCGATGGCGTGCGGCGCGCCCGGCATCAGCTGGTAGCAGTCCGTCCAGCCGTCGGCATCGCGCGCCTGCAGCAGGCATTCGTTGCCGACGTCGACGAAGCGGTACACCCCGGTGCCCGCCGCCTGTTCGTCGCGGCTGTCCAGCGCCAGCGGAGCGACGGGCGCGATGGTGCCGCAGCCGACGTCCACCAGGTGGGCGAAGCCGTCCAGCGCCACGCGCGTGGCCACGTGCGTGCGTCCGGTGACCACGTCGGCCGGCACGCCCGAGCGGATGCGGGCCTCCAGCGGGCGCACGTCGAAGCCGATGGCCTGCAGCACCGCGCGAAGCAGCGTGTTCTGCTCGAAGCAGTAGCCGCCGCGACGCTGGCGCACGAGCTTGTCCTGCAGGCCGGGCAGGTCGAGGCGCGGCACGCGGCGCGCGAGCACGTCGATGTTCTCGAACGGGATGGCGGTGGCGTGCGCCAGTATCAGCCGCTCCAGGCACGCGCGCGTGGGCGCCAGCGGGCCGTCGAAGGCGATGCGGCGGCGGTACGCATCGAGGTCGAGCTCGGCGATCGGCAGCGGGGCGATTGGCGGGGACTCGGGCGTCATGGCTTCGTCTCGGAGGCGCGGGTCATGGGCCGGCCGAGTTTACGGCTCGGCGGCACCGCCGATCACGATCGTCGTGACGACGGGCTCGAGCGGCTCCTCGATGGCGCCGCTCAGGCCGCCTGCCGCCGCGCGCGGCGCCTCTGCGCCACGCTCAGCCAGATGCCCGAGATGAGGAAGTACAGCGCGCCCACGCCGGCATAGCCGGCGATGTTGGCGATCGTCGGCGGCGTCGCCATCCGCGACTGCGCCACGAACAGCCCGCCGGCGAGCGCGGACTCCGCGCCGCTGAGCACCATCACACGTTGGCCGCAGCGTTCTCCGGGCTGGTGACCCTGGCCCGGGCCGACGTGGTCCCAGGCACGCCAGGATACTTCCTGTTCGTTGGCACGGGGTCTCACCGGGCGCGTGTCCGCGAACTCACGATCAAGGGCAAGCAAGCCTTCAACGGCGCCATGTCCGAGGACTTCCCCGTGCTGGAGATCGACTACGTCGATTGGTTGTTGAAGGAGGCCGATCTCGGGCCGAGGGAGCCGACGCTCGAAGTGGCGTTCGCGTGCTTCGCACGGCTCGGACGGCGGCCCGAGGAACTCATGAAGGCGCTCTTCGCGCTTCAACGCGCGCCGAACTTCGTGAATGCGGATCAGGATTTGCGCGCGATCACGGAAGGGGTACGGCAATCGGCGGCCGGCATCGACCTGGGTAGACTGGATGAACTGGGTCCATTGGCACTGGCGGTTTTCCGTTATGTGTGCCGGCACGGAGGGCAGGGCGTGAAGAAGGTGTTCTCGGCGGCGTCGCTCGACGAGTATGGCGTCGAGGTGGGGCGTCCCGTCGGCGCGGATGAAATCCAGAAGGTGGCCAACTTGCTGGTGGACTCCAACATCCTTGCGCGGGACGGGCACGGGATCTACGGCGTCAGCGATCCATTCCTCGCCGACGCCCATACCAACCCGACCAACGTCCTGAAGACTCTGGACGGGCCGCAAGGGCCGGCCTGACCCCTATGCCGCAGAACGCGTCGCGTCGCGCATGAAGTTCAGGCCAGCGCCTTGGCCACCTCGGCCAGCAGCAGTTCGGCGGCGGCCGTGGACGAGGCCGGGTTCTGGCCGGTGATCAGCAGCCCGTCGCGCACGACGTAGGAGCCCCAGTCGTCGCCCTTGGAATAGAGACCGCCGCCGGCCTTCAGTTCGTCTTCCACCAGGAACGGCACCACGTGGGTCAGCCCGACGGCCTCCTCTTCGGTGTTGGTGAAGCCGGTGACCTGCTTGCCTTCGACGACCGGACGGCCCGCGGGAGTCTTCACGTGGCGCAGCACGCCGGGCGCGTGGCAGACCGCGGCCACATGCTTGCCGGCGGCCAGGAACGACTCGATGAGCGCGATCGAGTGCGCGTCCTCGGCCAGGTCCCACAGCGGGCCGTGGCCACCAGGATAGAACACGGTGTCGAAGTCGGCTTGCGACACGCTGTCCAGGCGCACCGTGGCGGCCAGTTGCGCCGTGGCGTGGGCATCGGCCTCGAAGCGGCGCGTCAGGTCGGTCTGGAACGACGGCTCGTTGCTCTTCGGGTCGAGCGGCGGCTGGCCGCCGTTCGGCGAGGCGAGCGTGATCTCTGCGCCAGCGGCTTTGAACGCGTAGTACGGGGCGGCCAGTTCCTCGAGCCAGAACCCGGTCTTGCGGCAGGTGTCGCCGAGTCGATCGTGGGAGGTGAGGACGATGAGGACTTTCATGGAATGCTCCTGGGTGAGTGCAAATAGACCGGTCGACTAATAGACCGGCGGGGAAAAACAAGGACTGAACGGTGCGTGCAGAACGACCCGTTCAGGCGGGCAGGTGAAGAATCTGGTGGGTGGTCGTCATGGCGGTCTCGAAGGGCTGGAGGTTGCGGACGATCTTGACCATCACGCTGGCGCCCAGCCAGAGCTGGTAGAGGCTCTGGGCCGCACCCGCCGGCGTGTCGTCGACCGACAGCGAGCCTTCGGTCGCGCCCGCCTCGATGGCCGCCGCCAGGCGCGCCACGATGCCGGCGGTGCCGCGGTTCATCGCCGCGCGCATGGCCTCGGACAGGTCGGCCACCTCGGCGCCCAGCTTGACCGCCAGGCACTTGCCCTGGCAGTCGAGGAACGACTGGCTCGCCTGCCAGTCGTCGAAGTAGTTCAGCAGGCGCTGCGCCATCGTGAGGCCGCGCTTGCCGAGCGTCTTGTCGATGTCGGCCAGGTAGTCCTCGAAGTAGGCCTCCAGCAGCGCTTCGCCGAAGGCGTCCTTCGAGCCGAAGTAGTGATAGAACGAGCCCTTGGGCACCCCCGCGGTCGCCAGGATCTCGTTGAGGCCCACCGCCGAGAACCCCTTGCTGGCCATGAGGTGCTGGCCCGACGCGAGGATGCTGGCGCGGGCCTCGGTGGAGGGGTGGGCGGTTGCGGAGGCCATGGAGACGACTATAGCCAAGAATAGACCGGTCGTCTAGAAGTTCGTGCGTCGCGCGTCGTCCTGCCGCACGCGGGTCACGGGGCCACGCCAGTGAACATCATCTTCAGCTCCTCCAGGACGAGATCGAGCCGCTCTGCCAGCCCCGGTTCGGGATGTTCGATCCACGCGACCGTGGCCAAGGCAAATGCCGCCATGCCCGTGCGTGCGGCGAGAACGGATTGCAGATCCGTCGCGCCTCGCGCCCTCAATGCGATGGCCAGGGCGTCTGCCAATGCGGCGAGCTTTCCCTGCTCGCGCTCTTGAAGGGCAAGCGTGCCGGAGATGATTTCGTGCCGCGGTACGGAGAACGGCCGATTGCTTTCGAGCAGCGGCTGGACGGATTGGAACGCTCGAAAAAGCGTCTCGAGCGGGCCAGGTCGAGCGTTCCACGCGATCGCGGAGGAGGGCGTCGCGTATCGGCAGATCGCCGAGGCGATCGGCCGCCAGCTCGATGTACCTGCGCGGTCGATCACGGCCGGCGAGGCCGCCACCCACTTCGGGCCGCTGGCGATGTGGGTGCAGAACAATGGGCCCGCGTCGAACGAATGGACGCGACGCGCTCTCGCATGGACGCCTTCGGAGGCCGGCATGGTGGCGGACATCGAGAGGGCCGATTGCTCCAGGTGAGCGCGGGCCGCCGGCTGCCTGGGTCGGCGGCCCTGCCGCGACTACAACGTGAAGTCGTAGTCGATCGACAGCGGCGCGTGGTCCGAGAAGCGCTGGTCGAGGTAGATGTGCTCCTTGTGGGCCAGCGCCGCGACGCCGGGCGTGGCCAGATGATAGTCCAGCCGCCACCCCACGTTCTTCGCCCACGCCTGCCCGCGGTTGCTCCACCACGTGTACTGCTCCTCCTTCACGTTGAGCGTGCGGAACACGTCCACGAGGCCGCCGTCGGTGAGCAGCTTCGTCATCCACGCCCGCTCGTCGGGCAGGAAGCCGGAGTTCTTCTGGTTGCCCTTCCAGTTCTTCAGGTCGATGTTGTTGTGCGCGATGTTGATGTCGCCCACCAGGATGAACTCGCGCTGGCCTTTCAGCGCCATCAGGTGCGGGTACATCAGGTCGAGGAAGCGGAACTTGGCGGCCTGGCGTTCCTCGCCCGACGAGCCGCTGGGAAAGTAGCAGCTGATGATGCTCAGCTTCTCGAACGGGTGCTGCAGGCCGGACGCGGGCTGGTCGAAGCGGAACTCGACGTAGCGGCCCTCGTCGTCGAACTGCGTGTCGCCGAAACCGGTCACCACCTCGGTGGGCTGGACGCGGCTGTACAGCCCGACGCCGGAGTAGCCCTTCTTGACGGCGTAGTGGAAGCGGCCGGCCATGCCGTCGAGGGTGTCGAAGGTCTCGTGCACGTGCTCGTGCTGCGCCTTGACCTCCTGCACGCCCATACAATCGGCCTGGATGGACTCGGCCCAGGCAAGGAAGCCCTTGTTGTGCGCCGAACGGATCCCGTTCATGTTCAATGTCACCAGGCGAAATCCCAAGGGTCTACTCCATGTCTTCAGCTCCCACCAACGACCTGCTCGCGCAGGAATTCGTCCAGTTCTCGGTGGAGGCCGGTGTTCTTCGGTTCGGTGATTTCACGACGAAGGCCGGACGCAAGTCGCCGTACTTCTTCAACACCGGGTTCTTCGACGACGGCATGAAGCTCATGCGTCTCGGCGAATTCTATGCACGTCGGCTGCTCGCGTCGGGCGTCGAGTTCGACATGCTGTTCGGCCCGGCCTACAAGGGCATCACGCTGGCCGCGGCGGTGGCCATCGGCCTGGCCAGGCACGGCAAGAACGTCACCTACGCGTACGACCGCAAGGAAGCCAAGGATCACGGCGAAGGCGGCATCCTTGTCGGCGCGCCCGTGAAGGGGCGCGTGATGATCATCGACGACGTGATCACCGACGGCGCCTCCAAGCGCGCCGCCGCCGACCTGATCCGCTCCGTCGGCGCCGAGCCGGTGGGCGTGGCCATCACGATGGACAGGCAAGAGCGTGCACGCGACGAGGGCGAAGATCGTCGCTCCGGCGTGCAGTACGTGGAGCAGTCGCTCGGCTTGAAGGTGGTGGCCATCGCCACGCTGGCCGACCTGATGCAGCTGCTCGCCACCACCGGCGACCCCGCGCTGGCCGCCAGCAAGGACGCGGTCGCCGCCTATCGCGCCCGCTACGGCATCCACGCCTGAAACGAAAGCGCCCACATGACCCATCGCCCCGTTTGTTCGCCTCGCGCCATCCGGTTGGCGATGGTGGCCTCGCTCGCCTTTGTCGACATCGCCGCGCAGGCGATGACCGTCAGCTACCAGTGCACCGGCCGGCGCCTGCTCACCGCGGAGCTGTCGCCACGCCAGGGCCAGCTGCACTTCGAGGGCAAGGACTGGACGGTCACGCGCGTTCCGGGCGGGCGCGAGGCGCGCTACCTGAACAAGAAGGCCGGCGTCGAGGTGGTGACCCAGGGACGCACGATGACGTTCACGCACGACGGCGAGGCGCTGCAGTGCTACCTCTACTCCGACGCCCTGCCGGGCGACGCCCCGCGGAAGACCAATTGAGATGAGCATTCGAACCAACGACCCCGCCACCGGCGAACGCATCCTGCGCGTGGCGCGCACCTCGTGGTGGGCGCTGTGGCCGCGCGTGGTGTTCGGCCTGCTCGGCCTGGCGCTGGCCGGCTGGGGCCTGCTGCGCCAGGATCGCATGGGCAACGGCTTCGCCCTCTTCGGCGGCCTGATGTTCCTCTGGTTCGTGGGCGGCGCGCTGCTTCGGCGCGGCGCGATGCAGGTGCGGCTCACCGACCGCTACCTCGTGCTGCAGACGGGCCTGGTGAGCCGGCACTCGTCCACCGTGATGTTGAACCGCGTGGAGAGCCTCGACGTCGACCAGAACCTGTGGCAACGTCTGTGCGGCTACGGCACGCTTACCATCCGCGGCACCGGCAGCGAAGACCTGCGCCTGCGCGGCATCGGCGATCCCGCGGGATTCCAGGCCGAGGCGCGCAAGGCGATCAACGCGGCCAGCGGCGCGCCGCTCTAAGCGTTCAGGCCGCGTCCGCGGTCGAGTGATCCACGTCGTCGATCAGGCCCGGATGCGTGCCCGGCACCCAGCCCAGCCGCTGGCGGGTGAGGGCGCTCGAAGCGGGATTGCTCATGCTGGCAAAGCGTCCCATGGCACCGAAATGCGCCGCGGCGTCGTTGGAACTGGTCGTGCATCGCATCGACCGCGCGCAGCGTAGTCCGGTGGTTTCGACGTACGGCAGCATCATTTGCCGGCGCGGCGTGTTGCGATCGTCTGCCTGATCTTGTCTTCAACGTCACTGATTCGGAATGGCTTGCTGATGACGGCCGTACCCGAGAGATCCGCCGGCAGCACGGCCTTGATGTTGTAGCCCGTGCTGAAGACGAAGGGCACGCCGCGCTCGGCCAGCACACGCGCCACTTCCCACGACATTTCACCGTTGAGGTTCACGTCCAGCAGAGCGGCATCGAAGACGCCCGTCCTGGCCAGCTCCAGCGCATCGACCACGCGCGTGGCCGGGCCCACAGACAGCCACCCAAGGCCTTCAAAAATCTCATCAAGCAAGGTGACGACGAGAAACGAGTCTTCCACCACCAGGATTCGATAGGGAGGCTTGTCGGTGCCGGCGTGGGGCCCTTGCTTGCCCGCGCCCGTTGATGCGGACGTCATGACGTTACGACTGTGCACCGACGAAGACGGCAGGAACACGTCGCAGACGATGCCGTCGGGCTCGTATCGCACCGTGGCGCGGCCGCCTGTTTCCATGGCCAGCGCGCGCTCGATGAGGGTCGAGCCAAAACCGCGCCGCGACGGCGGTCGCACCCGCGGGCCACCGGCTTCGGCCCACGACAGGCTGACGCCGTTGGCGCCGGCCTGTGTCCAACGCACGGCCACGGTGCCTCCAGGTGCGGAGAAGGCGCCGAATTTGGCGGCGTTCGTCACCAGCTCGTGGATGGCGAGCGACAGCGACAGCGCCGACTTGGGCGTCAACACCAAGTCCGGGCCTTCAATCGTGAAGACGTTGTCGCGCTGACCGAAAGGCTCGAGTTCTTCGCCCAGCAGGCGGGTGATCGACACACCCTCCCAGCGGGCTTCCGACAGCAGGCTATGCGCCTTGGCCATGGATTGGATGCGCCCGTCCAGGCCTTCGACAAAGCCAGTGAGCGATTCGGCGCTGCGGCTGGTCTGTACCACCAGTGCCTGGATGTTGGCGAGCGTGTTCTTGACGCGGTGGTCCAGCTCGGCCATCAGCAGGCGGTCACGCTCCGCCGCTCTCTTGCGCTCCAGCGCGGCGGCGTTGATGCGGCGCAACACCACATGCAGCAATGACAGTCGCAGGTCGAAGGCCGCCTGGTTGTCGGCCAATGTCCAGGGCAGGCTGCGGCCAACGATGATTTCGCGCCAGATCTCGAAGGACTTGCGCGGCGTCAGCCGGTCGCCATACGGGCCCGGCACCAGCTCCTTGTCAGGGCGACCAGCCCAATTGAAGCTCGCCACGATCTCAGGGCGGAACCAGATGATGTACTCCGAGAGGTCGTCGGACACCGATATGACGAGCAGGCCGGAGGCCGAGGCGGCGAAGTCCTTTCCCGGCGCCCAGACTTCACCCAGCCTGTCGGTGGCGAAGATCCCTGTGGTCTGCGGCATGTATCCATCCAGCCAGCTCACCAGCTGCTTGATCTGCGCCTCGTGGGGTGTATTGCCCAAAAAAGTAAGCTGACCTTTCACACTGACGGCTACCCCGGCCTTGGTTTCGAAGGCCACACCACTGCTGCTGTTGATGTAGTCGAGCAGGTTGGGCGACTGCTGCGTCAGGCCCTCGGCGTAGTCGTCAGCGCCAGCCAGGTTGAGCATCATGCTTTGCAGTACCGTACGGCTGGCCAGCCGCAGCTCGAATTGCTGCGCCTTTTCACGGACTTCCAGATGCATGGAAAACATCGAGCCGAACAGTTCGCACACCGCTCGCAGGTGTCGCGGAAGCCGCCGCGGGCTGTAATGGTGGCAGGCGATCAGGCCCCACAACTTGTCACCGTGAATGATGGAGATGGACATCGACGCGTCGATGCCCATGTTGCGCAGGTACTCTCGGTGGATCGGTGACACATCGCGCAGGATGGCGTAACTCATGTCGAGCGGCAGGCCGGTGCGAGGATTGAGCGACGGCGTCAGCGGCGCAGGGTCGTAGTTGATCTCGGTGATGAGCCGCAGCCAGTTCTTCAGGTACAGCGCGCG
>JBBQYL010000173.1:0-11118 GCA_038208735.1 Burkholderiales bacterium
GTCCTTCGGGAAGGGCTCGGCGTCGCCCTTGTGCAGGCGGGCCCAGTGCTTCTTCAGCGCGGTCGCCTCGTAGGTGTAGTCGGCGGCGTCGTACGGAAAGGCGGTCCATTTGGCCATGGCGTTGTCTCTGGGTTGGTTCTAGGATTTGTAGGCGTCCGCGAGCTGCTGCAGGTGCTCACGCGCGGCCGGCTCCAGATAGGGCGTGAGCAGGCTCAGCACGTGCCAGGCGCCGCGCGCCAGCGTGGCGCCGGCCTGCTCGGGCTCGAGCGCCTTGCGCGGATCGCGCACGTACTCGTAGCTGAGCCAGTAGGTGAGCACCACCACCATCGACGTGGCCACCGACGGCAGGTCGTGGCGGTCGAGGCGCACCTCGGAGCTGCGGTTCATGCCATCGAGCACGGCCTCCACCGCGCGCGACTTGTTCTTCAGCACGAACTGGAAATGCGTCTCCAGGCGCCGGTTCTTCGACAGCAGGTCGTTGAGGTCGCGATACAGGAACCGGTACTGCCACACGAGCTCGAACATCATGTGGAAGAACAGCCACGCGTCCTCCACGTTGGCCACGTTGTCGGCGGCATGCAGCAGCTCGTCGAGCGCCTTCTCGTAGCGATCGAACAGCGTGTTGATCAGCTCGTCCTTGGCCGGGTAGTGGTAGTACAGGTTGCCCGGGCTGATGTGCAACTCGGCCGAGATCAGCGTGGTCGACACGTTCGGCTCGCCGAAGCGATTGAACAGGTCCAGCGTCACCTCGAGGATGCGTTCGGCGGTGCGTCTCGGCTTCTTGGCTTCCATTCGATCTTCTTGTTCTGCGTGTCCGCGCAATCTAGCATCCCGGCGCGCGGACGCACAGATTCGCATCCCCCTGTTGTGGAGGCACTTCTCGACGACTTCCTACAATGCCGTTTCTATGTCCGCGATTTCCTTCCAACAAGTCGAGAAGACCTATGCCAGCGGCGTGCGCGCGCTGGGCGGGGTCTCGTTCGACGTCCAGCCCGGCGAGTTCTTCGGATTGCTGGGCCCCAACGGCGCCGGCAAGACGTCGTTGATCAGCATCCTCGCCGGCCTAGCCCGCGCCACGGCCGGCAAGGTCACGGTGATGGGCCACGACGTGGTCGACGACTACGCCGCCGCCCGCAAGTCGCTGGGCATCGTGCCGCAGGAGCTGGTGTTCGACCCGTTCTTCTCGGTGCGCGAGACCCTGCGCATCCAGAGCGGCTACTTCGGCGTGCGCAACAACGACGCCTGGATCGACGAGCTGCTGGCCAGCCTGGGCCTGGCCGACAAGGCGAACGCCAACATGCGCCAGCTGTCCGGCGGCATGAAGCGCCGCGTGCTGGTGGCGCAGGCGCTGGTGCATCGCCCGCCGGTGATCGTGCTCGACGAGCCCACCGCCGGCGTCGACGTGGAGCTGCGCCAGACGCTGTGGCAGTTCATCGCGCGGCTGAACCGCGAAGGCCACACGGTGCTGCTGACCACCCACTACCTGGAGGAGGCCGAGGCGCTGTGCCAACGCATCGCCATGCTCAAGCAGGGCAAGGTGGTGGCGCTGGAACGCACCTCCGTGCTGCTGGCCTCCACCGCCAGCACCATGCTGCGCTTCAAGACCGACCATGCGTTGCCCGCCAGCCTCGCGGATCGCGCGCGCGTGACCGGGCGTTCCGCGCAGGTGAGCGCGCGCCATCCGGCCGACGTGGAGGCCGTGCTGGCGCAGCTGCGCGAGGCCGGCGTGCCGGTGGAGGATCTCGAGATCGGCCGCGCCGACCTGGAGGACGTGTTCCTGGACATCATGACCGCGGAGCACGCACGATGAGCGCCCGCATCGTCCTCGCCGGCGCGCAGCCGCTGTTCCGCAAGGAGGTGCTGCGCTTCTGGAAGGTGGCGTTCCAGACCGTCGCCGCGCCCGTGCTCACCGCGGTGATGTACCTGCTGGTGTTCGGCCATGCCCTCAGTGGCCGCGTGAGCGTCTACGCCGGCGTCGACTACGTGCAGTTCCTCATCCCCGGCCTCGTGATGATGAGCGTGCTGCAGAACGCCTTCGCCAACAGCTCGTCGTCGCTGATCCAGAGCAAGATCACCGGCAACCTCGTGTTCCTGCTGGTGACGCCGCTGTCGCCCGCGGCCTGGTTCCTGGCCTACGTGGGCGCGGCCATCGTGCGCGGGATGGTGGTGGGCGCCGGCGTGATGCTGGTGACCGCGTGGTTCGCGCCGCCAGGGCTGGCCAACGCGCTGTGGATCCTGGTGTTCGGCTTGCTCGGCTCCGCGATGATGGGCACGCTGGGGCTGATCGCCGGGCTGTGGGCCGAGAAGTTCGACCAGCTGGCCGCGTTCCAGAACTTCATCATCATGCCGCTCACGTTCCTGTCGGGCGTCTTCTACTCGGTGCACTCGCTGCCGCCGCTGTGGCACTTCGTCAGCCGCCTGAACCCGTTCTTCTACATGATCGACGGCTTTCGCCACGGCTTCTTCGGCGTCAGCGACGTCTCGCCGTGGCTGAGCCTGGGCGTGGTGGGCGTCGCCTTCGTGGTGGTGGCCGCCATCGCGTTCTCTCTGCTGCGCAGCGGCTACAAACTGAGGCACTGAACGATGAGCGATCTGCAACCCGTCGCGGACGGAACGAACCCGGCGCACCGCGTGTTCGCGGTGCTGGGCACCTTCATCGGCACCGCCGCCGTGTCGGCGCTGCTGTGGAACTGGTGGTCGGACCGATGCGGCGACAACTGTCCCCAGCCCAGCATCGTCCACATGCTCGTGTTCCTGGCGCTGTTGCCCACGGCGGGCACGATGGCCGCGGTGCTGCTGGTGTCCATCAAGGCGTCCGCCGCGTTCAAGTGGCGCCTGGCGGGCGGGTTCCTGCTGGCGGCGGTGATCGTCGGTGCCCTCGTGGCCCGCGTCCCGGGTGCCTGAGGGATAATACCGATCCCATGACCGATCCCACGCCCCAAGACGTCCAGCGCTACATCGCGGACGGACTCCCCTGCGATCACCTCGAGGTGGAGGGCGACGGCCGACATTTCTTCGCCACCATCGTGTCGGCGGAGTTCGAAGGCCTGATGCGCATCCGCCGCCACCAGCGCGTGTATGCGGCACTCGGAGAGCGCATGCGCGAGCAGATCCACGCCCTGTCGATGAAGACGTTGACGCCGGCCGAATGGGCCAGCCAGCGTGCGCTCGGCAGCGACGCCGCCAGCCAATCCCACTGACGCTCCCCGCGCGGCACCGCCGCGGGGAGAGGGTCCCAGCCAGAGCACCTCGATGGACAAACTCCTGATTCGCGGCGGTCGCCGCCTCAACGGCGAGGTGACGATCTCCGGCGCCAAGAACGCCGCGCTGCCCGAGCTGTGCGCCACGCTGCTGGTGCCCGGCCCCGTGACGCTGCACAACGTGCCGAAGTTGCAGGACGTGGCCACCGCGCTGAAGCTGATCCGCAACATGGGCGTGGCGGTGAACTGGGGCGCGGAGACCGAGGGTGGCCGCCTGGACGAGGTGGTGATCGACGCGAGCGGGCTCAGCACGCCCGAGGCGCCGTACGAGCTCGTCAAGACGATGCGCGCCAGCATCATGGTGCTGGGCCCGCTGCTGGCCCGCTTCGGCGAGGCCACGGTGTCGCTGCCGGGCGGCTGCGCCATCGGCTCGCGCCCGGTCGACCAGCACATCAAGGGCCTGCAGGCCATGGGCGCCGACATCCGCGTGGAGCACGGCTACATCCTGGCCAAGGCCGTGAAGCTGAAGGGCGCGCGCATCACCACCGACATGGTGACGGTGACGGGCACCGAGAACCTGCTGATGGCCGCGACGCTCGCCGAAGGCGAGACGATTCTCGAGAACGCCGCGCAGGAGCCCGAGATCCCCGACCTGGCCGAACTGCTGATCTCGATGGGCGCGAAGATCGAGGGCCACGGCACCAGTCGCATCCGCATCCAGGGCGTGGACAGGCTGCACTCGCCCGCGAATCCACACCGCATCGTGCCCGACCGCATCGAGGCCGGCACCTTCCTGTGCGCGGTGGCCGCGGCCGGCGGCGACGTCACCCTGCGCAACGCCGAGGCGCTTCATCTGGAGGCCGTCATCGAGAAGCTGCGCGACGCCGGCGCCGCCATCGACGCCGGCGACGGCTTCATCCGCGTGCAGTCCGCGGGCGCGGGCCACCTGAAGGCCGTCAGCTTCCGCACCAGCGAGTACCCGGCGTTTCCCACCGACATGCAGGCCCAGTTCATGGCCGTCGACTGCATCGCCGGCGGCACCGCGACGATCGCCGAGACGATCTTCGAGAACCGCTTCATGCACGTCAACGAGCTGGTGCGCCTGGGCGCGAAGATCGAGGTGGACGGCAAGCTGGCGGTGGTCACCGGCGTCGGCAAGCTGTCAGGCGCCACGGTGATGGCCACCGACCTGCGCGCCTCGGCCAGCCTGGTGATTGCCGGCCTGGTGGCCGATGGCCAGACCATCGTCGAGCGTATCTACCACCTCGACCGCGGCTACGACCGCATGGAAGCCAAGCTGCAGAAGCTGGGCGCCGACATCGAAAGAGTGAAATGACGACCCCCTCGCTCCTCCCGTCGCTGCCCCCCGAGGGGGAGCCCGGTTCGGCTCGGATGCGATCCTCGCTCCCCGGGTTCACCTTCGCTTCCTGATCACCTGCCAGCATGCTCACACTCGCGCTTTCCAAGGGCCGCATCTTCGAGGAGACCCTTCCGCTGCTGGCCGCCGCCGGCATCGTCGTGACCGAGGATCCCGAGAAGACCCGCAAGCTGATCCTGGCCACCAACCAGCCCGACGTGCGCGTGGTGCTGGTGCGTGCCACCGACGTGCCCACCTACGTGCAGCATGGCGGCGCCGACCTGGGCGTGGCCGGCAAGGACGTGCTCATCGAGCACGCGGCCGAGAACGAGGGCGCGGGCGGCCTGTACCAGCCGCTCGACCTGCAGATCGCCAAGTGCCGCATGAGCGTGGCCACGCGCGCCGACTTCGACTACCAGGCGGCCGTCAAGCAGGGCTCGCGCATCCGCGTGGCCACCAAGTACGTGGCCGTGGCGCGCCAGCATTTCGCCGACAAGGGCGTGCACGTCGACCTCATCAAGCTGTACGGCTCGATGGAGCTCGCGCCGCTCACCGGCCTGGCCGACGCCATCGTCGACCTGGTGTCCACCGGCTCCACCCTGAAGGCCAACAGGCTGGTCGAGGTGGAGCGCATCATGGACATCTCGTCGCGCCTGGTGGTCAACCAGGCCGCGCTCAAGCTCAAGCGCGAGCGCATCCGTTCCCTGATCGCCGCGTTCTCCGGCGCCATGACCCGCAACTCCTGAAATCGTCCATGTCCGTCCAACTTCGCCAGCTCGACACCGCCGCCTCCGACTTCGAAGCCGAGTTCGCCAAGCTGCGCCATTGGTCGCAAGAGACGGATCACGCGATCGAAGGCCGCGTCGCCGAGATCCTGGCCGGCGTGAAGGCGCGCGGCGACGCCGCCGTGCTGGAGTACACGAAGCGCTTCGACGGCCTGGACGCCGCGAGCGTGGCGGCGCTGGAGCTGACGCGCGACGAGCTGAAGGCCGCGTTCGACGCCATCACGCCCGCACAGCGCGCCGCGCTGGAATCGGCCGCGGGCCGCGTGCGCAGCTATCACGAGCGCCAACTGGAGGCCTGCGGCCGCAGCTGGCAATACACCGACGACGACGGCACCCTCCTGGGCCAGAAGGTGACGCCGCTGGACCGCGTGGGCATCTACGTGCCGGGCGGCAAGGCCGCCTACCCCTCCAGCGTGCTGATGAGCGCGATGCCGGCGCACGTGGCGGGCGTCGGCGAGATCATCATGGTGGTGCCCACGCCGCGCGGCGAGCGCAACGCGCTGGTGCTGGCGGCCGCGTACGTGGCGGGCGTGCACCGCGTGTTCACGGTGGGCGGCGCGCAGGCCGTGGCGGCGCTGGCCTACGGCACGGCCACCATTCCCGCGGTCGACAAGATCACCGGCCCGGGCAACGCCTACGTGGCCAGCGCCAAGCGCCGCGTGTTCGGCACGGTGGGCATCGACATGATCGCCGGCCCGAGCGAGATCCTGGTGCTGGCCGACGGCACCACCCCGGCCGACTGGGTGGCGATGGATCTGTTCAGCCAGGCCGAGCACGACGAGATGGCGCAGAGCATCCTGCTGTCGCCGAACGCCGCCTACCTCGACGAGGTGCGCGCGTCCATCGACCGCCTGATCGGCGAGATGCCGCGCGAGGCCGTGATCCGCACGTCGCTGAAGGATCGCGGCGCGCTGATCCTCACGCGCTCGATGGAGGAGGCCTGCGAGATCTCCAACCGCATCGCGCCCGAGCATCTCGAGGTGAGCAGCGACGCGCCCGGACGCTGGGAGCCGCTGCTGCGCCACGCCGGGGCGATCTTCCTGGGCGCGTTCACCAGCGAGAGCCTGGGCGACTACTGCGCCGGACCCAACCACGTGCTGCCCACCTCGGGCACGGCGCGGTTCTCGTCGCCGCTGGGCGTGTATGACTTCCAGAAGCGCAGCAGCCTGATCCAGGTGAGCGAAGCGGGCGCTCACATTCTAGGACCTATTGCGGCCGAGCTGGCCTATGGCGAAGGGCTGCAAGGCCACGCGCGGGCGGCGGAGATGCGGCTGAAGAAAGCCTGATTCCAAGGATCGGGTTGACACGAAGTTCGTGTCGCACGAAAATAGTGGAACACGAAGTTCGTGTTGGAGTCCGCCCGCTATGAAGAACGTCACCGTCACCATGGAAGACACCGTCGCCGATTGGGCGCGTATGGAAGCCGCGCGTCGCAACACCAGCGTGTCGCGGATGGTCGGTGAGATGCTGGCGGACAAGATGCGGCATGACGACGCGTACGAGCGGTCGATGCGGGAAGCGCTGGAATGGCGAAGCTGGGGCAAGTCCAGCGGCGCGTACCTGACGCGCGAGGAGATGTACGACCGTAGCCAGCCCCGCGCCAAATGACTGCCATGCCTGCGGTCTTCGTCGACACGAACGTGCTGCTGTACGCGTTCGACGATCGCGATCTGGTCAAGCAGCAGCGCGCGCGGCAATGGATCAGCGAGTGTTGGACTCGTCGCTGCGGGCGTCTCAGTACGCAGGTGCTCAACGAGTTCTACGCCAACGCCCGCAAGCGGTTCGCGACCGCCATTTCGGCGGCCGATGCGAGGGCGGAGGTCCGTCGGTACCAGGCGTGGAATCCCTGGCTCATCGACCAGCCCACCATCGACAGCGCGTGGGCGGTCGAAAGTCGCTACCACCTCAATTACTGGGACGCACTGATGGTCGCCGCAGCCCAGCATCAGGCCTGCACGTTCCTGCTGACCGAGGATCTTCAGCATGGCCAGCGCATCGACAAACTTCAGATAGTCAATCCGTTTCTGGTCGATCCGGAAGTCCTCGACAACGATCCGCCCATGTCCTCGATGCTCACCGTCCAAGAGCCATGAACGCCTGCCTGTCCGACCGCATGTCCCGCTACCTCCGCGCCGACGTCCAGGGCATGCACGGCTACGCCGTCCAGCCCAGCGTTGGCTTGGTGAAGGTGGACACCATGGAGAACCCGTTCCGGCTGCCGCCCGCGCTCCGCAAGGCGTTGGGCGAACGCCTCGCCGAGGTGGCGCTGAACCGCTACCCCGCGGAACGCGGCGACGTGCTGCGCGCCGAACTGGCGAAACACGCGCGCATGCCCGAGGGCTGCGACGTCATGCTTGGCAACGGCTCCGACGAGCTGATCAGCCTGCTGACGCTCGCCGCCGACGTGCCCGGCAACGTGGTGATGGCGCCGCTGCCCGGCTTCGTGATGTACGAGATGTCGGCCAGGCTTCAGGGCCTGAAGTTCGTGGGCGTGCCGCTGACGCCGGACTTCGAGCTCGACGGCCCGGCCATGCTGGCGGCGGTGCGCGAGCACCAGCCCGCGCTGCTGTACATCGCCTACCCGAATAACCCCACCGCCAACCTGTGGGACGACGCCATCGTCGACGCGATCATCGAGGCCGCGCCCGGCCTGGTGGTGATCGACGAGGCCTACCAGCCTTTCGCCGAGCGCGACTCGCTGGAACGGCTGCGGCGCCACGAGCACGTGCTGCTGATGCGCACGATGAGCAAGTTCGGCCTGGCCGGCGTGCGCATCGGCTACATGATGGGCCGCCAGGCGCTCATCGCCGAGATCGACAAGCTGCGCCCGCCGTTCAACATCAGCGTGCTCAATTGCGAGGCGGCGCTGTTCGCCCTGGCGCACGTCGACGAATATGCGCGGCAGGCCGCCACGATCCGCGCCGAACGTGAGAAGCTTCACGACGCGCTGGCGCTGCTGCCGGGCGTGCACCCGTTCCCCAGCGAGGCCAACATGATCCTCGCGCGCGTGCCCGACGCGAAGCGCGTGTTCGAGGGCGTGCGCGCGCGCGGGGTACTGATCAAGAACGTCTCGGGCCTGCACCCGCTGCTGGCCAACTGCATCCGCATCACCGTCGGCACGCCCGAAGAGAACCCGCTGACCCTGGCCGCGTTGCGCGGCGCCCTCCAAGAGCTCACGTCATGACCGCACCCCGCACCGCCACCGTCCAGCGCGACACCAAGGAAACGCAGATCCGCGTGAGCGTCAATCTCGACGGCACGGGCGTGTCCAGGCTGGAAACAGGCATCGGCTTCTTCGACCACATGCTCGACCAGATCGCCCGCCACGGCCTGATCGACCTCGACATCCACGCCGTCGGCGACCTGCACATCGACGGCCACCACACCGTCGAGGACGTGGGCATCACCCTCGGCCAGGCCGTGGCGCAGGCCGTGGGCGACAAGAAGGGCCTCACCCGCTACGGCCACGCCTATGTGCCGCTCGACGAGGCGCTGTCGCGCGTGGTGATCGACTTCTCGGGCCGCCCGGGCCTGTTCATGGACGTCGACTTCAAGGCCGGCATGATCGGCGCGTTCGACACCCAGCTCGCGTTCGAGTTCTTCCAGGGCTTCTCGAACCACGCCGGCGTGTCGCTGCACATCGACAACCTGAAGGGCCACAACGCGCACCACCAGGCCGAGACCATCTTCAAGGCGTTCGGCCGCGCGCTGCGCATGGGCATGACGCTCGACTCGCGTTCGCTGGGGATCATTCCGTCGACGAAGGGGTCGCTGTGACGTCAACGGTCGCCGTCGTCGACTATGGAATGGGCAACCTGAAGTCGGTGTCCCAGGCCGTGATCAAGGCGGCCGATGGCAGCGGCGTGAACGTGGTCATCACGCAGAGCGCCGACCAGGTGTTCGCCGCCGACCGCATCGTGCTGCCCGGCCAGGGCGCCATCCGCGACTGCATGCGCGAGCTGCGCGACTCCGGCATGCTCGAGGCGGTGCTCGACGCCGCCGCGCGCAAGCCGATGCTGGGCGTGTGCGTGGGCATGCAGATGCTGCTCGATCGCAGCGAGGAGCAGGACACGGCCGGCCTGGGCCTGATCCCCGGCACGGTGAAGCGCTTCCAGCTCGACGGGCGCCTCCAGGACGACGGCAGCCGCTACAAGGTGCCGCAGATGGGCTGGAACCGCGTGCGCCAGGACGCGTCCCACCCGTTGTGGGCCGGCATTCCCGACGAGAGCTGGTTCTACTTCGTGCACAGCTTCTTCGCGGCACCGTCTGACGCCCGCCACAGCGCCGGCACCACCGAATACGGCGAACGCTTTACCTCGGCCGTGGCCCGGGATAATATTTTCGCTACCCAGTTCCACCCCGAGAAAAGCGCCGACCTCGGCCTGGCGCTCTACCGCAACTTCCTGCACTGGATGCCCTGAAGGGCCCGAGCCATGCTGCTGATTCCCGCGATCGATCTCAAGGACGGTCACTGCGTTCGTCTCGAACAAGGTGACATGTCGGTCTCCACCAGCTTCGGAGACGACCCCGCCGTCATGGCGCGACGATGGCTCGATGCCGGCGCCAGGCGCCTGCACCTGGTCGACCTGAACGGCGCCTTCGCCGGCAAGCCGGTCAACGAGGCCGCCGTCAAGTCCATCATCAAGGAGCTGGGCGGCGAGATCCCCATCCAGCTGGGCGGCGGAATCCGCGACCTGGACACCATCGAGCGCTACCTGGACGATGGCATCAGCTACATCATCATCGGCACGGCCGCGGTCAAGAGCCCGGGCTTCCTGAAGGATGCCTGCACGGCGTTCGGCGGGCACATCATCGTGGGCCTCGACGCCAAGGACGGCAAGGTGGCCACCGACGGCTGGAGCAAGCTCACCGGCCACGAGGTGGTCGACCTCGCGCTGAAGTTCCAGGACTACGGCGTCGAGGGCGTGATCTACACCGACATCGGCCGCGACGGCATGCTCACCGGCATCAACATCGACGCCACCGTCAAGCTGGCCCAGGCCCTCACCATCCCCGTGTTCGCCTCCGGCGGCCTGGCCGGCATCGCCGACATAGAAAAGCTGTGCGCCATCGAGGACGAGGGCGTCGAAGGCGTCATCTGCGGCCGCTCCATCTACACCGGCGCGCTGGACTTCACGTCGGCGCAGGCCCGCGCCGACGAGCTGTTCACCGGCTGAATCTCAAGGATTTCATGCTCGCGAAGCGCATCATTCCCTGTCTCGACGTGACCGGCGGCCGCGTCGTCAAGGGCGTCAACTTCGTCGAGCTGCGCGACGCGGGCGATCCTGTGGAAATCGCTGCGCGCTACAACGAGCAGGGCGCCGACGAGCTCACGTTCCTCGACATCACGGCCACCAGCGACGCGCGCGGGCTGATCTTGCACATCATCGAGGCGGTGGCCTCGCAGGTGTTCATCCCGTTGACGGTGGGCGGCGGCGTCCGCGAGGTGGCGGACGTGCGACGCCTGCTCAACGCCGGCGCCGACAAGGTCAGCTTCAACTCGGCCGCGGTGGCCAACCCGCAGGTCATCAGCGACGCATCCGACAAGTACGGCGCGCAATGCATCGTGGTGGCCATCGACGCCAAGCGCCGCAGCCCCGAGGACGCCTCCACGCGCGGTGCGGGCTGGGACGTCTACACCCACGGCGGCCGCAAGAACACCGGCCTCGACGCCGTGGCCTGGGCGCGCGAGATGGTGGCGCGCGGGGCCGGCGAGATCCTGCTCACCAGCATGGACCGCGATGGCACCCGGGCCGGCTTCGACCTCGAGCTCACC
>JBBQYL010000174.1:0-11071 GCA_038208735.1 Burkholderiales bacterium
CGACAGCCGCGGCGTGAGGCGCACCGGCGCGCTCGCGGCGCGGGTGAAGCGGGACGCCATCCGTCACGCCGGCGGCGGCGCGCTGCTGGCGCTGGGCACCATCGCGCTCACCTGGTGGCTGAATCGGTTGAGCCGCCGGCACGCGCCGGCGCCCCAACCCGGCGCTGCGAACGCGCAGGAGCCGCCGTCCACGTTCGAACACCTGTTCCGCGACATCGCCCTCACGCTGGCCGGGCTGCTGCCGGTGCTGTGGCCGATGCTGCCGCGAGACTGGCGCCGCGTAGTCACGCCGGGCACGGCCAGCACCCTGTTGACGTTCATAGCCCCATTGCTCGGGCGCCTGTTCCGGCGCAAGGATCGCAAGGATCGCGAGGCGCAGTCGTCCTGACGCCTTGATCCGGCGCATTGCCGGCTTCAGCCAACTGGTCTACTGTCGGGCATGGCACTTGCTGCCACCCGTGCGAACACCTCGAGAGGAACCATGAACCACGCCCGCGTCCTGATGGCCGCCACGCTTGCCACCGCGTTGCTCGCCGCCCCTGTCCTGGCCTTGGCCCAGGCCAGCGCGCCCGCGATGACACCGGCCGAGCGCCACGACTGGGAACGCTCGCACCGCGTCAGCAAGATCCTGGGCTCCGACGTGCGCACCAAGTCGGGCGAGAAGATCGGCGACATCCGCGACATCGTGCTGGACGCCAATGGCACCATCCGCCTGGCCATCGTGTCCACCGGCGGCTTCCTGGGCGTGGGCGACCGGCTGCACGCCGTGCCCTGGGACGCCCTCACGCTGGGCCCCAAGGACGACCACATCCTCGACATCGACAGGGCGCGCCTTCAGGCCGCCCCGGGCTTCACGTCGCGGACCTGGCCCAACCTCGGCGACGAGCGCTGGCTGGCCGACAACCGCCACTACTACATCCACTGACACAGCAACAGCGCCAGCCTTGCGGCGCCGGAGACCGACCATGCGACTTCTCAACACCCTGGCCCTGCTCGCCGTCGCCTACGTGGCGCTCACCAAGGTCAACAAGGTGCACACCACGCGCTTCGCCGCCAAGCCGGCGGCCAAGCCCGAAGAGGTGCAGACCTGGGAAGGCGAGGGCGGCGGGCTGCCGACCGGCGGTCCGGGGCCGGGCGTCAAGGTGGCGCCGGCGGGTGTCAACGATCCTGATCTGGCGCACGGCGGGGCCTGATTGCTGGTTTCGGCGCTGGTCGTTTGACGGTTTGGCGGTTGGCGGGTTGGCGGGTTGGCGGCTCGCGGGGTGTCGCGGGGTCAGTCACGACTCACCGGGCAAGTCTCTTTTGTTCGTGTCCCCGCCGGCCTGCGGCGCGGCTCCTCCTTGACCTCACAAAAGAGACTCGCCCGGTTCGTCGTTCCGACCATGGGCGGCCCGCGGACCACATTCGCCGGGGAAGAGTCCGCGAATTCGTGAGGTGGTGTTGGCATCGTCGGGCCGTCGAGGCCGCGACGATGCCCGTGGCCAGCGTTGTCGTTCGCCGTCGTGATTGACGCGAACGGCTAATCATTGGGCCATCTCCTTCTCGTGATTGACGAAGGGCGGCGACAGCTCTTCGTCCATCACGAAAAGTAGCGCCGGCACCGCGACACGACATTCGCGTCTGGCACGGTGGCGAGCGGAAACGACGGCCGCGGGCATTGGCGCGGCCTCGATGGCCCGCCAATGCCAAGACCTCGAAAAAATGCTGTGACCTCTCCCCAGCGAATGTTGTCTGCGGGCAGGCCGGGCGTGGAACGGCGAGGCGGGGGAATCTTTTTTGTGAGGTCAAGGAGGAGGAGGCCGCAGGCCGACGGGGGACACGAACAAAAAAGATTCCCCCGGTGAGTCGTGACTGAACGAGCGCGCCCCGCACACCACGCCCGCCCCGCACACCACGCCCGCCCCGCGAACCAACCCGCCTCGGAGATCCACGAAGAACCAGGTCCGGTCAGGCCACCTGCTGCGCCCTCCGCCGCCTGTCCCGCTTCTGCATGACCCGCCGCCGCCGATACAGCGCCATCAACGGCGTGGCCGACACCCCGTGCAGCAGCACCGACAACGCAATCGCCGGAAGCGTTGCGTTGACCAGCTCCGTGCACAGCTCCGGCGACAGGCCCGAATCGATCACCAGCGCCAGGTAGAACAGCGAGCCCACGCCGCGAATGCCGAACCAGGCCACCATGCGGCGCTGCGCCTTCGGCATCTCGCGTCCCGGCACCGTCAGGAACACGCTGAGCGGCCGGATCACCACCAGCAGCATAGCGGCGTACATCAGCGGCTCGCCGCGCCAGGCCACCCAGGGCATCGCGAACCCGAGCAGCAGCACCATCGCCACCTCCACCAGCCGGCCGCAGCGATGGCCGAAGGCCAGCAGCCGGTCGGCCAGCTCGTCGGGCTCCACGCCGGCGCTCTCGAGGGCCTTCGTGGCCGTCGGCGTGCGCTTGAACAGGCCCAGCGCCGCGGTGAAAACGAACAGGAACGACGAGGTTTCGGTGACGCGGGAGAGGCCGTAGGCCACCGTGATGATGCCCAGGTACAGCAGCTCGTCCCAGCACAGGCCGTGGCCGTGGCGCAGCAGCGCGTGGATGGCCTTGCCCAGCACGCGGCCGAACGCCCAGCCCAGCACCACGCCGCCGGCGATCGGCCAGGCCAGGTCGTGCCAGGCCCAGCGCGATCCCCAGGTTCCCAGCTCGCCGATGCCCAGCAGGCCGAGCGCCAGCATGACCACGGGCAGGGCGGTGCCGTCGTTGAGCCCGCCTTCCGCGGTGAGCGAGATGCGCACCGCGTCGCGGTCGTCCTTCGAGCGCATCTGCACCTCGGAGGCCAGCACCGGGTCGGTGGGCGCCAGGATGCCGGCCAGCAGCAGCGCGCCGGCCAGGCCCAGGCCGGGCATCAGCCACCAACCGGCCAGCGTGGCCAGGCCGATGGTGACGAGCATGCTCACGCTGGCCAGGATGGCGGCCACGCGCCAGCCCTTCACCGTGCCGGGCATCCGCACCTGCAGGCCCACGGCGAACAGCGAGATGAGCACCGCGATCTCCGTGACGATCACCAGCATGTCGGCGCGCTCCGGCGCCGTGGGCGGCGTGTGGATGCGATCCTGCACCATCCATCCCGCGATCCAGCCCACCACCAGGTAGACGATGGCGGGCGACATCGGCAGGCGCGTGACGTGAAGCTCCAGCAGGCACATCGCCAGCAGCACGCTGCCCACCAGCAGCAGGGTGGCGGTCAGCACGGCCGACCCGCGCGGCGACGGCTGCGCGTCGGGTCGGCGCGCATCGCCTACGCGCCCTTGCGCGAGGGGGCAAACTTCGCCTTCGGCGACGAGGCGGCCAACGGCGCAGACTCCGCCGGGCCCGTCTTGACGCCGGCCTTGGCCGCGCCGTCGACGTGCGCCACGGCGGTGGTGCAGACGTCGCGCTCGTTCTGCTTGAAGTCGACCAGCGCCAGCAGCGCCGCCAGCGGATTGGCCAGCGACAGCACGGCGGCGATGCCCGCCCGCTTGACCAGCGGCTTGGCCTCGGGGCGGATGTGCGGGTCGTCGAAGGTGCCCGTCACCTTCACCGGCGTGCGCAGCGCCAGCGGGCTGAAGTCGTGCGGATGCGCGGTCATGCGCAGGTCGAGCGATTCGGTGGCCAGCGACAGGTCGCCGTCGATCAGCATCGTCGTGTCCTTCGTGTCGATGACGAACACCTCGGGCAACACCTTGCCGTTGACCAGGTCGAACTGCGCCAGCGCGCACTGCATCGGCAGCTTGTCGTCGCCCTTGACGAACACGCCGAGCGCCTGCGCCACATCGATGCCGGCGGCCTCCACCAGGATGTGCGACACGGTGCCGTCGCGCACCCACATGCGGGCGGTGCCGTCCAGCGAGGCCAGCAGCTTCGCGGACGAGTTGCCCTCGCCCTTGAGCTGCGCGTTGCCGCCGAGGGCGCCGCTGATGTAGCCCACGTCGGGCTTGGCCCCGCTGGCGTCCTTGCGCACGGCGGCGTCGCGGGTCTTGATGAAGCGATCCAGCTGGATGCCGCTCCAGCGCAGGTTGGCGTTCCACTTCGGGTTGGCGGGGCGGCTGTCGAGGCCGATCAGGCCCTGCACCTCGCCCGCGGAGGTGCGCGCCAGCAGGTCTTTCAGGTTCAGCACGCCGTCCTGCAACGTGATGCGACCCTGCAGCGGCTGAAACGGCTGCAGCGCGGTGCTGCCGAGGTCGAGGACGGCCAGCCGCACGCCCACGTCGGCGTTCATCGCCTTCAGCGAGGGGATGTCGAACGCGCGGTCGGGGATCACCCTGCCGGGCTTCGCGTTGGACGCGGACGCGCCCGCCTCGGGCGGCGCCGCGCCGAAGGCGGGGCCGAGATCGGCCAGCGCCAGGCGCGAGCCGCCCAGCTTGCCGGTGAGCACGGGAACGTCCGGGCCGTTGTCGAACCTGAACTCGCCGTTGAGCCGGCTGGTGCCGATGTCCATCGCGGCGATGCCGGCGTCCCACACGGCCCCGTGCTTCCGAAGCCGGCCGTGGGTGGCGAACTTCGCGGTGGTGGGCAGCGTGACGCCCAGCGCGTCGCCGACGGCCGCGAGCGACGGCCCGGACGCGACGAAGGTGGCATCCAGGCCGCCGAAGTGCAGCAGGTCGGTGGCGGTGCCGTCGACGCGGATGTGGGTCTTGTCGGCGTTGACGTCCAGCCACAGCGGCACGGCGATGGCGTTGGTGTCCGAGGCGGCCAGAGGCAGCACGCCGCTGGAGCGCAGCTGCAGCAGCAACGGCCCCTTCCGATACGTGCCCTTGCCGTCGACCTGTAGCCCCGGCGTGTTGCCGTCGATGGTGATCGCCTGGCGCGCCGGCGACGCGGTGCCGCCGGAGGCGGCAAGCGCCGCGGGGCCGGCGATCTTCGCCTCGCCCACCGTGGCCACGCGCACCTGGGGCGTGGAGGCGCCGGAGGCGGCGATGGCCGCGGCCTCGGCCGTGCCTTCGCGCGTGGCCACGCGGGCGTCGGCGGTGATCTGCAGTGGCTCGTCCACCAGCCGCACCTGGCCGTTGCGCACGTTCAGGCGCTCGAAGGTGGGCATCTGCGGCGAGCTGGCCGACGTGGCCGGCTGGGCCGCGCCGAACTGCCAGTTGGCATGGCCATCGGCATTGCGCTTGAGGTTCACCTCCAGGCCGTCGACGTCGAGCAGTCGCACGGCGATGGGCTTGCCGTTGCCGCGGTACTGGTCCCACAGCGTGCCGTAGCCCAGCGCCAGCTTGACGCTGTCGGCGTGCATGAAGTCGCGCGGCTTGCCGGCATCGTCCACCAGCGTGGGACCGTTGGCCGGCGCGGGGCCGATGGTCATCGAGTCGGCATGCGCGCGCACCGAGCCCAGCAGCCGCACGCCGAACTTGTCGCCGAAGGCGACGGGGCGGTCGAGGATCTGCGACAGCTTGCTTTCCAGCGGGTGGCGCAGGAACGGCCACTCGACGATCTCGCATACGCCGACGACGACCACCAGCGCGGCGACCACGCCGAGGGCGCCGTAGCCGGCCTTGCGCCAGGGGTGTCGGGAGGACGGAGGGGACGTGGTGGCCATGAGGTCTTTTCTTGTTCGGGTTTCAGGAAGGCGGACGCCTCAGCTCGCCGGTCGATCGGGCATCGACGGATCGGAGATGCGGCGCAGCGCCGCCGCCACGTGCCCCTGGTGGCGCATTGCCAGGTCGCCCAGCGAGACGATGCCCACCACCCGGTGCTCGGAGTCCACGACGGGCAGGCGGCGGATCTGCACGTCGGACATCTGCTGCATCGCCTCCTGCACGGTCTGCTCGGACGTGCACCAGCGCGCATGCCCCGTCATCACGTCGCCCACCAGCGTGTCGCCGGAAAGGCCGGCGGCCGTGGCGCGCACGGTGATGTCGCGGTCCGTGATCATGCCGACGAGGCCGCTGAGGTCGCACACGGGGAGCGAGCCGACGTTGAGGTCATCCATCACCTGCGCGGCGCGCCGCAGGCTCTCGTCGGGGCGGACGACCTGCACGTTGCGCGTCATGAAATCCGAGATCTTTTGCATGGGGGGCCTTGCGACGGGGGACGGGAGCGACCGGACGGTCTGCGGGCGTCGGGCAAATGCCGGTCCCGTCGGGCCCCAACGGCGCGACGGGCTTGCGGCGCGACGACCGCCGCGGCGCCAGCGGACCCAGCAGCGCCATCAGGCGTCGCTCGGCGGCCGACAGCGACTTGCGGCCCGCCTTGGCGGCCGCCAGCGCCCAGCGCTGTTCGAGCAACGCCGAGCGCGCGTCGTCGTCGCCCGGCAGCGCGCCCAGCTCCAGCACCTTGGGGTGGATGTAGGACTTCCGGCACACGGCCACGGTGTTGCCAAGGCGCGCGGCCACCTGCGCGATCACTTGCGTGGCGGCGCCGCGCTGGCTCTCGCCGGCGCAGGCGGCGCGCGTGAATTCGAGCGCCATCGCGCTGCCATGCCAGGTGCGGAAGTCCTTGGCGGTCACGTGCGTGCCGGCGATCTGGCACAGGGAGTCGTTGACGTCGGAGGAGCTGACCTTGTACACGCCGCCTTCGGCGTCGGCGTACTGGAACAGCTCCTGGCCCGGCAGCGCCTTGCAGCGGCGCACCACGGCGGCCACGCGCCGGTCGGACAGCGTCACCTCGTGGCGCACGCCGCTCTTGCCCTTGAACGACAGCCGCACCTCGGCGTCGTGCACGCCCGCGTGGCGCGTGCGCAAGGTGGTCAGGCCGTACGAGCCGTTGCCGCGCGCGTACTCCTCGTTGCCGATCCGGATGAAGGTGGTGTCCAGCAGCCGCACGAGCGTGGCCAGCACCAGCGTGCGGGTGGGGCGGCTGGCGTCGTGCGCGCCCAGGTCGCGCGCCACGTTGCGGCGGAGTCGCGGCAGCGCGGTGCCGAACGCGCGCATCGCCTCGAACTTGTCGTCGCCGCGCTGCTGCTGCCACTGCGCGTGGTAGCGGTATTGCTTTCGGCCGCGGGCGTCGCGACCGGTCGCCTGCAGGTGGCCGTTCGCATTCGCGCAGATCCACACCTGCTCGTAGGCGGGCGGGATGGCCAGCTTGCGGATGCGCGCCAGCGTGGCCTCGTCGCGCAGGCGCTTGCCGCGGGTATCGAGGTAGTGCACCTGGTCGCCATGGCGCACGCGCCGGTAGCCCGGTTCCGAGTCGGTCACCCAGACGAGGCCGGGCGGCACGGCCTCGGGGGCAGTGCTGGCTGGCGGGCGGTGGCGGGCAGAGGGCGAGCGGGTCATGGCCGTGCGCTGGCAGGCCGCGTGCCGACACGCGGGCCCGTGGCTTGCCAATGGAGGCGACCATGCGTGAAAAGACACCCGCCACCGCGGCCTCCCGCCGCCCCGACGCGTCCCGCGAATACGGCGACGACGGCCTGTTCCAGCGCGTCGTGCTGCGAATGCGCGACCTGTTGATCATGGGCGTGGTGGGACCGGTCACCGGCGTGCTGGCGATCGTCGCCATCCACTTCGCCACGGCGCTGCAGCCGGCCGTTCCGCAACTGGACGCGCAGACGGCCAAGCAGCGCGAGGCCGATCGCGTCATGGCCATCCTCGAGGATCGCGCCGTTCCGATGACCGCGTCCATCGAGCGCTCCACGATGCCGCCGGTGCAGGTGCCGCCGCCGGAGGCGCCGCGCCTGGCGGCCGCCGACTTCGGCGCGGTCGAACCCACCGCCTCCGCCCGCCACATGGCCGACTGGGTGGTGACCCGGCGCGACAACGGCCGCATGCCCTTCATCGTGCTGGACAAGCGCGACGCGCGCCTGTACGTTTTCGAGGCCAGCGGCCGCCTCATCGACCAGACCCCGGTGCTGCTGGGCTCGGCCCACGGCGACGAAACCTACCCGGGTATCGGTGACGTGCCCATCGCCCAGGTCAAGCCGTACCAGCGCACCACCGCCGCCGGCCGCTTCGTCACCCGCCCGGGCCTGGATGCCGACCACACCGATGTCGTCTGGCTGGACTACGACGCCGCGCTGGCGATGCACCGCGTCATCAACAAGGTGAAGGCCGAGCGACGGCTGCAGCGCCTGGTCTCGGACAATCCGAAGGTGCGTCGCATCTCGTGGGGCTGCATCAACATTCCGATCGAGTTCTTCGACAGCTACATCTCGCCCGTGTTCGGCAAGCGTTCCGGCGTCAGCTACGTGATTCCCGAGCGCAAGACCTTCGCCGCGGTGTTCGAGGACGGCAACGGCAATGCGCCCGCGGTCACCACGGCCTCGGCCGAGACGCTCGTTCCCAAGGACGTCGGGCAGCGCTGAGGCGCCGCGCGAACCGCCCCGTGGCACGCACGGAATCTTCCGCATCGGTGTTCGCGCCGCGCCACGACATGACGCCCGCGCAGCAATGTCTGGCGCACCCCCGCGCGTTCGCGTGGCGCGTGCTGTGCGGCTTCCGCGACAACCAGGGCCTGCTGCTGGCCGGCGCCATCGCGTACTACGCGCTGCTTTCGATCGTGCCGCTGCTGATCCTCAGCGTGATCGCGCTGTCGCACGTGATCCCCGAGCACGAGTTGCTGGCCACCATCGGCCGCTACCTGGCGTGGCTCGTGCCCGGCCAGTCGACCGCGGTGGTGACCGAGCTGCGCGGCTTCCTCGACCACCGAGCCGTGGTGGGCTGGGTGCTGCTGCTGACGATGGTGTTCTTCAGCTCGCTGGCGTTCGCCGTGCTCGAGAACGCGCTGTCGGTGATCTTCATGCACCGCATCGTCGAGAGCAAGCGCTCGCTGGTGATGAAGCTGCTGCTGCCGTACATCTACGTGGCCTGCCTCGCGCTGGGGCTGCTGCTGGTGACGCTGGTGGCAGGCGGCCTGGAGAACCTCGGGGAGTATTCGGTGAGCCTGTTCGGCCACGAGTTCTCGCTGGGCCGCTTCTCGCGCCTGCTGCTGTACCTGCTGGGCCTGGCCGGCGAGGTCGTGCTGCTCACGTCCATCTACGTGGTGATGCCCGCCGGCCGCCTCGACCTGCGCCACGCGCTGCTGGGCGCCGTCTCGGCCGTGCTGCTGTGGGAGCTGACGCGGCACGTGCTGGTCTGGTACTTCGCCACGCTGTCGCAGGTAGGCGTGGTGTACGGCTCGATGACCACCACCATCGTCGTGTTGCTGAGCCTGGAGCTCGGGGCGACGCTGGTGCTTCTGGGCGCGCAGGTGATCTCGGAGTATGAGCGGCTGGCCGCCGGCGCGCCGAAGCCGCCGCCCGCGGACCTGGTGATGCACAAGCACTGAACCATCGTCCAGCTCTACAGGACGCGCGGAAGTCCATACGGTAACAAGTACCGATTCGGACGTTGTCGCGACATCCCTTCGAGACAGTGGAAACCCGGAGTACTGGGGCCGACGCCGGGCAAATGTCACGCCGCTTCGCCTACATCTACGTAGGACTGGTCTGGCATGGAAACTGCACAGCAGTGGCGACGAGGGCGGGCCTGGAAAGACCTGCCGTTCGTCAGCGACCCTGGAGACCGCCGCATGACGATCATGGAAAACCGCCCCGTGGCGGATAGCGCCGCCGAGATGCAGCAGCTGCTGGGCGCGCTCGTCCAGCTTCGCAAGGGCGATGCCGGCGTGCGCCTGCCGCTGCACTGGTCGGGCGTGGCGGGCCGGGTGGCGGACGCGTTCAACGACGTCGTCGAGCAGAACGCCAACATGGCCGAGGAGCTCTCGCGACTGCGCCAGATGGTGGGCAAGGAAGGCAAGCTCAAGCAGCGCGCGTCGTTGCGCGAGGCGCGCGGGTTCTGGGGCGAATCGATCGACTGCATCAACGCGCTGATCGACGATCTCGTGCATCCGACCAGCGAGGTGGCCCGCGTGATCGGCGCCGTCGCCCAGGGCGACCTGAGCAAGAGCATGGCTCTCGAGGTGGAAGGCCGGCCGCTGGAGGGCGAGTTCCTGCGCACCGCCAAGACCATCAACAAGATGGTCGACCAGCTCGGCAACTTCTCGGCCGAGGTCACGCGCGTGGCGCGCGAGGTGGGCACCGAGGGCAAGCTGGGCGGACAGGCCAAGGTCAAGGGCGTGGCCGGCACCTGGAAGGATCTCACCGACTCCGTGAACTCGATGGCGGGCAACCTCACCGGCCAGGTCCGCAACATCGCCGACGTGACCACGGCGGTGGCCAAGGGCGACCTGTCCAAGAAGATCGACGTGGACGTCAAGGGCGAGTTCCTGACGGTGAAGAACACCATCAACACCATGGTCGACCAGCTGCGCTCGTTCGCCTCCGAGGTGACGCGAGTGGCGCGCGAGGTGGGCACCGAGGGCTCGCTCGGCGGCCAGGCGCGCGTCGAAGGCGTGTCGGGCACCTGGAAGGACCTGACCGACTCCGTGAACTCGATGGCCGGCAACCTCACGTCCCAGGTGCGCAACATCGCCGAGGTGACCAAGGCGGTGGCGCAGGGCGACCTGTCCAAGAAGATCACGGTGGACGTCAAGGGCGAGATCCTGGAGCTGAAGAACACCGTCAACACGATGGTGGACCAGCTGCGCTCCTTCGCGGCGGAAGTGACGCGGGTGGCGCGCGAGGTGGGCACCGAAGGCAAGCTGGGCGGCCAGGCCGACGTGCAGGGCGTGGCCGGCACGTGGAAGGACCTGACCGAGTCGGTGAACTTCATGGCCGGCAATCTCACTTCGCAGGTGCGCAACATCGCCGAGGTGACCACCGCGGTGGCCGCGGGCGACCTGTCCAAGAAGATCACGGTGGACGTGAAGGGCGAGATCTCCGAGCTGAAGAACACGATCAATACCATGGTCGACCAGCTCTCGTCGTTCGCCGCCGAAGTGACGCGCGTGGCGCGCGAGGTGGGCACCGAGGGCAAGCTGGGCGGCCAGGCCGACGTGCAGGGCGTGTCGGGCACCTGGAAGGACCTCACCGACTCGGTGAACTCGATGGCCGGCAACCTCACGTCCCAGGTGCGCAACATCGCCGACGTGACCAAGGCCGTGGCCGCGGGCGACCTGTCCAAGAAGATCACCGTCGACGTCAAGGGCGAGATCCTCGAGCTGAAGAACACCGTCAACACGATGGTCGACCAGCTGCGCTCCTTCGCCGCGGAAGTGACGCGGGTGGCGCGCGAG
>JBBQYL010000175.1:0-11070 GCA_038208735.1 Burkholderiales bacterium
GGCGGCTTCTGCCTGGTGGCGCTGCTGATCGCGCCCTATCTTCGCAAGTTCGGCCGCTACACGATCCCCGACTTCCTCGCCGCGCGCTACGACGGCAACCTCACCCGGGTGATCGGCGTGGTGGCCGCCATCGCCTGTTCGTTCCTCTACCTGGTGGCGCAGATCTACGGCGTGGGGCTGATCACCAGCCGCATCACCGGGGTCGAGTTCGAGGTGGGCGTGTTCCTGGGGCTGGGCGGCATCCTCGTCTGCTCGTTCCTGGGCGGCATGCGCGCGGTCACGTGGACCCAGGTGGCGCAGTACATCGTGCTGCTGGTGGCCTACGTGGTGCCGGTGGCGTGGCTGTCCCTCCACCAGCACGCCAGCGCCGTGCCGCAGGCGACCTACGGCTACCAGCTGCAGAAGGTGATCGCCTCGGAGAAGGCGATCCAGGCCGACCCGGCCGAGCAGAAGGTGATCGAGGTCTTCAAGGCGCGCGCCGCCCGGTTCGACGCACGCCTGGTGGACATCCCCGCCGCGCTGGCCGTGGAGCGCGGCATCGCGGCGCGCCGCATCGCCGACCTGAAGGCCGCCAATGCGCCGCAAGGCGACATCCAGGCGGCCGAGCGCCTGCTGGCGCGCGTGCCGCGTGACGCGGAGGCGGCGCGCGACGAGTGGACGCGCGCCCGCGACGCCGACCTGGAGCGCGCCCGGCCGCTGGCCGGCATGCCGCCGCACGCGCAGCAGTTCGCCGGCGACCCGCACGGCGACGCCGCTGCGCGCAAGGCCTTCGACGACTCGCGCCGCAACTTCATCGCGCTGGTGTTCTGCCTCATGGTGGGCACGGCCTCGCTGCCGCACGTGCTCACGCGCTTCTACACCACGCCCTCGGTGGCCGAGACGCGCAGGTCGGTGGCGTGGTCGCTGCTGTTCATCGTGCTGCTGTACCTCACCGCGCCGGCGCTGGCCGTGCTCGTGAAGGTGGAGGTGTTCGACTCGCTGGTGGGCACGCGCTTCGACCAGCTGCCCGCGTGGATCAACAACTGGGCCCACGTGGACAGCTCGCTGCTGCAGGTGGCCGACGTCAACGGTGACGGCATCGTGCAACTGGGCGAGATCAAGATCGGCGGCGACATCGTGGTGCTGGCCACGCCCGAGATCGCGGGCATGCCCTATGTCATCTCGGGCCTGGTGGCCGCCGGCGGCCTGGCCGCCGCGCTGTCCACCGCCGACGGCCTGCTGCTGACCATCGCCAACGCGTTGTCGCACGACCTGTGGTTCTGCATCGTCGACACGCAGGCCTCGGCCACGCGCCGGGTGACGGTGTCCAAGGTGCTGCTGCTGATGGTGGCGCTCGGCGCGGCCTACGTCACGGCGCAGAAGCCCGGCGACATCCTGCTGCTGGTGTCGGCCGCGTTCTCCATTGCCGCGTCGGCATTCTTCCCGGCGCTGGTGATGGCGGTGTTCTGGCGCCGCGCCAACCGCTGGGGCGCGGCCGCGGGCATGGTGAGCGGGCTCGGGTTGACGCTGTACTACGTGCTGGTCAACCAGCCGGGTGTGCGCGAGACCTTCGGCGTCACCCGCCCGATCGAGCTGTGGGGCGGCATCCAGCCCATCGCCGCCGGCCTGTTCGGCGTGCCGGTGGGCTTCGCCGTGCTGGTGGTGGTCAGCCTGCTCACGCCGCCGCCCAGCCGGGAGGCGCTGGCGATGGTCGACGAGATCCGGCTACCTTAGCGCCCCGTCATCCTGCGCGAATTGTCCCGTCATCCTGCGACTGCGCGCAGGATGACGAGCTTCAAGCGATCCGGTCGTCGGCCTTGCGGGAGTTCTGCCACGCGTCGAAGGCGGCCAGCCGGGCGCGCGTCCATTCCATGCTGGACTGTCCGCGGGCCGCACCCCAGCCGGCCTCCATCTCGCCTTCCACGTCCTCGAAGTTGGCGGAGACGTTGCGGTTGTAGTGCGACACGCCGTAGGCGTAGGCCGGGGCCCAGTCGTCGTCCGGGTCGCGCGGGGTCGCATACGCGCGCGAGGCGTAGTTGGCGCGCCAGTAGGCGTCGTCGGACGTCGGGTCGATGGCCTCGGCCACGCCCTTGCCGGCGAGGCCGCCGGCCACCGCACCCACCACCGCACCCACCACCGTGCCGATGGGCCCGGCGACGGTGCCCGCGGCGGCGCCGAACGCCATGCCCGCGGCGGCCGCGCCCAGCCCGACGCCGATGGGATGCGCACCCACCTCGCCGGACAACGGATCGCGGTGGGCGCCGGTATCGGCTTCGGCCGGCGGAGCCGGAACGGGATCGAGCGGGACGATTTTGGCCATGTGGACTCCTGCGCGGCCGCAGTGGCCGCATCGGGTGGACAGGGCAACCGTCGTTCCCGGAGAGTCTTCTCCAGGCCAAGATCCCTTCTACGCCAGGAACGTGGCCAGCCTTTGCGCCACCGCATCCGGCTGGTCGTGATGCAGCATGTGCCCGCAATCGGCCAGCAGCAGGCGCTCCACGCGCGGCACCTGCGCGAGGCGCTCCTCGAACTCGGCGCGCGGATAGCGGTCGCCCCAGAACTTCGAGACAGTGGTGTTCGCGCCTTCCACCCACAGCAGCGGCGCGGCGATGCGACGCCAGGCGGCCACGATCTCGGCCGCGCGATACGGCACGGGATTCGTCAGCTTGTGGGCGGGGTCGGCCAGGATGTGCCAGCGGCCGTCGTCGCGTCGTTCCGACCAGTGTGGCGCGAGCCAGTCCGCCTTGTCGGCCGCCAGCCGCGGGTTGTTGCCGCGCAGGCGCGCGGCCACCTCGTCCAGCGTGGCGTAGGAGCGCAGCGAGGGCGTCTCCTTCAGTTCGTCGAGCCATTTGGCGAGGCGGTCGGGCGCCTGCTCGGGGCGCGTGTCGGGCAGGCCGAAGCCCTCGAGGTTGACAAGACGCCGCACGCGCGCGGGACGCACGCCCGCATAGTTCATCACCACGTTGCCGCCCATGCTGTGGCCGGCGAGATCCACCGGCGCGCCGGGCGACAGCGCGTCGAGCGCGGCGTCGAGGTCGCCCACGTAGTCGTGGAACCAGAACGCGTCGACGGCGCCGCTGGAGCTGCCGCCGAAGCCGCGCCAGTCGAGCGCGACGACGTGGCGCGTGGCGCCTTCCACGCGGCACAGCGCGTCGACGACGAACTGGAACGACGCGCCCACGTCCATCCATCCGTGCGTGAGCACCAGCAGCGGACGCTCGGGCGTCTCGAGCGACGCGTCGCCCCATTCGCGCAGCTGGCAGCGCACGTTGCGCACGGCAATGTGGCGCGTGCGGGCGGGCCGCGCTTCCGCATAGAGGGGGTCGATAGCCATGCGGCGCACTGTAGGGGAGATCGCCCGCACGCGCTGACTCCGGCGCGACAATGGCGGCATGAACACGCCGACCGCCTCCCACGCCATCCGCTTCGCCACGCGCGCGGACGTTCCCGTCATCGTCGACCTGATCCGCGATCTCGCCGTCTACGAGCGGCTCGAGCACCTGGCCACCGCCACGCCGGCCCGGCTCGAGGCCGAGCTGTTCGGCGATCGCCCCAGCTGCGAATGCCTGATCGGCGAGCAAGACGGCCAGCCCGTCGGCTTCGCGCTGTTCTTCCACAACTTCTCCACCTTTCTTTGCCGCAAGGGCCTGTACCTGGAAGACCTGTTCGTGCGCCCGTCTGCGCGCGGCACCGGCATGGGCAAGGCGCTGTTGCAGCGGCTGGCGCAGATCGCGGTGGAGCGCGAGTGCGGCCGCTTCGAGTGGTCGGTGCTCGACTGGAACGTCGACGCGCAGGCGTTCTACCAGCGCATGGGCGCCACGCTGCTGCCCGACTGGCGCATCTGCCGCGTCACCGGCGACGCGCTGCAGGCCCTGGGCAACGGCGCGGCGTAAAGTCGGCCGATGAGCAGCCACGACCCTTACGCCAGCCTGCATGGCGAGTTCGCCTGGGCCGTGCCCGAACACTTCAACATCGCCGAACACTGCCTGCGGCGCTGGGCGCGCGCCACGCCCGACGCGGTGGCCATCCTCGACGACGCGGGCAGCGCGCCGGCCACGCCGTTCACCTACGGCGCGCTGCAGGCCGACGCGAACCGGCTGTCCAACGCGCTCGGCTCGCTGGGCGTGACGCGCGGCGACCGCGTGGCCGTGGCCATGCCGCAGCGCCCGCAGACGGCCATCGCGCTGATGGCGCTGTTCCAGATGGGCGCCATCGCGGTGCCGCTCTCCACGCTGTTCGGCGCCGAGGCGCTGCAGTCGCGGCTCAACGACAGCGGCGCCAAGCTGGCCATCGTGGACGAGGGCTCGGCCGACGTGGTCGCGTCGTTGCGCGAGGCGTGTCCCGCGCTGGCCCGCGTGATGGGCGTGGCCGGCGCCGACAGCCGCGGCGACGTCTCGTGGAGCGGCTCGCTGGCCGTGGCGCGCGCCGAGTTCGAGCCCACCGACACGCGCGCCGACGACCCCGCGCTGCTGATCTACACCAGCGGCACCACCGGCCCGGCCAAGGGCGCCGTCATCCCTCACCGCGCGCTCATCGGCAACCTGAGCGGCTTCGTGGCCAGCCAGAACTGGTTCCAGGGCACCGGACCGTTCTGGAGCCCGGCCGACTGGGCCTGGACGGGCGGCCTGTGGGACGCGCTGCTGCCCACGCTGTACTTCGGCCGCACCATCGTGGCGTCGCGCGCGCGCTTCGACGCCGACCTGGCGCTGAAGCTGATGGAGCGCCACCGGGTCACGCACACCTTCCTGTTCCCGACCGCGCTGAAGGCCATGATGCGCGTGGCGCCCGAGCCGCGCACCAGCCATCCGCGGCTGGCGCTGCAGTCCATCATGAGCGCGGGCGAGGCGGTGGGCGAGGGCGTGTTCGCCTACTGCCGCGACAAGCTGGGCATCGTCGTCAACGAGATGTTCGGCCAGACCGAGATGAACTACGTGGTGGGCAACTGCGGCGAGTACCGCACGCGTTCGGGTCGCATGGCCGCAGGCTGGCCGCCGCGCGCGGGCAGCATGGGCCGGCCCTATCCGGGCCACCGCATCGCCGTGATCGACGACGACGGCAACGTGTGCGCGACCGGCGTGGCCGGCGACATCGCGGTGCACGCGCGCGACGCGCATGGCCAGCGCGATCCCATCTTCTTCCTCGGCTACTGGAACAACGAGCGCGCCACGCAGGCCAAGTTCACCGGCGCGCCGTTCGAGTCGTGGTGCCGCACCGGCGACCGCGCCACCATGGACGCCGACGGCTACCTCTGGTACCAGGGGCGCAGCGACGACCAGTTCAAGTCGTCGGGCTACCGCATCGGCCCCACCGAGATCGAGGACTGCCTCGCCCGCCATCCGGCCGTCGCGCAGGTGGCCGTGGTGCCCAAGCCCGACGCGGAACGCGGCGCGGTGGTCAAGGCCTTCATCATCCCCGCCGTGGGCAGCGTGCCCGGCGCGGCGTTGGTGGAGGAACTGCAGCAGCTCGTGCGCAGTCGCCTGGCGCCGTACGAGACGCCCAAGGACATCGAGTTCGTCGACACGCTGCCCATGACCGCCACCGGCAAGCTGCAGCGCAACGTGCTGCGGCAGCTGGAGATCGATCGGGCGGCGGGGCGCTAGCCCGTCATCCTGCGCGAAGTCGCAGGATCCACGTGCGCCGCTCGGCTACAACTTGTGCGCGCACTTCCCCAGCATCTCGTTCGCCAACAGGAACGGCGCGCTGAGCAGCCCCATGCCGGCGCCCAGGTAGTCGCCCTTCATGCAGTCGCCCTTGTGCGCGGCGTCTATCCCCTGCGCCAAGGCCACGGCCGGCGGCGGGGGCGGCAGGTTGCGTTGCGTGCCCGCGTGCGAGCCGTCGGCGGCCAGCAGCTCGCTGCCGGGATCCTCGTGCGTGAGCGCGTTTCCGTGGCTGGAGAGCGTGTCGCCGCGAGCGACGGCGCGGATGGCCTGGCGCGTGGCGGCGTTGTTCAGGAACGCGAGGTCGGCCTGCGGTGACGACGCGGGCGGCATGGCCGCGGCGACAGCGGGCGGCTGCGGCGGCGCGGGGAGCGTGATCGACTGGGCGGCCTCTTCGCGTGGGCGATCGGGCGGGCGCTCGTTCGCGCGGGCCTGCGCAGGGAACGGAATGGGGGACGCACTCGCCCGTGCAGTCGTGGTGGCCCGCGCGTGGGCAAGCGGAAGCGTCTGCGGATGCGCCGGCATCGCCGGCGACGGCGTGGGATGCAGCGTGACGCTGACCAGCGTCGTCGCACGATCCACGCCGCGCCGCGGCAGCTCCACGCGGTCGACGGCCAGCACCAGCGCCGTCAGCACCAGCGCATGCAGCAGGAGCGCGGCCGAGACGCGCGCGCCGCTCCAGCGCCGCCGACGCGCGGCGGCCCAATCGAGCGCGGCTTCAGGCATCGCCGACCTCGTCGTCGGAGGCGTCCGATGCATCCCCCACCCGGTATTCGAGGATGTCGCCGGGCTGGCATTGCAGCACCTCGCAGATGGCCGCCAGCGTGTCGAAGCGCACGCCGCGCACCTTGCCCGACTTCAGCAGCGAGATGTTCTGCTCGGTGATGCCCACGCGCTCGGCGAGCTCGCGCGAGCGCATCTTGCGGCGCGCCAGCATCACGTCGAGGTTGACGACGATGGCCATCAGACGAAGCCCGCGTTGTCTTCGGCCACGCGCGCCGCCTCGGCCATCACGCTGGGGATGGCCAGCAGCACCGCGCCGATCAGCAGCATCGTGTAGTCGGTGGAGCTGAACTGCAGGTTGAGCTGGCGCGTGCCGGGCTGGCGGTCGAACGTGACGATGACCGACAGCACCGCGCCATACAACGGCGTGGCGAAGGCCGTGGCCAGCACGCAGCGCGCGAAGCCGCGCAGGCTCACCAGCGCGCGGTGGCTGAACACGCGTCCGATGGCGTACTCGCCGAACAGCTGCCACAGCCGCAGCAAGGCGACGGCCACGATGCCCACGGGCAGCAAGGTCCAGAGCCCGCCGATCAACTGGGTATGCAGCGCCATCCGGTCGATGTCGACGCCGGCCGAATCCTTGATCTCGGAATGCAAGTGTCCCGGCACGACCCATACCCATGCGGTGGCCGCCACCAGCTGGACGGCGCCGATCACGATCAACGCGCGAACGATCAGCGCCATGCGGCGCAGCCGGGCATGCAACGGAGATGGCGGGTCCAGGCGAAGATCGGTCATGGCTGGGATTTCTTGCAAATCACGAATAAATTATTGTAAAACAATAAAATATCATCGCTCAAGAGCAAGTCTCCGCCCGGATGGGCCGTCGCTGACAGATACCTCTGACGGTATGTCGGCCGACGCTGCGGTCATGTCGCGCCACAATCCCGCCATGGCCCGCAAGAACCACGTCAGCGAGACCCCCGCCACGCAATGGCTGCGCGCGCAGGGCGTCGCCTTCACCGAGCATGTGTACGACTACGTCGAGCACGGCGGCACCGGCGAATCGTCCAACCAGTTGGGGGTCACCGAGCACGCGGTCGTCAAGACCCTGGTCATGCAGGACGAGGCCGCGCGACCGATGGTGGTGCTGATGCACGGCGACAGGCAGGTGTCGACGAAGAGCCTGGCGCGCGCCATCGGCTGCAAGTCGGTGGAGCCGTGCAAGCCCGAGGTGGCGCAGCGTCACAGCGGCTACCAGGTGGGCGGCACGTCGCCGTTCGGATTCCGCAAGGACATTCCCGTCTACGTGCAGGAAACCATCCTCGAATTGCCACGCATCCTGATCAATGGTGGACGGCGCGGATACCTCGTCGGAATCGAGCCGTCGGTGCTCACCGGAAAGCTGAACGCCAAACCTGTGCAGTGCGCAATTTGATGGTGCGCTGAAGACTGGATTTGGTGCGGATTTGCCTTTGTAAAACAGCTTGTCTAGTCAATTCGCGCGGCGAAAAACTGACAGCAGGGTTTGTGCGGGGAGTGTTCATTCGGGGGGTGCTCACAATCGCGCCACCTGAGGCCGGGCTGTAATGTTTCCTTAACAAAGGGATTCGAGCGCAGCGGCACTTCGGACAAGAAGCATCCCAACCACGAGGAAGGAACTCCATGTTCACACCCACCAAGATCTGCACCGCACTGATCCTTGCCGCCGCGTCCAACGCCTGGGCCCAGACCACGCCCGACGTCCAGCGCGTCGAGATCACCGGCTCCGCCATCAAGCGGATCGAGGCCGAAGGCGCGCTGCCCATCACCGTCATCACGCGCGACGCCATCGACAAGACCGGCGCCACGTCGATCACCGAATTGATCCAGAAGCTGCCGGCCATGACCGGCGGCAATTTCCAGCAGTCCTCCAGCTCGGTCAACGGCAACGGCAACGGCACCACCACCGCGGCCATCCACGGCCTCGACCAGAAGTACACGCTGGTGCTGCTCAACGGCCGCCGCGTGGCGCCTTTCGGCGGCTTCGGCTCCTCGGGCGGCGACGGCTCCGTCAACCTCGAGAGCCTGCCGCTCGACGCGATCGAGCGCGTCGAAGTGCTGACCGACGGCGCGTCGGCGCTCTACGGCTCCGATGCCATCGCCGGCGTCGTCAACTTCATCACCAAGAAGAACCAGACGGATGCCGCGATCTCGTTCAGTGGCACGCACCCGACGCAGGCGGGCGGCAGCAAGTGGAGCGCGGGCATCAGCAAGGGCTTCGGCGACCTCGACAAGGACAACAACAACCTGCTGCTGTCCTACAGCCATGACGTGCAGAACAAGTTGATGGCCAGCCAGAGAGCCGTCTCCCGGCGCGGCGGCCTGATACCGGTGACGATCGACGGGCAGAAGGCGGAGCTCTACCAGCCATCCAGCAACTCGCTGCCGGCCAACATCTATCTCGACAGCGGCACGCGGTTGAACCCGTACCTCGCGGCCAACGGCAACTGCGGCCCGAATCCCGTCGTGTTCGTTTCAGGCGTTCGCTGCTTCACCAACTACGCGGCCACGGTGCAGGACATCCCGAGTTCCAAGCGCGACAGCGTGTTCGTGAGCGACCATTTCAAGGTCAATGCCAACACCACGCTGTTCGCCGAGGCCTTGTGGTCCAAGTTCGACATGACGGCGGCATTTGCGCCATCGGCCCAGCCCATGGGCCTGGGCAACCAGGATCTGGCCGGCCAGCCGCTGGACATCCTGTGGCAGAAGTACGTCGTCAGTAACCCGAATGTGAGCGCCAGCGACAAGGCCGGGGGCGCCAGCCTGCACTATCGCTCCTTCGACGCCGGCGGCCGCACGGACATCTGGGAGACGGTCGCTCATCACTACGTGCTGGGTGTCGAAGGCACCGCGTTCGACTGGGACTACACCGCCAGCGTGGCGCTCTCCTCGAACCAGGACCAGGACAAGCTCGCCGGAGGCTACCTCGACTTCAACACGTTCGTGGACCTGATCAAGAACGGTGAATACGACCCCATCGTGCCGATCGCAGGGCAGAGCCTCGCCACGGCGCAGTTGCATGGCACCTTCCTGAAGACCAAGCTCTCGCAGAACGCTCTCAACCTGCACGCCTCGAGGGATCTGTTCCAGTTGCCGGCCGGCATGTCCTCGCTGGCGCTGGGCCTCGACGTCACTCGCCAGAAGATGAGCCAGGACCCGAGCACCATGGCGGAGTTCGGCAACGGCACGGTGGCCGGCAACGCCGCGAGCGACTACGCCGTGGGCGGCTTCTACGGCTACGTGCCCATGTCCGCCAGCCGCAGCAACGAAGGCGTGTTCGCCGAGCTTCTGCTGCCCCTGGCCAAGAAGACGGACGTCACGGTCTCGGCCCGCTTCGACCGCTACGACCGCGTGAAGAACGACAAGCCGTTCACGCAGGCCCCGAACAACCTGCAGCCGCTGCCCTCGCAGGAAGAAGGCAACAGCTTCAGCCATCCCACCTTCAAGCTGAGCTTCCGCTCCCAGCCGGCGGACATGTTGCTGCTGCGCGGCTCGTTCGGCACGGGCTTCAAGGCGCCGTCGATCAACCAGATCGCCGCGCCCCTGGCCTTCGCCACCAACACGTCGGGCTCCTACGCCTGCCCCTTCCCGGACACGCCGGTCTGCGTGGCGAACGGCACCGGACCCGAGCAATGGGACCTCGTCTCCGCGGGCAACCCGAACAAGGGAAGCGCGGGCCTGAAGGCCGAGACCTCCAAGCAATGGACCTTCGGCGGCCGCCTCGAGCCGGCCAAGGGTCTTTCGTTCGGCCTCGACTATTGGGGCGTGAAGCTGAAGAACCAGATCCTGTCGGGCATGCCCGAGGGCTACGCCTTCGACCCGAAGAATGCGCCGACGCTGAGCAGCCTGTTCATCGTCCCCTACCGTGATCCGTCGGGCCCGCAGACGGTTGCCCTCCTGCAGAAGCCGTTCAACGCCGGCAGCGCCAACTACCAGGGTCTCGACTGGGAAGTCAACCTGAGCACCAACACGCCGATCGGCAAGGTCTCGGCCGACCTGAGCGGCACGCACATGCTCAAGGCCGACTACGAGCTGCCGGGCGGCAAGCAGACCGACCTGGGCCGCTTCGGTGGCGACAACAACGTCGTCTTCCGCGACATGTTCCGCCTGGCCCTGGGGCTGAAGACCGGCGACTGGACGAATACGCTGTCCCTCAACTGGAAGTCGGGCTATGCCGACCAGGCGTACACGGCCGACTCGGGCAACGTGCTGGCGGTCGGCGCGGACGGATCGCTGGGCGACGGCGTGGCCTACAACGGCCATGTCTCCTCGTACACGCTCGTCGACTGGCAGACGCGCTGGGACTTCTCGAAGGACCTGCGCTTCACGGTCGGCCTGAACAACGTGTTCAACACGAAGCCGCCGCTGTCGCTGAAGATCGTGGGCGGCAACCAGTTGGGCTACGACGGCCGCTACGCCGACCCGACGGGTCGCGCCATCGCCGTGGGCGCGAGCTACCGCTTCTGGTAACTCGACGTCCCGATCTTGCGGCCCAGCGCCGCAACGACAACGCCCCGACGCGCAAGCGACCGGGGCGTTTTTTCTTCCAGGCCAGGTTCAGGTGCCCAGCGCAGCGACCAGCTTCGCCCCATCCGGCGACCCCCATCCCGTGCACGCGTCCCACCCGGCCTTCGCGCTGAACGCCCCGTTGTTGCCGGTGGTGATGTCG
>JBBQYL010000176.1:0-11042 GCA_038208735.1 Burkholderiales bacterium
TGACGTCGCGCTGAAAGGCCCGCGCGCTTGAAGACCCCGGCTCGCCGCACGCGGATCGCCGGCGCTGGACGCCGCGGCGGGCGCCGCCCGCTCGGCGTGTCACTGATCGGCGTGGCGCTGCTCGTGCTGGCCGGCGCGGCGCGCGCGCAGTTCGCCGCGACGCTGGGCATCGACAGCGTCAACCGGTATCGCGGCACGGGCACCGACGACGTCGGGCCGGTGCTGCGCGCGAGCGCGATGGGCGACACGGCGTTCGGCGCGTACGGCGGCATCGCGGGCCTCTGGCGCACGCGCGACGCGGGCCTGGCGAGCGCGGACGCGATGGTCGGCTGGAGCGGTCGCCTGGAGTCGCTGCCGGGCCTGGCCGCGCTGTCGCCGCAATGGGGCTGGGACGTGGCGGCGCATCGCACGCACTACGGCGAGGGCGCGCGTTACGACTTCTCGGAGCTGATGGCGGGCGTGATCGCGCCCGAGGGCGCGCTGCGCACGTGGTACGCGCCGCACTATTTCGGCGGCCGCGTGCATACGCTCTACACGGAGCTGAACGGGTCGCACGCGCTCGACGACCGCTGGCGCGTGTTCGGTCATCTCGGCTGGCTGCACTACGGGCCGTCGTCCACCTACCAGCGGCGGCTGGGCGACCGGGCCGATACGTTGGTGGGTATCGGCCATGCGATCGAGCGCTGGGACCTCCGCCTGTCACGCGACGGCATCGTGGCGGGCCACGCGCGCGACGACCTCGAGTCGCGGCGCCGTCGCGCGGCCTGGACGCTGGGCGCGAGCGCCGCATTCTGATTCGCGCTCGACCTGATTGAAACAGGCGGTTGCGGCATGAACCGCATCGGCCTCCTCCGGCATCCACGTGCAGGCGCCGCAACCCGCGCCGCATTCGAACACCAGGAGTCGAGACCATGTCCCTTTTCCAGAGCACCCATCGCCCCCTTCCCTTCGCCCTGGCGCTCGCCACGGGCGCGCTGCTCGCCGCCTGCGGTGGCGACGGCGGCAGCGGACCGCCCACGCAGCCCGCCGGCGGCGCGGGCGGCCAGACCTGCACCACCGACGTCTACGGCACGCGCACCTGCACGCCCAACGGCACCGGCTTCGGTGGCGCCGGCGGCGGCAACTACGTGGCCAACGCGCTGGTCAGCGACACCGCCGCCACGCTCGCGCTGCATCACGACGCCAACCTCGTCAACTCGTGGGGCCTCGCGTTCAACCCGCAGGGCTTCTCGTGGATCGCCAACGCCGGCACGGCCACGTCGACGCTGTACGACGGCAACGGCGTGGCGCAGTCGCTGGTGGTCACGATCGATCAGGGCAATCCGTCGGGCATCGTGTTCAACGGCAGCAGCGGGTTCTCGATCACCGAGGCCGGCGTCAGCGGCGCCGCGCCGTTCATCTTCGCCACGCTGCAGGGCCAGATCTCGGCGTGGGCGCCCACGGTCGACGGCACGCACGCGTTCACGATCGTCGACGACAGCACGGCCGGCGACAGCTTCACGGGCCTGGCCATCGGCACGGTCGCCGGCGGCAACCTGCTCTACGCCGCCGACTTCGCCCATGGCACGGTCGTGACGCTGGACAGCACGTTCGCGCCGGCCACCACCATCGGCGGCTTCGTCGACGCCACCCTGCCCACGGGCTACGCACCGTTCGGCATCCAGCAGATCGGCGGCAGGGTGTTCATCACCTACGCCCTGCGCGACACCACCACGGGCCGCGACACCGCGGGCGCCGGCCTGGGCCTGGTCGACGTGTTCGACCTCCAGGGCACGCTGCTGCAGCACCTGGTGGCCACCGGCGGCGCGCTCAACGCGCCGTGGGGCGTCGCGCTGGCGCCGTCCACCTTCGGCAAGTACGCCAACATGCTGCTGGTGGGCAACTTCGGCGACGGCACGATCAACGTCTACGATCCGACGTCCGGGGCGATGCAGGGCACGCTGAGCAACAACGATGGCACGGCCATCGTGGTGCCCGGCCTGTGGGCGCTGCAGTTCGGCAACGACCTGAACAGCCAGCCGAGCGACACGCTGTTCTACACGGCCGGGCCGGGCGCCGAAGCGCACGGGCTGTACGGGCGGATCGACAAGAACTGATCGCGGGCGGACCGAATCCGGGCGGACCGAATCCGGGCCGGGAGCGTCGCTTCCGGCCCGCGACTGGCTGTCTGTCCAGTCGAAGTGCGGTGCGCGAGCGTGCATTTCGCTGGGGGACATGGTATGATCGCAGACTTTTCTCCCACCCGGAGCACAAATACCAAATGGCAACCTCCTCCAAAGCCAAGAAGCGCACCGTCCGTCTCGCATCGGGCCGCAAGCGCGCTCGTCAAGACGTGAAGCTGAACGCGCACAATTCGTCGCTGCGTTCCAAGTTCCGCACCGTCATCAAGAATGTCCAGAAGGCCGTCGCCGCCGGTGATACCGCGAAGGCCGCCGATCTGTTCAAGTCTGCCCAGAAGACGATCGACTCGATCGCCGACAAGGGTCTGTTCCACAAGAACAAGGCCGCTCGCCACAAGAGCCGCCTGGCTGCCAAGGTCAAGGCCCTGGCTGCTCCGGCTCCCGCCGCTGCCTGAAGCGGATTTCCGGGTGGAAAGTAAGAAAGGCTCCTTCGGGAGCCTTTCTTACGTCTGCCGGGGAATGGATCCTGCGACTGCGCGCAGGATGACGACGTCGGCTGTCATCCTGCGCGTAGTCGCAGGATCCACGCCCGCCGCGATCTAGGCATCGGTCTTCGGCGTCGCCTGGAACGAACCGTCGGGCGACAGGGTGCCTTCGACGACCTGCAGCTTGTTGTCGCGCGCGAAGTTCATGACGAAGTCCCAGGCCATGGGTTCGAGGGCCTTCAGGCGTTCGTCGACGATCACGTTCTTCACGTTGTCGATCAGCCGCGGCACGCAGTACGGCGAATAGCCGATGAACGAGCCGATCCCACCCTTCGCGCCGCCGGGCCGGAAGCACGACATGGCGCCTGCCAGCCGCTCCGCCCAGTCGCTCGGGCGAAACGTGCGCCCGTCCAGGGTCTGGCCCTGGATGAAGAATTGACGGGGTTGAGCCGGGTTCATTGAGGTGGGAGGGACGCGGAGCTTCGTATTGTGCCCTGCACTGTTGCACAGCAGCAAACAACAGGGTTACCTGTCAGGTTCACTCGCGTGCAATCCGCGCGCCTTTAGAATGTTTCTCCCCTGAGGCTGGCACGAGTGCCGGCCTTTTTGTTCCCCGAACTGCCAGGAGCGATCCGCGATGAACCAGCCCGCCGCCATGCCCCATGTGATGAACACCTACGGCCGCCTGCCGTTCGCGTTGTCGCACGGCCGAGGCAGCCGAGTCTGGGACACCGACGGCCGCGAGTACCTCGACGCGCTGGGCGGCATCGCGGTCAACACGCTGGGCCACGCCCACCCCGCGCTGGTGGCCGCCATCGCCGACCAGGCCGGCAAGCTCATCCATTCGTCCAACTACTACCAGGTGCCGCTGCAGGAGACGCTCGCCGCGATGCTGTGCGAGCGTTCCGGCCTCACCTCCGCCTTCTTCTGCTCCACCGGCCTGGAGGCCAACGAGGCCGCCATCAAGATCGCGCGCAAGTTCGGCCACGACAAGGGCATCGAGCGGCCCGAGATCATCGTGTGCGAGCGCGCCTTCCACGGCCGTTCGCTGGCCACGCTGTCGGCCACCGGCAACCCGAAGATCCAGGCCGGCTTCGGCCCGCTGGTGGAGGGCTTCGTGCGCGTGCCGTTCAACGACGCCGCCGCGGTGCACGAGATCGCCAGGACGCACAAGAACGTCGTCGCCGTGATGCTGGAGCCCGTGCAGGGCGAAGGCGGCATCAACCCGGCGCGCAACGACTACCTGCGCGAGCTGCGCGACATCTGCGACGCGCAGGGCTGGCTGCTGATGCTCGACGAGGTGCAATGTGGCATCGCGCGCACCGGCAAGTGGTTCGCGTACCAGTGGGCCGGCATCCAGCCCGACGTCATGAGCCTGGCCAAGGGCCTGGGCTCGGGCGTGCCGGTGGGCGCGCTGGTGGTGGGCGATCGCGCCAAGGACGTGTTCGGCCCGGGCAACCACGGCAGCACCTTCGGCGGCAACCCGCTGGCGATGCGCGCCGCGGTGGAGACGCTCAAGGTGATCGAGTCCGACGGCCTGATGAAGAACGCCGACATCGTGGGCGCGCACCTGCGCGCCGCGCTCGCGCGCGAGCTGGCCGGCGTCGACGGCGTGGTCGACATCCGCGGCGAGGGCCTGATGATCGGCCTCGAGCTGGCCAGGCCGTGCGGCGTGATCCTCACGCGCGCCGCCGACGCCGGCCTTCTGCTGAGCGTCACCGCCGACACCGTGGTGCGCCTGGTGCCCCCGCTCATCTTCACCGTTGCCGACGCCGACGAGGTGGTGGCCAAGCTGGCACCGCTGGTCAAGGCCTTCCTGGCGGAGCAGGCATGAAGCCGGGCGACACGCTCATGAAGCACTACCTGCAGTTCAAGGACCTGCGCACCCAGGAGTACGCCTACCTGTTCGAGCGCACCAAGGAGATCAAGAAGCGCTTCAAGAACTACGAGAAGTACCAGCCGCTGGTGGACCGCACGCTGGCGATGATCTTCGAGAAGGCATCCACGCGCACCCGCGTCAGCTTCGAGGCCGGCATGTACCAGATGGGCGGCATGGTCGTGAACCTGACCACCGGCGACAGCCAGCTGGGCCGCGCCGAGCCCATCGAGGACTCGGCGCGCGTCATCAGCCGCATGGTCGACATCGTGATGATCCGCACCTTCGAGCAGACCAAGATCGAGAAGTTCGCCGCGCACTCGCGCGTGCCGGTCATCAACGGCCTCACCAACGAGTTCCATCCGTGCCAGATCCTGGGCGACCTGTTCACCTACATCGAGCATCGCGGCGCCATCGCCGGCAAGACGGTGGCGTGGGTGGGCGACGGCAACAACATGGCCAACACCTGGCTGCAGGCGGCCGACATCCTGGGCTTCACGCTGCACGTGAGCACGCCCAGCGGCTACGGGCTGGACTTCGACGTGGCCGGCGTGAAGAACCGCGCCTGCGTCAAGCTGTTCGACAACCCGCTGGACGCCTGCCGCGGCGCCGACCTCGTGACCACCGACGTGTGGACCAGCATGGGCTACGAGGCCGAGAACGAACGCCGCCTGGTCGACTTCGAGAAGTGGTGCGTCGACGCCGAGATGATGGCCGTCGCCCGCCCCGACGCGCTGTTCATGCACTGCCTGCCCGCCCACCGCGGCGAGGAAGTGGCCGCCGACGTCATCGACGGCCCGCAGTCGGTGGTGTGGGACGAGGCGGAGAACCGCATGCACGTGCAGAAGGCGCTGATGGAGTACCTGCTGCTCGGCCGCATCGGCTGAAAAGCGAAGGGGCCAGGCCCCGTTGCCGAACCTTTGAATCAAGGGGACTCGACACCCGAGTTAACCCTAGGCTGCCACGGATGGGCACAACGAATGCCACCGCCGTGCAGCGGAACTCGCCGTCGGGTTCCCCATTTCAAAGGAAACAGCATGACCAGGAATACCGGCTCCGGCGTGAGCCACGATGCAGCGTGGCTGCGCCTCTATGCGGCCGTGGCCGCCCTTCCCCTGGTTCTGACCGCCTGCGGCGGCGGCGGTGGCGGCAGCTCTCCGCCCCCGTCGTCCGCGTCCATCACGGTGACGCCGTCGAACAGCGCCGTCACCGCCCCCGGCGGCGGCGCCGTCAACCTGACGGCCGCGGTCACCGGCAGCACCGCCACGCCCACGTGGACGCTGAGCGGTCCCGGAACGCTGAGCGCCAGCAGCGGCACGGTGATCACCTACACCCCGCCGACCACGACCGACTTCGCCACCAGCACCCCGGTAATTGTTTCCGCCAGCGTTGCCGGTGTGACCACGAGCACCACGCTGACCCTCACCACCACGGCGGCCGGCCTCACCTGGGCCAACGTTACCGCCACGTCGATCGGCACCCTGCAATCGGTGGACTTCTTCAACACCCACTACGTGGCCGTGTCCGACGCCGGCAACGCCCTGGTGAGCTCCGACGCCGCCACCTGGACGGAGGAGCCGGTGCTGGCGTCCAACACCGCCAGCGACCACTTCAACGCCTACGCGGTCGGACACCTCGGCAGCACCCTGGTGGCCGTGGGCGCGCGCTCGCCGTCGCCCTACACCACCAGCACCGGCGCCGCCGCGTACAGCATCGATGGCCTGTCGTGGACGCCCGCCACCCTCACCAATGTCAACGCGCCCATCCGCGGCCTGATCGTCAGCGACCACCTCGTCGGCGTGGGCGACGGCGGCAACTTCTACACCAGCGCGAACGGCCACAGCTGGAGCCTGGTGGCGACCATCCCGGGAGGCGTCACCTACAACGCGGGCGCCTACGCCACGGTCGCCGGGATGGGCACGTACGTCGCGGTCGGCAACGCGGGCGCCTACGCGGTGAGCAACAACGGCGTCCAGTGGACGTCCATCACCCTGCCCGTCAACATCAACCTGCGCGCCATCGCCTGGACCGGTTCGAGGTTCGTCATGGTCGGCGACAGCGGCACCATCTACACCAGCCCGGACGGCACCACCATCGATCACAATCCGACGTCGGCGATCACCGGCACGCTGCGTTCGGTGGCCGTGTCCAGCACGGGCGAGATCGTGGTCGTGGGTGACTCGGGCATCGAGAGCAGCCCCGACGGCCTGACCTGGCATGCGCGTGACTCGGCCGGCGCCGCGACGCTGTTCGACGTGGGCTACCTCAATGGCGAGTTCGTGGCCGTGGGCGCCTCAAGCGCCATCAAGACCTCGACGCATTGATGCGCCACGCGGTCACCGGGCGTTCGCGCCCGTGACCGCGTTTGCGTTTGCGTTTGCGTTTGCGTTTGCGTTTGCGTTTGCGTCTGCGTCCGCATCCGTCAAGGTTCGCAGGAAGGTGACGAGGTCGTCGATCTCGGCATCGTCGAGCCGCGGGCGGCCATCCGGCAACGGCTGGAACGGCACCTCGCGGTCGACGAACGGCACGCTCGCGGGCGGCAGGTCGTCGTAGGCCTGAACGCTGCCGTCCGGGCGGCGCCGGTACCAGCGCGCGGGATCGGTATCGCGCGTGGCGTAGAAGGCCACGGCGTCACGCAACGAGTGCACCGCGCCGTTGTGGAAGAAGCTCGTGCGCAGCGCCACGTTGCGCAGCGTGGGCGTGCGAAAACGCCCGCAGAAGCTCGGATCGTCGCCGCGGCCGGTGCGGCCCGAGCGGCAAAGGCCGAGGTCGACCTGAATGCCGCGCGCCTGCGAGGCCACCGGGAACGACGTCGACGACGCGTCCAGCGGCGGCAGCTCGGCGCGGCGCGGCACGCCCACCGAGATGAAGCCCGCGTCGGTGAACAGCGGCGCGCGGCCGTTGTTGCCGCGCCGGCTCGGGTGGCACGTGTCGCAGTTGCCCTTGCCAGGGTCGCGGTACAACGCCAGTCCGCGCAGTTCGGCCGGCGCCAGCGTGGCGCGTCCGGCCAGCCAGCGGTCGTAGCGGCTGTCGAACGGCGCGAACTCGGGCGCCTGCCCGAACACCTCGAAGGCCAGCGCCGCCCAGGCCACCACCTGCTTGGGATCGGAGAACACGTCGCGGCCCGGGGCGCTGAAAGCCGCGCGGAACTGCGCCGCGTACGGCGCCGCCGCCACGCGGCGCGCCAGCGCGGCGGCGTCGGCGTTGCCCATTTCGCGCGCGTCGAACAACGGGAGGCGGGCCTGCTCGCGCGCGGTGTCGGCGCGGCCGTCCCAGGTGAGGCCGCCGGTGGGACCGCCGTCTGCGCCGTGCGTCTCCTCGTCGTCCACCGTGTGCTCGGTGAAGCGGCCGGCGAACTGCGCGTAGCGCAGCGACGAGATGGCGCGCGTGCCCGCATGCGCGGGGTCGGCATCGGCAAACGGGCTGGGCGTGCGCGCAGCGGGCCCGAACGCCGTCGCGGGATCGTGGCAGCTCGCGCACGCCAGCCGGCCGCTGGCCGACAGGCCGGGATCGCTGAACATCGCGCGGCCCAGCGCGGTAAGTTGCTCGACGCCGGGGCGGCTGCCGTAGACGTGCGGCGCCGGTTCGAGCGATGCGGCCGCAGCCACCGCCAGCGTGGCAAGCAGGCCCGACGCCGCCAGGCCGGCGCGGGTTCGCGTCGGCACGCGCCGCCTCATGCCTCAGTGACCGCGCAGTTCCAGCGCCGCCGTGAGGTCACCCATCGGCGGCAGCCCGTGCGCCTGCAGCGAGGTGTCGCGCAGCTGGATCCCCGGCAGCGTCGGCAAGGACCACCGATGCGCGATGAAGCGCAGGATGGAGGCGGTGTCGTAGGGCGTGTGGTCGACGGCGCCGCGGCGCGCGAACGGCGAGATGACGATCGCCGGGATGCGCGTGCCCGGGCCGACCAGGTCGCCCTTGGGCGGGGCCACCTCGTCCCACTGGCCGCCGTTCTCGTCGTAGGTGACCACCACCAGCATGTGGGGCCACTGCGGGCTGGCCCGCAGCTTGGCCACCAACTCGGCGATGTGGGCGTCGCCCTCGGCCACGCTGGCGTAGCCCGCGTGCTGCGTGTTCTGCCCGATCGGCTTGTAGAACGCCACCGGCGGCAGCGTGCCGGCCGCGGCCGCGGCCACCAGGTCGTCCTCGTCCTTGAGATGGGCGGCGCGCTCGGCCGCGTGCGCCTTCGGATCGAACGCGGTGTAGTAGTTGAACGGCTGGTGATGCGACTGGAAGCTGCCCGACTCGCCGTCGTAGACCTTGGTGCGATCCGCCAGCGCCGCGTTCCAGCCGCCCGAGTACCACGTCCAGGCCACGCCCTTGGCGGTGAGCAGGTCGCCCACCGTCGCCTGCGCCTGCGGCGGCAGCGTGTTGGGCTCGGCCGGCGTCGCGTACAGGCCCGCGGCGTCGTCGGGCGTGGGCGGGTTGTAGCTGGGCTGGTACGGCGGCTGCATCGTGTTGACGGCATGGAAGGTGCCGTCGCCGAGGTAGTCCTTCGGCGTGAGGTTGCCGCTCTTCTTGAACACCGGCGGACCGGCCAGCGCGGAGGCCGGCGAGTTGTCGGCCTGCAGCAGCTCGGGCGTGAACTTGCCGTCGGCGCCCTGGCGCAGGACGGCAATGGTCGGGTGCGCGGGATTGGTGTCCGCGTCGGGATACACCGGCGTGCAGGCGCACACCAGGTACTGGTGGTTCAGGAACGAGCCGCCGAACGCGCCCTGGAAGAAGCGGTCGGCCAGCGTGTAGTCGCGCGCCACCTTCCACAGGGCCGTGTGGCTGCCGTCGAACCAGCCCATCACCAGGCCACCGGAGTCGCCCCAGGCGGCGAACCTGTCGTTGAGGCCGCCATCGATCTGCATCTGGTTCTCGTAGAACCGGTGGTACAGATCGCGCGTGATGATCGCGTTGGACAGCACGGGCGTGCCCCAGGCGGGCGTGGGCGAGTCGATCTGGAACGGCGCATTGGGCCACACGTTGGTGGTCTGCGCCTGCGTGACGGTGACCGGCTGTCCCGCCGCGGTGAGGCCGCCCCAGGCCGGCGGCAGCTTGGGCAGCACGCTGCCGTCGCGATCCTTCTGCGGCGCGTAGCCGGGCGCGCGCTTCTTGCCCGTGCCGACGGCCGGCACGCCCGTGGCGCCGGGGAAGCCCGTGAACAGGTTGTTGAAGCTGCGGTTCTCGGCGTAGATCACCACGACGTTGGAAATGCGCTCGAGCGCGAGGCGGCTGGCCAGCGCGGCGGCAAGGTCGTCCTTGCGGCCGGTGTCGGCCACGGCGCTGGCCAGGCGCTCCATGACGGCGTCCTGTTCGGCCACGAGCGTGGCGCGCTTCGCCGCATCGGTGCCGGCCAGGAAGTCGACGGTGCCGATGGCGGTGCTCCGCACGTCGTCGTTGGCGAAGCCCAGGCGCGTGCGCAGCTGGCGCTCGGCGTCGATCAACGGCGTGCCCGTGGGGCCCAGCGCGTCGACGATCGCCTGCAGCTCGGTGGACAGCGGCCCCACCGAACGCGGCTCGGCGATCCCACTGTCGGGCGCGCGCAGCACGAAGGCGCGCGTGACGGCGACCTTCGAATGCGCGGCCTCGTCGACGACGGACGCGCCCTTGCCCACCTCGGCCACGACGACGCCGCTGGCGGCCAGCTTGAACTTGCCGTCCGGCCCCGAGAACACCGCCGCCTCGTTCGCGTCGCAGCGCGCGTTGCCGTTGCGGTCGATGCACACCTTGGCGTGCGCCACCACCTTGCCGTCGGCGGCCAGCACGACGCCGGCGACCCCCGGCGACCTGGCCGCGGAAGCCGGCGCCGCGAGGCCGGCGAAGAACGCCGCGACCAGCGCGGCTGCCAACGGATGGAGGTGCGGATGTCGGGGCATGGATGCTCTGGTGGCCGGAGATGAAGGATGCGCCGTGGCATCCGTTGCCCCGGATTCTCGCCGTGAATCGGGTGCACCTCATGGCAACGCGTAACCGAATGCGGGCTTTGCGCCGCCCCTGTCCCGGGTAGGGCATGCGTAATCCCGTACGGAGGCTGTCAGCGAGTGCTGGCAACATGGCTGCCAGAATGGCCATCTGCCGCCGTACGGCCTCACGACACTTGAAGAACAGATGACCAAGATCGCGGTCGTGACCGACCTGCATGCCAACCGGGAAGCCGTCGAGGCCGTCTTCGCCCACGCGCGCGCCCAGGGCGCCACGGAGTGGGCATTCCTGGGCGATTTCGTCGGGTATGGCGCCGACCCCGCGTGGGTGGTCGACCAGGTACGCGAGCTGGTGGAGGCCGGCGCCGCCGCCGTCTGCGGCAACCACGACGAGGCCGCCGTCATCGGCAGCACCCCGCAGATGCGCACCGAGGCGCGCACGGTCATCGACTGGACGCGGGCCCAGCTCGACCCCGGCCAGCTCGACTTCCTCGCCTCGCTGCCGTTCCAGGTGCAGCGCGAGGATCGCCTCTACGTGCACGCCAACGCGTTCGCGCCCAGCCAGTGGGAATACGTGCAGGGCCGCGCCGACGCCGTGCGCTCGATCCACGCAACCACCGCCCACTACACCTTCTGCGGCCACGTGCACGAGCCG
>JBBQYL010000177.1:0-10988 GCA_038208735.1 Burkholderiales bacterium
CACCAGCACGGCGGTCTGGATGGTCATGTGCAGGCTGCCGGTGACGCGGGCGCCCTTGAGCGAGTTGCCGTACTCGGTGCGCATGGCCATCAGCGCGGGCATCTCGCTCTCGGCGATGGCGATTTCCTTGCGGCCCCAGGCCGCCAGGTTCAGGTCGGCGACAGCGTAGTTTTCGACAGGAAGGGTCTTGAGTATGGCGTTCATATCGGTCTTCTGGAATCGTGGGTGGGCGATGGAGACGAGCAGGCGTGCCCTGTCAGGCAGGCGACGTCCCGCGAGAGACGTGAGGAAGCTCGGTGGTCGTTGGTCGTTGGTCACGCGACACGATGTACATCGCTTGACGGTGGCCCACAAGGGCAGCCCCTCAATGTACTCATTGGCCGCGTCCTGACGTGAGGGCGGCACATTGCCCGCTCTGTCGAGTCCGTCAAGTGACGTCAAACCCGATTCATCGCCGATGCGAGCCCTTCGATCGGGACGTCGGCGCGCGCCCACCCGCTGCGAGCTCGCGTCGTTTCGACCATTGAAGCGCCTTTGAATCCGCAATGCCGGGTTGCCGCCAGGCCCATGCCATGGCAAGCCGAGAGCTTTTGCTTCGGACGTATCAAATCGGGTCCATGACAGGGTCGAACCGACCGCGACGCAATTCGAAGGCGAGGCTCGCGACATTCGCGGCCGGCGGATCACCGATGCTGGCGGCGCCTTTCGCCTTTGGACAAAATGATCGAATCGACACTTTCCCGGAGTGCTGCCGTGCCGCTGAGCGACATCGAGATAGCCCGACGCGCCCGCCTGCGGCGAATCACCGACTTGGCCCATGAGCGCCTGGGCATCGCCGACACTCACCTGGTTCCCCATGGCCATTACAAGGCCAAGATCGACCTCGGGTATCGGGACTCGCTGCGCGATCGCCCCGACGGCAAGGTGGCGCTCGTGACCGCCATCAGCCCGACGCCGGCTGGCCAAGGCAAGACCACCACCACGGTAGGCCTTGGCGACGCGCTGAACCACATCGGCAGGAAGGCCGTGATCGCCTTGCGCGAGCCCAGCCTGGGACCCGTGTTCGGCATGAAGGGCGGCGCGGCCGGCGGCGGCCATGCGCAGGTGGTGCCCATGGAGGAGATCAACCTCCACTTCACCGGCGACTTCACCGGCGACTTCGCCGCCATCGCCCTGGCGAACAACCTGCTGTCTGCCGCCATGGACAACCACGTTCACCAAGGCAACGCACTGGACATCGACGTGCGCCGCATCTCCTGGAGGCGCGTGATGGACATGAACGACCGCGCCCTGCGGCAGATCACCGCCGGACTGGGCGGGCCAGGCAACGGCTACCCGCGGCAGGACGGGTTCGACATCGTCGCGGCCTCGGAGGTCATGGCCATCTTCTGCCTCGCGACCTCGCTGGCCGACCTGAAGGCGCGGCTCGGGCGCATCGTCGTTGCGGGCGATCAGCGCGCGCACGCAGAGAGAGGTCGAGGCGAACCCGCGTGACTGAGACGTTCGCACCCACCCTCGCGGCGGCACGCGCACGCATCGCGGCCGTGCGGCCTGTCGCGTATGCACGTACGCGCAATGCACTCGATGGCGCGGTCAGTGGCCTGTCGCCTTACATCACCCACGGCTTCGTCACGCTCGCCGATGTGCGGGATGGCATTGCCGAACGCCACCCCCTCGGCAATCAGGACAAGTTCGTCTTCGAACTCGGCTGGCGTGCCTACTTCCGTCACGTCTGGCAGCACCGCGGCGACGCCATCCTGCAATCGCTGCACGAAGGGCCGCTGCCCGACAGCGCCTATATCCACGAACTCCCCGCGGACCTTCGCCAGGGCTGCACGGGGGTTCCGGCGGTGGACGAGGCCGTGCGCACGTTGTATGCCACCGGTATGCTGCACAACCACGCCCGCATGTGGCTGGCCAGCTATCTCGTCCATGTCCGAAAGGTTCATTGGCGAACAGGCGCCGACTGGCTTTACGGACACCTTCTCGACGGCGACCTGGCCAGCAACCACCTCAGCTGGCAGTGGGTGGCGGGCACGGGCAGCCGCAAGCCCTACCTCTTCAACGCGGACAACGTGGCTCGCCATGCGCCCGCGGCGTGGCTCAGCCCGGGCACGCTGATCGACGCGTCCTACGAAACGCTCGAGCGCATGGCGCATCAGTCGGCGGGCGAGACACGAGAATCGCTCGTCATGCCCTCAGGCGGCTTCGAGACGCTCGAGCCAGCCCTGAGCGCCGTTCCGCCGGAATCCCTCGGCATCAAGGCACCGGACGCATCCGGCGTCGCGGGGCGGGACGTGCTGCTGGTGCACCCCTGGAGCCTGTGTGAACGGCCCGACAGCCTGCCGGCGGATACGCTCTCGATCGGGCTGATCCTGTCCGAGTTCCACAAGGCCTGGCCATGGAGCCATCGGCGCTGGCACTTCGTCGGCAGTCGCATGGCCGAACTCACCGTCGAGCGTTGGCACGGTGACGCTGCATCGGTCGGCGCCGCACTCTCGGCCGCCCGCAGCGTTCGCAGCGTCGACGACCCGCACCTGCAGCCCTGGTTGGCGCGCTGGGCAGAGCCGGTGAGCACGTCGTCGCTCTTTCCAGTGGTCGATCGACGCTGCGATTCCTTCTCTCAGTGGTGGTCGCGCGCGAAGCATGGATTGCGCCCGACGCCTGAAAAAGAGACGGCACGATGACGAGCTCATGTCGTATCCACCGAAGGACGCGCAAGCCATGACGACCGACGATCTTCTCCCCAAGCAGGCAAGTACCATCCGCGACGACGAGATCGCACGATTCGACCGATTGGCGGCGACCTGGTGGAACAGCAGAGGGCCGATGCGTCCCCTGCATGTCATCAACGAACTGCGTCTGGGGTATGTGCTCGAACAGATCGCCCGCCGTTTCGGGGGCCCGGTGGGCGAGCTGCCGGACTTGCGCATCGCCGACATCGGATGTGGTGCGGGCCTGATGTGCGAGCCGTTGGCCGCTCGGGGTGCACGGGTGGTGGGTGTGGATGCGGCGGAGAGGAACGTCGCCATCGCGCAAGCGCATGCAAGAGGCGCCCGGCTGGACATTGACTACCGCGTCGGCGAGCCCGCAAACGCCTTGCGTGACGGCGAGCTCTTCGACGTGCTGCTTCTGCTCGAGGTGGTCGAGCATGTCGACGATGTCGCGGCCTTCATGCGGCAGGCCGCGCGCCACCTCCGGCCTGGAGGCCTGTTGCTTGCGTCGACGATCAACCGCACACCACGCAGCTTCCTGACGGCGATCCTGGGCGCTGAATACATTTTCCGTGTCCTGCCCCGGGGCACCCATCGCTGGAGTCGATTCGTGCGCCCCGACGAGTTGAAGCGGGCCGCTGCCTCCTTCGGGCTGACGCAGCAGGACTGCCGTGGCATGGGCTACCTGCCCGTCGTCCATCGGGCATGGTGGATGAATGACCTGTCGGTCAACTACATCTCGAGCTTCGCGTGAGGCAGCAGTGGCCCGCTCAGCGGGGAAGGAGATGTCCATGACATGTCGCAGCACCGTGGAATTGAAGGATCTGCGCCTCGACGCACAGATCGGAACTTACGGGCCGGCTGACACCGCACCCGATGCTCACATCCTCGACATGACTCTCTGGATCGATGCCAGCCTGGTTCTGATCGCCGAGGATGGGATGAGCCATGTCTTTGACTATGACCCGCTGGTTGCGGAGATCAACAGGCTTGCCACCGATGGCCACTACGCCACCCAGGAACGACTCATGACTCGCATCCTGGCGGCTTGCGCTGCCCATGCGCAGGTCGACGCAGTCGAGCTTTTCTTGCGAAAGACACCGGTGCAGGCTCAATCCGGTTCGCTTGGCGTGCGCATTCTCATCGACGATGCCTCGCTCGATGGTCTGCGACGAGGGGCCGAGGGGCTTTGCTTGCCCGCGCGCACCGATGGTGAAAGCCCGTGATCCGCTGGCCGAGCCTGCCGAAGAGTCATGCGCTGGAGGCTGGGTTCCCCGTCGAGCCACTGATGCTTGAGGGCACCAGCAATGTGAAGCGCAAGCAGTGCGTAGAGCAGGTAGGACGAAGCCGTGTGCAGCTCGCCGAACCTTGTGTGGAGCGCCTCACGGGTGGTCGGCGGCAGGGCCGTGATCGCTCCGATGCGAGGCCACTCGAAGAGCCCGAACCAGTGCATCGGGTGTGTCGCAGCATCCTTCCAGGCGGAATCGTGCAACCACCCGGACAGGGGCAGCAACAGGATGAGCAGGTACAGACCACCATGCACCACCTGCGCTGCGATGCGTTCACTGCGACGGCGCACTGCCGGCGCTACCGGCGGACGGTGGGTGAGGCGCCAGAGAATGCGCAGCAGCGCCAGCCCGAGCACGCTGATTCCAATGGACTTGTGGGCATCGATCACGGCTCGCACCGAATCGTCGGGCACATGATCCGCCCACAGCGCCAGGACGACATTGACGGTGATGAGCACTGCGACCAGCCAATGCAGGATGACAGCGACACGGGTATAGCGCAGCGCAACCATGGCGTCGATTTGACCCCAGATCGGCACCGGTTGCACGGATGTGGTCTCGTTGGCATGCAAGCCGCCCTTCAAGCCGACCCTGGCCTATTGATGTGAACCCAGTCCCCACCGACCTCCTCAGATCCGCGCTGATCTCTCATTCACCCAGGCTGTCTGTACCCCGCACGCCATGGATCAGTGTGGCCATTCACGGTGCGGCGCTCGCCGCCTGGGTGGCGCTGTTCACCATGGCATTTCGGCGCACCGGACTGTCGGCTTGGTCCGTTGGGGGCGCGTATATCGCGTATGACACCCTGTTGCTCCTGTTCGTCGGCTGGCAGACCTGGGCCTTGATCAAGCCGCACCGCGCTGCAGACGAGGTGGCTCAGGTGTCCGAACGGGTGGGCATGACGATCGTCGTTGCCGCCCACAACGAAGCCGCTGTGTTGCCTGTCACGTTGGCGGCACTGTTCGCCCAGAGCGACCCGGCCGACGACATCGTCGTCGTCGACGATGGCTCCAGCGACGGCACGGCCGACTTGATGCGCGAGCACTACGGCCTCGAGGCAGCCGACCTGGGCGTTCTGAGCCAGGCGAGTCGCGCGCAACCCTCGCTGCGATGGCTGAGGCTGGCGCGAGGCGGCAAGGCCAGAGCGCTCAACGCTGCGATCGTGCAAGTGCAATCGCAGATCGTCCTGACGGTCGATGCCGACACACTGCTGGACGTGCACGCCCTTGGCGCCGTGCGCCACGCCTTCGCGAGCGAGCCTGAATTGGCCGGGATCACGGGCGTCATCGTGCCCGTCTGCCCGTCCACCGTTGGCGGGAGAATCTTCCAGTGGTTCCAGACCTACGAATACATCCGCAACTTCCTGTCGCGCTACGCATGGATGCGGTTGGACAGCCTGTTGTTGATCTCCGGCGCCTTCGCCGGCTTTCGCCGTGAAGCACTGGTGGCGGTCGGCGGCTTCGACCCCGACTGTCTGGTGGAGGACTACGAACTGATTCACCGCATGCGCCGCTACGCAGCGCGGCACGGACTGAGCTGGCGCTTTCGGGTTCTGGGCGGCGCTCTGGCTCGCACCGAAGCTCCGAGCAGCATCCCCACCTTTCTTCGCCAGCGCCGCCGTTGGTTCGGCGGCTTCCTGCAGACGCAGTATTGGTACCGCTCGATGGTCGGCGATACGCGATTGGGATGGTTGGGTGTGGCGATGCTGCCCGTCAAGGCGATCGACACGCTTCAGCCCCTGTACGGCTTGACGGCGTTCTTGCTGCTGGTCTTCTACATTGCCACCGGTCGCCTGGCGACCTTGCTGCCGGTGGCGGCGCTGATCGCCGCCAAGATCACCGTCGACCTCGGCTTCCACCTCTGGTCGGTCCACCTCTACGGGAGGTGGGTCGGCGAAGGCGCACGAGTCAGCCTCGGGTGGGCACTGCTCGCCGCGCTGCTCGAACCGTTTTCATTCCAGTTGCTTCGCCATTGCGGCGCGGCCTTGGGCTGGGTGTCGTTCCTGACGGGGCAGCGCGAGTGGGGGGTGCAAAGGCGATTCGGCCTTGGCAAGGCCGACCGGGGATCGACGCCACCCTCCTGAAGCGCGTCTCAAGTCTGGCGGCTACAGCAGCTTCAGTGGTGCAGGACGAACTGCTCTCGGGCCGCCTTGTGCGCGTCGGTCGATCGAGCCAACTCAAGGAGAACTTCTACGCCGTCACGACATTGCATCGCCATCGGATGGAGCGGCTCGAATTGCTGATGGCTCGATGTGTCCTGCTGCGAAGCGGACGTGCGTGGAAGACCGGTATCGGTCGAACCGAGACGCTCGCTTACCCTGCGTGCGCCGTTGCCGCACCCACGAGGCAACACGCCGCCGATATGACCGTCAACTGCAATCTCATGGGCAACCAGGCAGCCAGACCCGCTGCGGGATAGAGGCGGCGATCGGCGGCATAGCAGGCGACCAGCACGGCCGCGCACGTCGGCAGACCGGCCGACAAGGGCATCAGCAGTGCGAGCCAGCCGGCGAGTTGGGGCACCACGCCCCAGATCAGCGGAACCGGGGCCAGGCCTCCCGCGCGCAGCGCAGGGCCCCAATGAACGCCTCCCAGAAACGCCGCGATGGTCGCGGCGTAGGCCGCGAGCGCGAAACCGGCATGCGCCACTGTGGAAGGGTCGCGGACGGCCCATGGAAGCACCGCCCCGGCAATGAATGGCAGTAGCCCGGCGAAGCCGAGCGTCCGGGCCCAGGCCGGGGGGGATGAGGTCGGAGCTGCGTGCATCGATCAGGCGAGAAGTTGGTCAGCCGCAGGCGTCGCGTCTAACGCGCCAGCAAGGCGGCCAGTGCTTGTCCGAGCGTGGATCCGCCGATGGGGCCCAGCAGTACCGCCAGGAGGAACATCCCCACCAGCCAGAGCAACACCGCCTCGGCGCGCTTGGACAGCCCGTCGTCAGAATGCGGGGGATACCAGGGCTTGCGTTCGTCTGGAGGAAGGAACATGTCGCGATCTCTTTGGTTCGGAGACTGCCATCGCGGTCGAACGCTTCAGGCGCCAGTCACGTCGGGCAGCGTAGCCTACCCGAAACCAGCCACTCGCGACCGGAAGCATCGGGCCGACCTGTGACTTCGGTGCCGGCGGCCATGTTGCAGGTGCGGTGTCGGCGATCCTGCGGCTTCGCGCAGGATGACGGCGATCGTTCTTGCGGGTACCGCAAGCGGCCCACGCAACCTGCTGATCGCGCAGATGAACAAAAAAGGCCGCTCGAATGAGCGGCCTTCCTTCTTGCGGCGTCGCGGACGCGACGCGTCAGATCAACGTTCGCCGATCGGCTTCACGGTGCGCGGTGCGGCGCCCGAGAACAGCTGGCGGGGACGGCCGATCTTGTATTCCGGATCGGAGATCATCTCGTTGAGCTGGGCGATCCAGCCGACCGTGCGGGCCAGCGCGAAGTTGGCCGTGAACAGGCTGGTGGGGATGCCGATGGCGCGCTGCACGATGCCCGAGTAGAAGTCGACGTTCGGGTAGAGCTTGCGGGCGACGAAGTAGTCGTCTTCCAGCGCGATCTTCTCCAGCGCCATCGCCAGCTTGAACAGCGGGTCGTTGTGCAGGCCCAGCTCGTTGAGCACCTCGTGGCAGGTCTCGCGCATCAGCTTGGCGCGCGGGTCGTAGTTCTTGTACACGCGGTGGCCGAAGCCCATCAGCTTGACGTTGGAGCTCTTGTCCTTGACCTGCGAGATGAACTCGCCGATCTTCTCGACGCCGCCCATCTTCTGGATGTCTTCCAGCATGTTGAGCGCGGCCTCGTTGGCGCCGCCGTGGGCCGGGCCCCACAGGCAGGCGACGCCGGCGGCGATGGCGGCGAACGGGTTGGTGCCCGACGAGCCGCAGAGGCGCACGGTGGACGTGGACGCGTTCTGCTCGTGGTCGGCGTGCAGGATGAAGATGCGGTCGAGCGCGCGCTCGATCACCGGGCTCACGGTGAAGTCCTCGCACGGCGTGGCGAACATCATGCGCGTGAAGTTGCCGGCGTAGCTCAGGTCGTTCTTCGGGTAGATGAACGGCTGGCCGATGGTGTACTTGTAGGCCATCGCCACGAGCGTGGGCATCTTCGCGATCAGGCGGATCGCGGCGATCTCGCGGTGCTCGGCGTTGTTGATGTCGGTGGAGTCGTGATAGAAGGCCGACAGCGCGCCGACCAGCCCGGTCAGGACGGCCATCGGATGTGCATCCCGACGGAAGCCGCGCAGGAAGAAGTGCATCTGCTCGTGGACCATCGTGTGGTGCATCACGGTGTCGTTGAACTTCGCCTTCTGTTCGGAGTTGGGCAGGTCTCCGTACAGCAGCAGGTAGCAGGTCTCGAGGAAGTCGCAGTTCACCGCGAGCTGCTCGATCGGGTAGCCGCGGTACAGCAGCTCGCCCTTGTCGCCGTCGATGTAGGTGATCGACGAGTTGCACGAGGCCGTCGACAGGAAGCCCGGGTCGTACGTGAACTTGCCGGTCTGGCCGTAGAGCTTGCGGATGTCGATCACTTCGGGACCAACGGTGCCCTTGTAGATCGGCAGCTCCATGCTCGGGCTGCCATCGGAGAACGACAGAGTCGCTTTGACGTCGGACGGGGTCATCGGGAATTCCCTTTCTTGAGGACAGCAGGACGGCGCATCAGCGCCAATACTTCGTTGACTTCGGGGGTGTCGAGCTCGCCGTCGGGTTCGCGGCGGGCCAGCAGCAGGTCGAGCAGGTCGTTGTCGGGCAGTTCCATCAGAGGCTGCAGGCCCGTCACATGTCGGAGCGTCAATCCGTCGCCTTGTTCCTGGAAGAACCGCTCGATGAACAGGTCGTTCTCGAGCAGCCCGCGCTTGCACCGCCACTTCAGGCGGTTGAGCTCGGTCGGATCGATGGAGGAATCCATTGTGCGGAATGTGACCTTGGTCTGTTGGAGAGTCGCGTCCAGGTCAGACGGCGCGACGCACCATCATTTCCTTGATCTTGCCGATCGCCTTCGTCGGGTTCAGGCCCTTCGGGCAGACGTCGACGCAGTTCATGATGGTGTGGCAGCGGAACAGGCGGTACGGATCCTCGAGGTTGTCCAGGCGCGCGCCGGTGGATTCGTCGCGGCTGTCGGCGATGAAACGGTAGGCCTGAAGCAGGCCGGCCGGGCCGACGAACTTGTCGGGGTTCCACCAGAAGCTGGGGCACGACGTGGAGCACGACGCGCACAGGATGCACTCGTACAGGCCGTTCAGCTCCTCGCGTTCCTCGGGCGACTGCAGGCGTTCCTTCTCGGGCGGCGGCGTGTCGTTGACCAGGTACGGCTTGATGGAGTTGTACTGCTGGAAGAACTGCGTCATGTCGACGATCAGGTCGCGGATGACCGGCAGGCCGGGCAGCGGCTTGAGGATGATCGTCTGCGGCAGCGACAGCATGTTGGTGAGGCACGCCAGGCCGTTCTTGCCGTTGATGTTCATTGCGTCCGAGCCGCACACGCCTTCGCGGCACGAACGGCGGTACGAGATCGTCGGGTCGACCGACTTGAGCTTGATCAGGGCGTCCAGCAGCATGCGTTCCGACCCGTCGAGTTCGATCTCGATGGTCTGCATGTAGGGCTTGTCGTCCTTGTCCGGGTCGTAGCGGTAGATCTGGAAGGTGCGCTTGGTCATGATGTCTTGTCCTTCTCGCGTCAGAACGAACGCACGGCCAGAGGAATCGAATCGGTGGTCAGCGGCTTGAGCTTGACCGGCTTGTAGTCGAGCCGGTTGCCTTCGCTGAACCACAAAGTGTGCTTGAGCCAGTCGACGTCGTTGCGGCCCAGCGGATTCTTCGGCGAATCGGCCGGCTCCTCGTAGTCGACCACCACGTGGGCGCCGCGGCACTCGCGGCGGGCGGCGGCCGACACGATGGTGGCCTGCGCCGCCTCGATCAGGTTCTCCACCTCCAGGGCCTCGATGCGCGCGGTGTTGAACACCTTCGACTTGTCGCCCAGCGTGATCTTGCCGACGCGCTCGCGCAGCTCGGCGATCTTCTCGACGCCTTCGTCGAGCATGGCCTGGGTGCGGAACACGCCGGCGTACTTCTGCATCATCGAACGGATGTCGTTGGCCACCGTCTGCGCGTACTCGCCGCCGACGTCGGACTCGAGTCGGTCCAGGCGCGCCAGCGTGCGGTCGGCCGCGTCGGCCGGCAGCGGCTTGTTGGCCTTGGACTTGAGGTCGGCCGCCACGATGTGGTTGCCGGCCGCGCGTCCGAACACGAGCAGGTCGAGCAGCGAGTTGGTGCCCAGGCGGTTGGCGCCGTGCACGCTCACGCAGGAGCATTCGCCCACCGCGTACAGGCCGTTGATGACCGCGTTCGGGTCGCCGTCCTTGGGCACGACGACCTGGCCGTGGATGTTGGTGGGAATGCCGCCCATCTGGTAATGGATCGTGGGCACCACCGGGATCGGTTCCTTGGTGATGTCGACGTTGGCGAAGTTGTGGCCGATCTCCAGCACCGAGGGCAGTCGCTTGGCGATCGTCTCGACGCCCAGGTGGGTCATGTCGAGGTGGATGTAGTCCTTGTTGGGACCGCAGCCACGGCCTTCCTTGATCTCCTGGTCCATGCAGCGCGAGACGAAGTCGCGCGGCGCCAGGTCCTTGTAATGGGGCGCGTAGCGCTCCATGAAGCGCTCGCCGTCGGAGTTGCGCAGGATGGCGCCCTCGCCACGGCAGCCTTCGGTGAGCAGCACGCCCGCGCCGGCCACGCCGGTGGGATGGAACTGCCAGAACTCCATGTCTTCCAGAGGGATGCCGGCACGCGCCGCCATGCCCAGGCCGTCGCCGGTGTTGATGAAGGCGTTGGTGGAGGCCTGGTAGATGCGGCCGGCACCGCCGGTGGCCAGCAGCACCACCTTGGCCTCGAGGATGTGCAGGTCGCCCGTCTCCATCTCGATGGCGGTGACGCCCACGACGTCGCCGGATTCGTCGCGGATCAGGTCCTGCGCCATCCACTCGACGAAGAACTGCGTG
>JBBQYL010000178.1:0-10888 GCA_038208735.1 Burkholderiales bacterium
AGCTCGGCCACCGACTCGAGCCGCGCCGCGGCCCGGGCACGCTCCTGGCGGAAGTCGCGCACGATGGCGGCGCCCGCCAGCGCGGCCACCGCCGCGAACACCGCCACGGCGGGCAACAGCCGCACGATGTGCAACCGCCTCTTGTCAGACCCCCTCTTCGCAAAGAATCCCATGTGCGATGCGCCCTGCCACGTCCGAAGGGCCAGTGTATGCCCCCGCGCGCGCGGTCGCACCGTGCACTGAAGCGGACTCAGCCGGCCAGCTGGCGCAACGCGTGGAGGGCCAGCCCGGCCAGGCCGCCTACCACCGTGCCGTTGATGCGGATGAACTGCAGGTCGCGCCCGACGCTCAGCTCGAGCTCGTCGACCAGTTGGCGGTCGTCCCAGTCCTTGATCGTCTGCGCGATGTGGGTGGTGACGCCCGTGCGCAGGTTGCTGGCCAGCTGCGACGCGGCCGACATCAGATGCTCGTTGAGCGACGCGCGCAGGCTCTCGTCCTCGCGCAGGCGTTCGCCCGCGTCGCGCATCGCCTCGGCCACGTGGTCGGCGAGCGCGGATTGCGGGTCGGCCAGGTCGTCCTGCAGCAGGGCCTTGATGTCGTTCCAGACCTGGCCCGCGTAGTCGAGCACCGCGGGATCGGCGAGGCCGCGCTCCTTCACGCTCTCGAACGCGGCCACCAGCGCCTCGTCGTGGCGCAGTCTCTCGATGAACTCGGCCAGCCAGCGGTCGTAGCGCAGGCGCACCGGGTGGTCGGGCTGGGCCAGCACGTCGCGCAGCTCGCCCAGCACCGACGCGCTCAGCCGGTCGGCCAGGCCGTCGGCCATGCGCGCCACCGGCGTCACCAGCTCGACCATGCCGATCACCTTGGGCCACTCCTTGCGCGCGTGGCGCACCATCAGCTCGGACACGCGGGCCTTGACCTCGTCCTCGGCCAGGAAGCCGCCGATCTTCTGGAGGCCGACGTCGAGCAGCTCGTGGTGGCGGCCGCCCTGGGTCAGCAGCGACAGCACCTCGGCGGCGGTGGCCGCGCTGTTCCAGCGGCGTGCCTGGGCCACCACCAGCGCCAGCGTGGCGCGGCGCATGCGGTCGTCGTCGAACAGCCCCACCGCCTTCAGCGCCCAGCGTCGGCCCTCGGCCACCCAGTCGTTCACGCGAGCCGGGTCGGCCAGCCAGTCGCCCAGGCGCCGCGCCGGATCAAACACGCCCAACTTGGCCACGAGCGCCTGCGGATCGAGGAAATGGTCGCGCACGAAGTGCGCCAGGCCGTCGGCCACTCGGGCCTTGCTGCGCGGCAGGATGGCGGTGTGCGGCAGCGGCACGCCCAGCGGGCGGCGGAACAGTGCCACCACCGCGAACCAGTCGGCCACCGCGCCCACGGCCGAGGCCTCGCAGAACGCTTCGAGCCAGCCCCAGCCGCCCCGCCCGCCTTTCCAGGCGGCCAGCGCCAGCCCCGCCAGCGCGGTGGCCAGCAGGCCGGCGGCCACCCATTTCATGCGCGCCAGCGCCGCCTTTCGGGGGTCCACGAGGGGCGCCAAAGGCCTTTCGACACGATTCATCCTGCCGAGTGTGCCCTGAGAGCGCGCCTGACCCGTCATACTCCCTGTCTTTCCTTGAATGACGCACCCGCGCGTGACGCGCGTGCTCCTGCATGAGCTCTGATTCCCAGACCCACCCGACTTCCGACGCCTCCGCCGTCCCCGCGCCGCGCACCTTCAAGCTGCCCAACGCGCGCCATGCGAGCCGGGTGCCTGCCGAGATCACTCCGGCCGACGTCGCCCGTGTCCAGCAGGCGGCGTACCAGCTGCCCATGGTGGTGAAGCCGGCCGACTACATCGACGAGCACGCGCCGCACTTCGAGCAACACCTGGACGGCCTGGGCTTCATCCTGTTGCAGAAGGCCGTGGCCGGCGCCCGTCCCAGCCGCTGGATCGCGCCCGAGCGCCTGGCCGACGCGCTGGCCCACCTCGAGGTCGTGGGCAACGGCCCCGACGTGCGCGCGCTGATGCAGGCACGCACGCAGGAGCTCGAGTCGCTGGGCGTCACGCGCGAGGCCGGCGAGTTCGACCGTTTCCTCACGCAGACGCTGCCCCTGCCGGCCAGCGGCGTGCAGCTGCGCGTAGCCTATCGCCAGCACGTGCCGGGCGCGCCCGTGTGGGCGTTCTACCGCAGCGGCGACCTCGACGCGTTCAAGGTCGCGCTCGGCGACGCCCCGCCCTACCCCGACGCCGCCGAACTGGTGAGCGTGGTGGAGCAGCTGATCGCGCGCGCCGAGGCGGGCCACTCCGAGCACGTGGGATCGCTGGTGCAACGCCTGCAGGCCGAGACCGCGCGCACGCAGCCGTTCGCCGACCTCAAGGCCTCGCTGGTGCGCGCCCAGGATCGCTGGGAACGCCACGTGGCCGAGCTCAACGCGCTGGCCGGCCTCAACGACGAGCTCGCGTTCCAGGGCTACCCCGACACCTTCGAGCTGGCGCGCCGCCTGCAGCGCAGCGTCACCCTCTACGTGGGCCCGCCCAACAGCGGCAAGACCTACGCCGCATTCGAGAAGCTGGCCGCCGCGCACGACGGCTGCTACCTGGCGCCGCTGCGCCTGCTGGCGCTCGAGGGCCGCGACCGGCTGGTGGGCCGCGGCGTGGCGTGCTCGCTGCTCACCGGCGAGGAGAACGATCCCGCGCAGGATGCGCGCGTGGTGTCCAGCACCATCGAGATGGTCAACACGTCCAAGCCGATCGACGTGGCCGTCATCGACGAGGCGCAGATGCTGTTCGACACCTCGCGCGGCTGGGCCTGGACGCAGGCCATCGTGGGCGTGCCGGCCAACGAGGTGATCATCATCTGCTCGGCCTACGCCGCCGAGGCCATCGAGAACCTGCTCAAGCTGTGCGGCGAGAACTGCAAGGTGGTCACGTTCGAGCGCAAGCAGCACGTGGAGCTGATGCCCGGCCCGGTGCCCATTTCCGCGCTGAAGAAGGGCGACGCCGTCGTCGCGTTCAGCCGCCGCGAGGTGCTGATGCTGCGCGACCAGGTGGCGGCCAACGGCCATCCGGTGTCGGTGATCTACGGCGCGCTGCCGCCCGAGGTGCGCCGGCGCGAGGCCGAGCGCTTCGCCCACGGCCACGCGCACATCCTGGTGGCCACCGACGCCATCGGCATGGGCCTGAACCTGCCCATCCGCCGCGTGCTGTTCTCCACGCTGAAGAAGTTCGACGGCGTGGGCGACCGGCTGCTCAACGAATCCGAAGTCCACCAGATCGCCGGCCGCGCCGGCCGCTATGGCATGCACGAAGAGGGCTTCACCGGCGTGCTGCGCGAGGCCGAGCCCACCGCGCTGCGCACGTTGAAGGAACTGCTGCCCAAGCCGCCGCGCGCGCCGCGCGACTTCAAGGCCACCGTGGCTCCCAACTGGTGGCATGTCGACACCATCGCCACGCGCCTGCACCTGACCAGGCTGCGCGCGGTGCTCGACGTGTTCGTCGACCAGCTCAAGCTGGACAACGCCCACTTCGCGGTCGCCGAGCTCGACCAGATGCTGCAGCTCGCCGAGGAACTCGATCGCACCGCCGGCACCTTGACGCTGAAGCAGCGCTTCATCTACGCGCAGGCGCCGGTGGATACGCGCACCGAGGCCCAGGTGCAGGCCTTCCTCGACTGGACGCACCAGCACGCGCTGGTGGGCAAGGCCGGCACGCCCTGGTTCCTGGACGAGGTGGACGAGCACAGCCGCCTGGACAACATGGAGAAGGCGCTGCGTTCATGCACGCTGTGGCTGTGGCTGGACCTGCGCTTCCCGGGCATCTACGGCCACCTCGACGCGGTGATCGACCTGCGCGAGCGGCTCAACGAAGGGATCGAGCGGCACCTCAAGGGCAAGAAGCCCCTGTGGCAGCAGAAGGGCGGGCGGCGGTAGGCTGCCTTCGGCGTCATTCCGGCAAGCGCCTGGCCGTGCGGCCATGCGCCTGGCATCGTGGCGGACGCCTCGTCAGATTGGCGGATGCCTTGTCATCGTGCCGAGAGCGTCCGCAAACGACGTCACGGCCGTGGCCGGGATCGCCGAAAGGATCGGGCGACGACGGCAGCCCGTTCGCGGCCCACGGCGGTGGCGAGGCGCGCCTGGCGACCAGCGCGCACGGCCAAAGGTACCATTGGCCATCAAGGATGGAAAATACATGAAAGGCGTGGGATTCGCATACGCTGCCCTGTTGCTTTGTGTCGATGCACAGGGGCAGATCGTCGATCGGCCGCCGGTGCAGATCGGTGACACCTGGACCTACCGCCTGACCAATGAAGGTCGCCCTGCGGCCCGTAGCGCTCCGAATGCGGCGTGCCGGCTGGCAGTCGGAAGGTGTCCCCGGGCTTCAGGTGCTCGGTGACGCCAGCGCGCGTGAGCCACATCTCGCCAGCACTGACCACGGCGTCGGCGTCGAACGGATGCGCGTGCTCCTCCACCACCTGGTCGGGTGCCCAGCGGCGTTCCAGCACCTCGTCGGCGCCCTGCAGCAGCGGGCGGGCCCGGAAGGCATCGTCGGTGGAACCGCCCAGCGTGCCGTTGCCCATCCGCACGTCTCCTCGTCAGCCGGGCGCGCCGACCTGGCGCATCGGATCGGCCGCGGCGAACGCCTCCAGCGCCTCGCACTCGGTCATGATCCGCATGCACGTGGGAATGTCGTCGAAGTCGATCTTGAACACGCGCATCACCGCGAACAGGCTGGCCAGGCAGATGTCCGCCAGGCCGGGCTGGTCGCCGTGGCAGAACCGGCCGGTGGCGGGCTCGGCCACCAGGCGGGCTTCGACCGCGCGCAGGCCCGTGCCGAACCACTGGATCTGCCAGGCGCGCCACGACTCCGCGTCGAAGCCTTCGGCGGTGGTGAGGTACTTGCGCACGCGCGGCGTGATCAGCGGATGCGTGTCGGCCGCCAGCATCTGCGCGATCGAGCGCACGCGGGCGCGGCCGTGCGGGTCGGCCGGCAGCAGCGGCGGCTGCGGATGGGTCTCGTCGAGGAACTCGAGGATGGCCAGCGACTGCGTGATCGGCAGCCCCGACTCGCCGGCCGCGTGATCGATCAGCGCCGGGATGCCGCCCAGCGGATTGATGCGGCGAAACGCCTCGCGGTGCTGCTCGCCGGCGTCGATGTCGACGTTGGTCTCCTTGCGCGCGATGCCCTTGAGGTTGCACGCGACACGCACGCGGTAGGCGGCGGACGAGCGCCAGAAGGTGAACAGTTCGAAGCGGTCGGGTGAGGTCATGCGCGGACGATACCTGACGAGCCTTCAACCCTGCTGGCAGAACTCGACGAAGGCCGCCAGGCTCCTGGAGAACTGCTTGCGCCGGTGATGCAGCAGCCAGAACCGGCGCGTCAGCCGCGGCAGCGTGGTGTGCACCTGCACGAGCCGGCCCAGCGTGAGCAGATCCTGCACCGCGAAGGCCGACAGGCACGTGAAGCCGAGGCCCTCCACGGCGGCCTGCTTGATGGCCTCGGTGCCGCCGAAGTGCAGGCCCTCCTCGAGCTGGTGCAGGTGCGGGTGCAAGGCCTGCTCCACGGCCTCGCGCGTGCCCGAGCCCGGCTCGCGCAACAGCCACCGCGCCTGGCGCAGCGCCGCCACGTTCAGGCGCCGCGCCGGATCGCCGCGCAGCAACGGATGCGACGGCGCGCACACGATCACGAGCTCGTCGTCGCGCCACGCCTGCGCCACGACGTCCGGCTCGTGGCACGGGCCCTCGACGAGGCCCACGTCCACCTCCATGCGCGCCACCGCCGCGGCGACGGCGGCGGTGTTGGCGATCTCCACGTCGACGTGCGCCTCGGGCCGCGCGCGCCGCCACGCCGCGATCAGCGTGGGCAGCAGGTAGTTGCCGATGGTGGTGCTGGCGCCCACGCGCAGCAGCGACGGCGCGCCGGCGTCGCCTGCCGAGGTGCCGAGGCCGAACTCGCGCTCGATGCCCGCGGCGCCGTCGAGCACGGCGCGCGCCTGGGGCAGCAGGCCGCGGCCGGTGTCGTTGAGGACGAGCCGCGCGCCGATGCGGTCGAACAGCCGCGCGCCCAGCACCGCCTCGAGCTCGTTGAGCGCGGCGCTGGTGGCCGACTGCGACAACGCCACGCGTCCGGCCGCCGCCGACGTGCTGCCGGCGTCGGCCACCGCGGCGAAGATGGCCAGCTGGCGCAAGGTGATCCGCATGTTGGAACTCTACCTGTTTTTCAGGTTGCTTCTACGTAATCAATCCGTTTTACGAATTGACCGCACGCGTTCACAGTCCGGGTATCGCATCGTCCGACCCCCACCATGACCACCGCCACTCGCCCCCTCCCCACCCACCTTCCCGCCGCCCTGCCGCGACTGGCCCCGGGCCTGCTGCTCGCCGCGGCCGTGGCCTGCGCCGCCACCGCCGCGGCCCGCCTGGCCTGGCTGCAGGCCAACGGCGTGTCCGCGCTGACGCTGGCCATCGTCATCGGCCTGGTGGCCGGCAACCTGCTGCCGACCCGTGCGCTGGCGGTGTCGGCCGATGGGTTGAACCTGGCCAAGCAGCGCCTGCTGCGCGCCGGCATCGTGCTGTACGGCCTGCGACTGACCTTCCAGGACATCGCCCACGTGGGCATCGCCGGCGTGGCCATCGACGCCAGCGTGCTGTGCAGCACGTTCGCCCTCGCCTGCTTCCTGGGCACGCGCGTGTTCGGCCTGCCGCGCAGCACCGCCATGCTCATCGGCGCGGGCAGCTCCATCTGCGGCGCGGCCGCGGTGATGGCCACCGAGCCGGTGGTGCGCGGCAAGCCCGAGGAGGTGGCCGTGGCCGTGGCGACGGTGGTGGGCTTCGGCAGCGTCGCCATCGTGCTGTACCCCGCCCTGTATCACGCGATCGCCGCGTTCCACACGCTGTCGCCCACCGCCTACGGCCTGTGGGCCGGCTCCACCATCCACGAGGTGGCGCAGGTGGTGGCCGCCGGCCACGCGGTGGGCGGCGCCGCGGCCGACACCGCCGTCATCGCGAAGATGGTGCGGGTGATGATGCTGGCGCCGTTCCTGGTCGCGCTGTCGGCGTGGGACGCGCGCTCGCGCGGCACGCCCGCGCAGGCGCGCCCGCCGATCACCATCCCCTGGTTCGCGCTCGGCTTCGTCGCGCTGGCCGGCCTGCGCTCGATGGACGTGCTGCCCGCCGCCGCGGTGGTCGTGACCAACGGTGTGGACGTGGCCATGCTGGCGGTGGCGATGGCGGCGCTGGGGCTCACCACGCGCCTGTCGGCGATGCGGTCGGCCGGCCTCGCGCCGCTGGCGCTCGGCGCCACGTTGTTCGCCTGGCTGGTGGTGGGCGGCGGCGCGATCAACGCGCTGTTCGGCGCCTGGCTGGGCTGACGCGCCCCAGGGATTGCCGGCGTCGTCTCCGTCCTGGCGCGGTGCTTCACGGACGCGGCACGGCTCCTGTCGTCGCGGTCGACGCCATTGCCCAATCGACTGCGTGGGTGAGCATCGTCGGTGCGACGACACGGCGATGCGTGCCCGTGATGAGCGCCATGTAGACGCGGCCGAACAGGTTGCGGCAGGCAACGCGATCGGACAACGAGAACTCGACCGTGTCGTCGTCCTTCAACCGGACGCCGACGCAAGACCTGAACACGAGGTGCTTGTCGTCCGCCCCGAGCAGCACCTGGGCCGTGCGCCCATCGGCCGACACGCGCTGGGCATGCACGGGAAACCGTCCGTCGAACCAAGTGGTCGCGCGCGGCGCCAGCAACGACGACACGGGACAGCCCAGCGGCGAGGTGCGCAGGCCCAGGGGCCGCACGAGCACGTTGCGCAGCGCCATCATCCGCGCCACCGGGGCCGGTGAGTTGGCCATGAAGCCGTCGAGCGCGGCAGCCAGCCACGCGGCCGCATCGCGCCGATCGGACGGCGCGGGTCGCACGCCCAGCGAGAACGCATCCTCGTGATGGACGACGCGGTCTCGCAGCGCCTCGAGCAACAGGCAGTCGTCGGCGAGCGCGGGGCGTTCGACCACGCGGTTGGCGCGCGTGACGCTCACGAACGCGGGACGCAGGCCGAAGCCCAGCCGCCAGCGATGCAGGTGGCCCGCCATCGAACGGAATCGCGCGCAGGCGGCCTGCAGCAGGCTGCCCGGTCGATCGTGCAGCGACAGCTCGGTGGTGGCCACCTCCCCGAGGCGAGGCGGCGACTCCGCGAGCCAGCGTGCGACGGTCGGCGGCAGCAGTTCGGTCAGCGACGGGATGTCGGCCTCGTCGCGCAGCACGCGATCCCGCGTGGCCTCGCCCAGGTCGCCGCCAAGTTCGTTGGTGTGGGTCGATAGCGCGAACAGTGCCGGGTGGCCCGAGCGCGGACGCAGCGGCACGAAGCGATGCCAGGTCTCGCCGGAGAAGCGGACGGTGAACAGGCAGTCGGGCGGCACGTCGACGTGGTGCAGCGCGCGCACGAAGCTGGCGGGATCGCGGGCGAGTTCGTCGGGCGCGACGCTGGAGAAGCACAGCTGCGTGCCGCCGCTGCCCGACACCGCGGTGAACACGCGGTGGCCGGCGTGCCGATGGAAGGGGTGGCCGTCGCGACCGACGGCGAAGGAGTACAGCGCGGTCGCGTCACCGGTTCCCAAATCGGTGGCGCAGAGCTTGGCCGAGGGTTCGTCGAGCTCGTCGACGAAACGCGCGTGCTGGCGCTGGCGGGCCAGCGCCTCGAAGAACAGCCGGTCGCCCTCGCCATGCCCCAGCCGCGCCACCAGCGTCACCTCCACCGGCACGCGACCCGGGCCGGCAGGCAGGCTCACGAACGGGAACGTCGGGGTGCGGCGGACATCCCGGGCGGCGAGCCCGGCGGGAACGGCGATGAAGGCGGTCATGGGCGGTCTTTCGTGAACGCGAACGGTCACCGCGCTTCGCGCTTGCGGCCCATGGCCAGCGCCACGCTTTCCTTCTTCAACGGGCCGCCCACCGGGCAGAACGTGGCCAGCAGGTTGTGCAGCGTGCCCAGCAGGTTGGCGTCGGCCAGGCGGTAGTGCACGAACTGGCCGCGCTTCTCGCTGGCCACGAGGCCGGCGCCTTCCAGGAGGCGAAGGTGCTTGGACAGCGACGGCTTGCTCATCTCGAACCGCTCGGCGATCTCGCCGGCGGTCAGCGAGGTCTCTGAGAGGTAGGCGAGGATCTTGCGGCGCGGCGTGGAGGCCAGCGCGGCGAAGACGTTGTCTTCGTTCATGGGCGGGTGCGCTTTATATTTAGCTATTTAGCTAATTAATTTATCGTAGCATCGATGCCGATCGGCGCGCAAGCAAGCTTGACGCGATATCCAACATATTGGACACTTAATCCACCATGAAAGAGCCCGCGCCCGAGACCGTCAACGACCTCATCGCCCAACGCGTGCGCGACCTGCGCGCCACATCCGGCCTGTCGCTCGACGCGCTCGCCACGCACTGCGGCATCAGCCGCTCGATGATCTCGCTGATCGAGCGCGGAGAGAGCAGTCCCACCGCGGTGCTGCTCGAGAAGCTTGCCAGCGGGCTGGGCGTGCCCCTGGCCGCGCTGTTCGATTCGCCGCAGCCCACGGCCAGCCCGGTGGCGCGCGCGGCCGACCAGCCGTCGTGGCGCGATCCGCATTCGGGCTACGTGCGCCGCAACGTGTCGCCCAGCGGCGTGGGCTCGCAGATCCAGATCGTCGAGGTCACCTTTCCCGCCAAGGCCCGCGTGTCCTACGCGACCGGCCCGCGCGAGCCCGTGATGCACCAGCAGGTGTGGGTAATCGAGGGCGCCATCGACATCACGGTGGGCGACGCACGCCACGTGCTCGCTGCCGGCGACTGCCTGGCCATGGTGCTGGACAAGCCCATCACGTTCCACAACCCGCACAAGGCCGCCGCGCGCTACGCCGTGGTGCTGGCGTCCATGCCCTACCCCCTGCCCTTCCGGAGATTCCATGGCGACTCACGCCCCAGCCTCTACCCTTGAGATCCGCCGCCTCCAAGGCGTGGACGACGCGCAGCTGCAGGCCCTGGCCGACGTGCTCGTCGACTGCGTGGAGGGCGGCGCGTCGGTCAGCTTCATGCTGCCGATCACGCGCGAAAGGTCGCTGGCGTTCTGGCGCAAAGTGGCCGACGGCGTGGCTCGCGGCGAGCGCCTCCTGCTGGTGGCCGAGGACGCGCAAGGCATCGTCGGCACCGTGCAGGTGATCGTCGACCAGCCCGAGAACCAGCCGCATCGCGCCGACGTCGCCAAGATGCTGGTGCACCGCCGCGCGCGCCGCCAGGGCGCGGGCGAGGCGCTGATGCGCGCGGCCGAAGCCGCGGCACGCCAGGCCGGCAAGACGCTGCTGGTGCTGGACACCGGCGACGACACCGCCGCCCGTCTCTACACGCGCCTGGGCTGGCAGGCCGCTGGCCGCATTCCGCGCTACGCGCTGACGCCCCAGGGCGGCGACTCCGCGACTACGTTCTACTTTCGAGATCTCGCTTGGGAAGGATCCGTGGCCGGCGCCTGATGCGTTGCCGATGCCTTGACAGGGCCTCGTCGAGAAGTCACTCTTCGAGCCGACATCGGCCCCTTCGATTTGCTGGCTGATAGTGGACGTTCGCGGGGGAGGCTCGGACGGCTGCTACGACCCAAAGCAGACATCCGGACGCACGGGCCTGCGGCCCGAAAGCAGTCAGACTGGGTTGGTGCTGCTACACAGCTCGATGACGACCGCTTTCCCGACGATGGCAAACATCCGCCGCGCAGTGACCGACCTCCGAGATCCGCCGCCAGCGAACGTCTGAGGCCCGTCAACGGACTAAACCGCTACGCGGTGGTGCGCTGCGCGATTGGCGGCGCGGCATGGGCGGCGCCCCGTGCACACGTGATCTGCCACTGTTGACGGGCGAGGCAATCCGCCTCGCTCTTCAACAGGAGCAGCATCATGACCCC
>JBBQYL010000179.1:0-10770 GCA_038208735.1 Burkholderiales bacterium
TCGTCGCGGACGCTATAGGCCAGGTTGCCTACGTACAGTTTGTTTCCCACGGGGGAAGCCCTTTCAAAGATAAAAAACCATGTGGAGCTTCAACCCAGCGTGATCCATCAAGCGAAGGCGCCGCAACCAGACACAGCATCAACGGGAGACAGTTGCGCGAAGCAACCGCCAGCCCTGGAATGATTATGAGCCTAACAAATCACGAAAAGCAAAGCGCAGTCAAGGAAATTGTTGTTTTGTCGTTTCGGGGCGGTGAAGCCCCCTCGTTCATGGCGAACCGCGGCCGTTCGGCTCATTTTTCCAGGGTTAAGACCAACGGGTTTTCCCGAAAGAAAGGCCACCGTCGGGCGGCGCGGCCTGAACTTGGTTGTTGCCTGGACGCCACCAAGGCGAGAATCGCCGGATGGATCTGCACCTGCTCAAGCCGCTCGTCGCCGTGCTGGCGATCGTCAACCCGATCGGGGCGATTCCGTTCTTCCTGCACTTCACGCACAACCTCACCCGCGAGCAGCGCAAGCGCACCATCCGCGTCGCCTCGGTGGCGTCGTTCCTGGTGGTCGGGCTCAGCGCGATCTGCGGCCTGCAGATCATCGAGTTCTTCGGCATCACCATCGCGTCGTTCCAGGTCGGTGGCGGCCTGCTGCTGCTCATCTCATCGATGCAGATGCTCAACGCCGAGCAGGCCGAGAGCCGCGGCTCGGACGTCGGCGACGGCCAGGCCAAGGCCGACGCGGGCGACTCGATCGCCATCGTGCCGCTCACCATCCCGCTGCTCACCGGCCCGGCCACCATCTCCACCATGGTGATCTACGCCGACAAGACCCGCACGCTGCTCGAGCACGCGGTGCTGGTGGGCTACGGCGTGGTCATCGGCGCGGCCGTGTTCGCCGCCTTCTCGGCCGCCGGCCGCATCGCGCGCCTGCTGGGCCGCACCGGCATCAACGTGATGACGCGGCTGATGGGCCTGATCCTGGCGGCCATGGCGGTGGAGCTGTTGTCGGACGGCCTGCTCAAGCTGTTCCCGGCGCTGTCGGGGCTGCCGGCCAATTGAGCTCGCGCATCCTCCTTCTGGAAGACGACCCGGCCATCGCCGGCACGGTCGCGTTCGCGCTGCAGCGCGAGGGCTTCGTCGTCGATCACATGCTGCTGGTGGGCGCCGCGCGCACCAGCGTGGCCTCCGCGCCGCCGACCCTGGCGATCCTGGACGTCGGCCTGCCCGACGGCAGCGGCCTCGACCTGTGCCGCGAATGGCGGCAATCGGGCGCCGACGCGCTGCGCGCGCTGCCGGTGCTGATGCTCACGGCGCGCGCCGAGGAACTCGACCGCGTGGTGGGCCTGGAGCTGGGCGCCGACGACTACCTCACCAAGCCGTTCAGCCCGCGCGAGCTGGTGGCCCGCGTGCGCGCCCTGTTGCGCCGCGCGGCGCTGTCGCCGGCGGTGGTGCCGTCACTCGAGACGGTGCTGTTCGAGCTCGACGCCGACGGCCAGCGCATCCGCTTCGCCGGCCAGTGGCTGGCGCTGACCCGGCTCGAGTTCGGCCTCCTGCGCGCGCTGTTGCGCGCCCCCGGGCGCATCCGCTCGCGCGAAACGCTGCTCGACGAGGTGTGGGGCGCCGACGGCGAAGCCACCGACCGCACCGTGGACACCCACGTGAAGACCTTGCGTGCCAAACTGCGTGCGGTGCGGCCCGAACTCGAGCCGATCGCCACGCATCGGGGCATGGGCTACGCGCTCGACCCTTCCGTCCTCCAGCCGCCAGCTAACTAGATGCGCCTCGGCCTGCGACTGCTTTTCGCGTTCTTCGTCATCACCGGCCTGGCCGGCTTCTTCGCGCTCCAGGTGTTCCAGAGCGAGGTCAAGCCGAGCGCGCGCGAGGTGCTGGAGGACGCGCTGGCCGACACCGCCAACCTCGTGGCCGAGCAGGCCGCGCCCGCGCTGCGCGCCATGCCGCCCGGCGGCACCCTGGCCGATTCGGCGCTGGCGCGCGACGTCGCGGCCTACAGGAAGCGACCCGTCGACCTGCAGATCTGGGGCCTGCACAAGCGCACGCTCGACCTGCGCATCTATGTCACCGACGCCGCGGGCCGGGTGGTGCTCGACTCCGGCTTCGGACCCGGAGCGCCCGGCAACACCGGCTCGGCGGTGGGCGCCGACTACTCGCAATGGCGCGACGTCCACCTGACGCTGCGCGGCGAATACGGCGCGCGCGCCACCCGCAGCACGCCCAGCGACGACGCGAGCTCGGTGATGTACGTGGCCGCGCCGGTGCGCGACGGCGACCGCGTGATCGGTGTGGTCAGCGTGGGCAAGCCGCTGGCTACCGTCCAGCAGTTCATCGACCGCGCGCAGCGGCGCATCTTCGTGGCCGGCTTCTGGCTGCTGGGGCTGTCCGCCGCGGTGGGGGTGCTGGTGACGATCTGGCTGGTGCGTGCCGTGCGCCAGCTGAAGTCGTACGCCACGCAGGTGCACGCCGGCGAGCGCGTGCCCGTGCCGCGGCTTCCGGGCGAGCTGGGCGACCTGGCCGTGGCCGTCGACGAGATGCGCGAGCGACTGGAGGATCGCGAGCGCCTGGAGCACACCGTGCGCGCGCTCACCCACGAGCTGAAGAGCCCGCTCACCGCCATCCAGGGCGCGGCCGAGCTGCTGGGCGACGAGCTGCCGGCCGAGGATCGCGAGCGCTTCGCGCGCCAGATCCAGGACCAGTCGTTGCGGCTGCGCGACCTGGTCGACCGCATGCTGGAGCTGTCGCGCCTGGAGGGCCAGCGAGCCATCGCCAACCCGCGCGACCTGGTGCTGCTGGAGCTGATCGACGAGGTGGCCACAGGCCACGTGCCCTTGGCGATCCAGCGTGGCATCGGGCTGGTCTGGGAGGCACGTGCCGACATCGTCCTGCGCGGCGAGCACGACGCGCTGGTGCTGCTGTTCTCCAACCTGTGGTCCAACGCGCTCGACTTCGCGCCCGAGGGCTCGGCGATCACCGTCTCGTTGCGGCGCGTCGGCGCCGAGGCGGTGTTCACGATGCGCGACGTGGGCCCGGGCGTGTCCGACTTCGCGCTGCCGCAGCTCGGCCAACGCTTCTTCTCGCTGCCGCGACCGCGCGACGGCCGCCGCGGCAGCGGCCTGGGCCTGGCCATCGTGCGCCAGGCCGCGGCGCTGCACGGCGGCAGCGTCACGTTCGCGCCGGCGTCGCCGGGCCTGCAGGTGACGGTGCGCCTCCCGGTCTGAGAGCCTGGGCGGCGCTTCACCCTCGCCACACAAACCTCATCGCGTCCACACGGGGCGCTCGCATCCTGGCTTCTTCGGCGCCGACATCCGGCGCGCTGGAGGAGTGAACGATGAAATATCCGTTGCTGGCCAAGGTGGGCGCGATCGTGCTCGTGGGCTTGATGGTGTGGATGGTGCTGGGCCGCATCGAGGGCCTGGTGGAGGAGCGCAAGGGGCGCGGCGAAGAGGCCGTGCGCGGCGTGGAGCACTCGCACGCGGCCGCGCAATCCATCCTGGGCCCGGTGCTGGAGCGCGCCTGCACCGAGGAGTGGGACGTGGTCAACGGGAGCGGAAAGGATCGCGTGGTGACGACCGCCTCGCGCGACTTCCGGCTGCAGCAGGTGCCCACCCGCCTGGCGATCGACAGCCGCACCCAGGCCGATCCGCTGTGGCGTGGCCTGTTCAAGATCAACGCATGGACCGGGCATTTCACGGTGGCGGCCGACTTCGCCACGCTGGCGCCGCTGCAACCGCGCGCCGACCATCCGGACGGCCGTCTGAAGTGCGGCGCGCCCGTGCTGCTGGTCGCCTTGAGCGACGTGCGCGGCGTGCGCGCGGCCACGCTGCAGGCCGACGACCACGCGCTGGCCGTCGAGCCCGGCACCGGTGGCTCGGCCTACACGAGCGGCCTGCACGCCACCCTCCCCGCCGCGCGCGTGGACGGCGACGCGGCGGCACACCCGCTGTCGCTGCACCTGGAGCTTGACCTGGTCGGCACCAGCCAGGTGGCCTGGGTGCCCGCGGCCGAGAGCCTGCGCTGGACGCTCGCCTCCGACTGGCCGCATCCGTCGTTCGGCGGCCAGTTCGCGCCCGAGCGGCGCGAGATACGGCCGGACGGCTTCGGCGCCACCTGGAACCTGTCGGCGCTGGCCACCACGGCGCCGGCCGACGTCGCGCGCGCACTGGCGTTGTGCACCCCAGAGAGCGCGGGCGCGAGCACGAGCTCGGGCGACGCCGCCGACGATCCGGCCGCCAAGTCGGACAAGTGCCTCGACCTGATGAGCGTCGCCTTCATCGACCCCGTCAACCCGTACGTGCTGAGCGATCGCGCCGTCAAGTACGACCTGCTGTTCATCCTGCTCACCTTCGTCACGGTGGCGCTGATCGAGGTGCTGTCCGGCCGCCGCGTGCACCCGGTGCAGTACCTGCTGGTGGGCCTGGCGCTGTCGCTGTTCTTCCTGCTGCTGCTGTCGCTGTCGGAGCACCTGCCGTTCGAGCGCGCCTATGCCGCGGCGGCGGGCGCCTGCGCGGCCCTGCTCGGGTTCTACGCGAGCTCGATGCTGGGCCGTGTCTTGTCGGGCGTGGTGTTCGGCCTGGGCATCGCGCTGCTGTACGGCCTGCTCTACGTGCTGTTGCAGATGGAGCAGAACGCGCTGGTCATCGGCTCGGTGATGCTGTTCCTGGCACTGGCGGCGGTGATGACGCTGACGCGACGGATCGACTGGTACGCGCTGTTCGGGCGACTGCGCGCCAGCGCGCCCGAGACCGTCGGTGACGCGTCGTGAGCGATCCCCTCGACGATCGAGAGGTCGGGCGATGATGCGCGCGGCGAACGCACGTCGCGCGAGCTGGCTCGACACCTGGTTCACGATGTGGTCCAGCGAGCACCACAAGGGCAACGCCACGTCGCTAAGATGCATCCCCATGCATCTCGGCGACCCGTTCGACTTCATCGTGATCGGCGCCGGCACGGCCGGTTGCCTGCTGGCCAACCGGCTGTCGGCCGATCCGCGCCATCGCGTGCTGCTGATCGAGGCCGGTGGCCGGGACACCTATCCGTGGATCCACATCCCGGTGGGCTACCTGTACTGCATCGGCAACCCGCGCACCGACTGGCTGTACAAGACCGAGCCCGACCCGGGCCTCAACGGGCGCGTGCTGCGCTATCCGCGCGGCAAGGTGCTGGGCGGCTCCTCCAGCATCAACGGCATGATCTACATGCGTGGCCAGGCGCGCGACTACGACGGCTGGGCCCGACGCACCGGCGACCCGGCGTGGGAATGGGCCAACTGCCTGCCGTACTTCCTGCGCCACGAGGATCATTGGCGTGGCGACGAGCCCGGCGAACAGCCGCTGCACGCGGGCCCGGGCCACGACGCCTCGGGCCGCCGCAGCGGCGGCGAGTGGCGCGTGGAGAAGCAGCGCCTGTCGTGGCCCATCCTCGACGCGTTCGCGAAGGCCGCCGTGCAGGCGGGCATCCCGGCCACCGAGGATTTCAACCGCGGCGACAACGAGGGCGTCGGCTACTTCGAGGTGAACCAGCGCCGCGGCGTGCGCTGGAATTCCGCCAAGGCCTTCCTGCGGCCGGCGCTGAAGCGCGCCAACCTGCGGGTGCTGACCGGCGCGCACGTGATGCGCCTGCTGCTGGAGGACGCGCCCGCGGGCTCGAAAGACAGACTCGTGGCACGCGGCGTGGAGCTCCGCATCGGCACCGACGCGCCGGTGCAGGTGCGCTGCCGGGGCGAGGTGCTGCTGTCGGCCGGTGCCGTCGGCTCGCCGCAGATCCTGCAACTCTCGGGCATCGGCGACGGCGCGCGCCTGAAGGCGGCCGGCGTCACGCCGCGCCACGAGCTGCCGGGCGTGGGCGGCAATCTCCAGGACCACCTGCAGGTGCGCGCGGTATTCGCCGTCGACAACACGCGCACGCTCAACACCCTGTCGGCCACGCTGATCGGCAAGGCGCGCATCGCGGCCGAATACGCGTTCTTGCGCAGCGGGCCCATGAGCATGGCGCCGTCGCAACTGGGCGCGTTCACGCGGTCCGATGCGGCCAGGCGCTGGGCCAACCTCGAATATCACGTGCAGCCGTTGTCGCTCGACGCGTTCGGCGAGCCGCTGCACGGCTTCGAGGCCTTCACGGCGAGCGTGTGCAACCTGAACCCGGAGTCGCGCGGCGAGGTACACATCACGTCGGCCGACCCGGCGCAGGCGCCGCGCATCGCGCCGCGCTACCTGGCCACCGAAGGCGATCGCCGCGTGGCGGCCGACTCGCTGCGCCTCACCCGCCGCATCGTGGCGCAGCCGGCGCTGGCGGGCTTTCATCCGCGCGAGGTGAAGCCCGGCCTGGAATACGAGACCGACGACGAACTCGCGCGCCTGGCCGGCGATATCGGCACCACCATCTTCCATCCGGTGGGCACCTGTCGCATGGGGCGCGACGACGAGCCCGGCGCGGTGCTCGACTCGCGCCTGCGGGTGCGCGGCGTGGCCGGCCTGCGCGTGGTGGACGCCAGCGTGATGCCGGACATCACCAGCGGCAACACGAACTCGCCGACGTTGATGATCGCCGAACGCGCCGCGGAATGGGCGCTCGAAAAAGGCACACGCTGAACAGGCGATGAACGAGGCCTGAACGATGTTGGTGCATCGACACAGCGGGAAACCCCCGATGTGCAGCTGCCACATGCGCTCATACAGTGCATATACTTTCTTGTCATATGCACCCACAAGGTGCGTAGGATACTGAAGGGGGTACGAGGAGACATAACACGCCGGTCCGAACGCTTATCGGGCCAGGCAGGCGGCGCCAAAGGCGACTGCCAGACACAGAACAGACGAAGGGCGCAGCCAACAGGCCGCGCCCTTTTGTCCTTTCTGAAGGGTGCTTGTCATCCTGCGCGCAGTCGCAGGATCCACGCTGGCAACCAGCAACGCCGACGAGCCATCGATAATCCTTCGATGTTCGAACTCCTCATCGTCGCGGCCGCTTCGGGCCTCGCCGGCTTCGTCGACGCGGTGGTGGGCGGTGGTGGCCTGGTCCTCGTGCCGGCGCTTTTCGCAACCTATCCCGCCGCCGTCCCCGCCACGTTGTTCGGCACCAACAAGGGCGGCGCCATCTGGGGCACCGCCTGGGCGGCCGTGCAGTTCACTCGCCGGGTGACCCTCGCGCGCGTGACCCTGGCCTGGGACATGGCCGGCGCGCTGGTGGGAAGCTTCTTCGGCGCCTGGGCGGTGACGATGGTCGACGCCAAGCCCCTCAAGCAGGCCCTGCCGTTCGTGCTGCTGGCCATCCTCGTGTACACGGTGGCCAAGAAGCAACTGGGACGCGATCACACGCCGCGCATGGCCGGCCGCGCCGAGGCGCTGGCCGCCGGCATCATCGGCCTGGGCATCGGCTTCTACGACGGCTTCTTCGGGCCGGGCACCGGCAGCTTCTTCGTGTTCCTGTTCGTGCGCGTGCTGGGCTACGACTTCCTGCACGCCTCGGCCGCCGCCAAGTGCCTGAACACCGCCACCAACTTCGCGGCCCTGGTGCTGTTCGCGTCCACGGGGCACATCTGGTGGCACGTGGCCGCCGTCCTGGCCGTGGCCAACGTGGTCGGCAGCCTGCTGGGCACCCGCCTGGCCCTGGCCCGCGGCGCCGGCTTCGTGCGCGTGGTGTTCATCGTGGTCGTCTCGGCGCTGATCCTGAAGACGGCCTGGGACTCGTTCGGACCGCTGATCGTTTCGCACAGCGCATGAAAAACGGCCCGCGAAGCGGGCCGTGATCAGGGAGCGCGGAGCGCTCAGCCCTGGCCGTCGATCGCGCGCAGCGTGTTGCCTTCGACGCTTACGCGCTGGCCCACGTTGGGGATGCTGCCCTGGCGCACGGTGCGCACCGAGCCGTCGGCCATGCGCACGCGCACGTCGTATTCGGTGATGGTGCGCTCGTGGCTCTCGATGGCGTTGCCGAGCAATCCGCCGCCGATCGCGCCGATCGCGCCGCCCAGGGTGTGGTTGCCACGACCGCCGATTTTGCTGCCCACCAGCGCGCCGCCCAGGCCGCCGGCCACGGCTCCGACGCCGTTGTTCTGGCCCTTGACCTGCACGGCGCTGTAGCCGTCGATCACGCCGCAGGTTTCGCAGACAGGCGCGGCGGCCACTTGGTGCGGCGCGTCGTTGTAGCGCGCCTGTTCATGGTGGACGGGTACGGGCGCGCGATAGGCCGGACGCGCGGATTCGTTGGTGGCTGCGACGGGGGCCGTCGACGAGTTGTTGGTGGCGACCAGCGGGAGGGTCGCCGCGTTGGCGGCTGAGTCGGGCAGGGCGTCGTTGTTGCGGACGACCAGCGTGGTGGCCAGGGCAACGATGGTCAGGGCCATCAAGCCGCCGCCGATCCAGATGCCGCGGTGGATGCCGGCAGGGGTGGACGAGGTCGGGGTGGGGGTGGTGTTCATGTGTGAAGTCCTCTTTCATGCCCATGTGGTGGGCTGATACGGATTAAACGGGCCAGGCCCCTCTCGCGTTGTCAGCCAACATGCCGATTTGCGTCAGAACGTGAACGGAGCGCTGCTCTTCCGTTCGTGGCCGACGCAGGTGCGGCCGCTTGTCCTACGGCCGCGCTGGATTCGCACGGTCGGGTACCCTTCGCGCCATGTTGAAAGATCTCTCGTTCTCGGCCGTGGTGGCCGGCTTCATCGCCGTGCTCGTCGGATTCACGAGCTCGGTGGCGATCGTGTTCCAGGCGGCGCAGGCGCTGGGCGCGACCCCCGCCGAGATTTCGTCATGGATGTGGGCGCTGGGCATGGGTACCGGGCTCACCAGCATCGGGCTGTCGCTCTGGTATCGCCAACCGGTGTTCATCGCCTGGTCGACGCCGGGCGCCGCGCTGTTGGCCACCACGCACGGCGTGTCGCTCCCGGTGGCGACCGGTGCTTTCATCGTTTCCGGGGTGCTGATCACCCTGGCCGGCGCCTTCGGGCTCTTCGAGAGGCTGATGGATCGTGTGCCCGTCGCGATTGCCGCGGCGCTGCTCGCCGGCGTGCTCACGCGCTTCGGCCTAGACGCCGCCCTCGCGGCGCACGCCGATCCGTTGCTGGTGGGCGTGATGGCCCTGGTGTTCGTGCTCGGCCGCCGGCTGTGGCCGCGATTCGCGGTGCCGGGTGTACTGGTCGCCGGCATCTGCCTGGCGGCGGCTCGCGGCGGCATCTCGCTGGCCGCCGTTCAGTGGGGCTGGGCGCGGCCGGTGTTCGTGATGCCGGAGTTCAGCGTTGCCGCGGCGGTCGGCCTGGGGTTGCCGTTGTTCATCGTGACCATGGCCTCGCAGAACCTGCCCGGCGTGGCCGCGCAACGCGCCGCCGGAGTGACGGCGCCGATCTCGCCCGTGATCGCCACCACCGGCATCGCCACGCTGCTGCTGGCGCCGTTCGGCTCCTTCGGCCTGAACCTGGCGGCCATCACCGCCGCCATCTGCATGGGCCCCGAGGCCCATCCCGACATGAAACGACGCTACTGGGCTCCGGTGTCGGCGGGCGTGTTCTACGTGCTCATCGGGCTGGGGGGTGGCGCGGTCGTCGGCCTGATGGCCGCGTTCCCGCGGCCCCTCGTGGTGGGCGTGGCGGGGCTCGCGCTGCTGGGCACGATCGCCGGCGCGCTGTCCTCGGCCCTGGCCGTGGAGAAGCATCGCGATGCCGCGGCGCTCACCTTCCTGGTGGCGCTGTCTGGCGTGACTTTGGGCGGCATCGGCGCCCCGTTCTGGGCCGTGGTGGCCGGCGGCGTGGCGCTGGGTGTGCAACACTTCCGGTCTGCCGCGCCGCCCGCGCGCTGAAAAGCCCTGCCGCGCCGACGCCGGCGCGCCCAGCGCGATCATGTCGGGCCGCGCTCGCGAAAGCCGCCCGTCGGCTCCGCGCCCCCATTCCCTCTCGTCCGTGCGCCCGCGCGCGAACGAGAACTCCTCAGGTGTGCCCATGAAGCTGCTGTTCGTCGCCGACCCGCTCGACACATTCAAGATCTACAATGACTCCACCTTCGCCATGATGCGCGAGGCGAGCCGGCGCGGCCACACGGTGTGGGCCACGCAGCCTGTACACCTGAGTTGGCAGCGTGGCGGCCGAGTGCAGGCGCGCGCGCGGCCGCTCGTGCTCACGGGCGTCGACACGCACAGCCAAGACGCCTGGTACACCACCACGGGCCCCGAGACGGTGGCGGTAGCCGAGTTCGACGCGGTGCTGATGCGCAAGGATCCGCCGTTCGACACCGAATACTTCTACGCCACGCACCTGCTGAGCCACGCCGAGCGCGACGGCGCCCTGGTGCTCAACTCGCCGGCCGCGCTGCGCGACCATCCCGAGAAGCTCGCCATCCTCGAGTTCCCGCAGTTCATCGCGCCCACGCTCGTCACGCGCTCGGACGCGGACGTGCGCGCGTTCCACGCGGAGCATCGCGACATCATCCTCAAGCCGCTGGACGGCATGGGCGGCATGGGCATCTTCCGCGTGAAGGACGACGGCCTGAACCTGGGCAGCATCGTCGAGACGCTGAACGTGAACGGCGCCCAGACACTGATGGTGCAGAAGTTCGTGCCGCAGATCGTCGACGGCGACAAGCGCGTGCTGGTCATCGACGGCAAGGCCGTGCCGCACACGCTGGCGCGCATCCCGCAGGGCACCGAGGTGCGCGGCAACCTCGCCGCCGGCGGCCTGGGCGTGGCCCGGGCCATCACCGAGCGCGAGCGCGAGATCGCCGGCGTCATCGGCCCCAAGCTCGCGCGGCGCGGCCTGATGCTGATCGGCCTGGACGTGATCGGCG
>JBBQYL010000180.1:0-10727 GCA_038208735.1 Burkholderiales bacterium
GGACGACTGGCTGCGCGCTGATTTTTCAAGCGCGCCGATCGGCGCAGGCGCGTTCCGGCTGGTGCGCAACAACGACTATCGCGCGACGCTCGCCGCGTTCGAGGGCTATTGGCGCGAGCGCCCGCTGCTCGCGGAGATCGACCTCTGGGTCGTGCCGGCGGGTGCACCGATTCCCGAAGTCGACTTGCGGATAGGCCAAATCGCAAACGACGACCGGGCGCCACCCTCCGACTGGCGCGAGCTCGCCCAACTCGAGCAGGGCTGCGACTGCGTGCTGCTGAATCCCGCGCAGCCCGCCTTCGCCACCGCAGCCGCCCGCCTTGCCGTCGGCCGTTGGCTGCGCGCAGAAGTGGCGCGATTGGCCATGCCCGCGCCATGGAGCGTCGCACGCGGATGGTTGCCCGGGTTCAAGCACCTGCCGTCGCCACGCGCAATCGACTCGGCCACACCGCCCCGACTGCCCGCCACGGTGCGCATCGTCACGTACGAGCTCGAACAGCACCTCACGCTCGCAGGCGCCATCGCCGACGCCATCCGCTCTACGGGCTCCCGCGCCAGCATCCGCGTGCTTCCGCCACCGGTGTTCGCACGCTACGATTGGCGACACGACGCCGACCTCGCCGTCACCGGAGAAGTGCTGTCCGACGACCTCGCCTTCGGACAGTTCAGTGCCTTGTCCGGCGAAGGCCAGTTCCACGTCTGGCTCAAGCCCAAGCTGCGTCGCTGGCTGGAAAAGCGTTGCACCGCGATCGCCGCGGAACCTGCTGCATCGCGCCGGACGACGCTCATGGAGGAGGCGTTCGCCCGCGTGACGCAAGAAGGTGCGGTGCTGCCGATGCGCCATCTGATCCAGAGGCTGACCCATGCGCCGCAGTTGGGGGGCGTTTCTCTGGCGCGATGTGGCTGGATGGACTTTCGGACGCTGTGGATCAGGCCGGCGAAACGGGTCGCTGGGTCGGACTGATTGCGTTGGACGGCGCAGATGTGCCCTACGTATTTCGAGTCTGAACGCCAAGCCCGCTGGACACCCCACCATTCCCAAAAGTAATCGCATCCTCGACGATCCGATCAAGCGGAACCTTCAGAATCGCCTGGTCGGCCGCCTGACGCCGACACGCCGCCATCCGCTCGCTGAGCGTCGCCTTGGCACGCCCATAGTGCCGCGCGACCGAGGCCGATGAGCAGAGATTCAGCCGCGCAGCCACGATAGCGACGAGCGCCCTGCCCCGGGCGCCCGTCGAGGTGGACATCGTCGCCAGATCATGCAACTCCGGACTGCCGATCTTCAACAGAACCCATCGCTCGAGGAGTCGCAGGGCGCCATCGATCCCTTGGGGCTCGCTTGCCGCCACCAAGGCTGCGGCCAGGCCATCCACACCGCGCGTCGTGGAAGAAAGGGTGCCCGCATTGCCTGGCGCCAACACGAGACCGCACGATAGCTCCCACTGTCGCAACTCGATGCCGCTGGGCCGTCGCCCGATCATGTCGTGCATGGCGGCGCGTTCTTCGGGCAGCGTGGCGCCGAACAGCTCCAGCGCCGGATGGATGTCGAACTCCAACACCGCTTGCTGGGCGAGCAGCATCCGCAGCGACGAGGTGACGTGGTGAATCGGCACCGCGCACAACCCGAGAACGACGGGGCGCCAGGCCAGCATCCGCAGCTCGTTTCGCGTCGCATCATCGGACTCCATCGCGTACGCGCGATAGCGGCCCGCGAACACGACACCCGGCGTCCGCTGTGCCTCGCGCACCCAGCGCGCCACGACGCTGCCAAGTTGTCGCGCGATGCCGCTGGGCGTCGTCCCGGGAGGAAGTCGAGACAACAGGTGCAGTTCAGTTGGCGTGATCAGATAGTGGAGAAGTGCGCGGCCCGGTAGCTTGTGCGCCGCCAGCAGGCGACCCCTGATCCGCTTCACTAGCGTCCGATCGGTCGAAAGGCTGCGGCCTTCCACCGCCTGCCAGACGATGTGCCAGGGGGTCGAACGCGTCGAGGTCGAGTCATGGCTCTCCATGAATCCATGACGCTTTGAACCACCGAAAGCCTCAACGCTTTTTCGCAACAACGTGTTTTTCGTTCGGGTCGGTTGATGTCCGAACCGCCATCCTCACCGGCGCCGAACGGAAGCAGCGATGTCGAGTAGGCCGGAAATCTGCTGTCATTCGCTTGGTAACCCCCGCAAAAAGCGTGCGAGTGGCACCCTGATTCCGACCGAACGCGGTCGCCCACCGGCATCCCCAGCGAATCCGAAGCCGACCTCTATTTCCGCGCGGCGTGAGTTCCTGAAGAAGCGAAGAGCGGCGTGCGGGCACTCGACCGGCCGCCGCCCCATTCGAGACGAACGTGGCTAAGTCACTTTCAGTTCAAGCGCCTCGACTTGCTGACCACGTGCGCGCCTGCCGGGTCGACGATCACATGATCTTGATCTGGTTCGAAACAAGTACTTTGGCGTGGCAGGACCTCAATTGCGCGCTTTGGCTGCCCTGCTCGGTGGAATTCCGATCGGTGTCGAGGAGGCTCAGCATTCGTCCAATCCTCTTTTCAGCCAATCGATCAAGCGCCTACGTGACCGAAACCTGCTGTCGGATTCGCACGCCAGCGAGGCCACGTTGGAGTCTCCCAAGTTCGCCGAGCCGGTTGCCAGCCTGAACGCTGATGAGGCGCACCAGGCCACCACGGCGAATCTCCGTCAGCTCGTTCGCTTGTGGCGCGCAACGCTCGTCGCCGCGATATGGCCGCAGGAGCGCCGCGTGGTGGTGCGTGGTCAAGAAACGTTCTCGCAGTGGATGCCCTAGTGAGGCTTGGTGAGTTCCAGACATCCGCCCTCTTCGACGACCTTCAAACGATGCAATGCAGCGATGGCACTGGCGAATCCGGCGCTGTCGCCGATGCGGTAGAGACCGCTGACACGCAGGCCGGCCTGATCAAGTCCATCGAGCAACACGATCGGCGTTCGGTTGTACCGATTCATTTCGGCGACGGCGTCGGGCAAGGCGGCGTCTTCGAAGAAGGCCTCGCTACGCTTCCAGGCCATCACGTGGTCGACGTTCGGTCGATCGACGGAAGCCACCACCTTGGCCGCGGGGTTGCGCGCCTGGCGATCCAGCAGCAAGCGCTCGCCGGCCTTCATCAAGACCGGCTGATCGGGCGCCAGCGCGGCGCCCACCGCCTGGCCAGCCGGCCGCACCTTCACCTGGCCCTCTACCAGCGTGACCACCAGTTCGTCGCCCGCGTGGGAACTGGGCGCATAGCGCACGCCGAACGCGGTGCCCACCGCTACCACCTCGCTGCCAGCGACGTGCACGACGAAAGGCCGGTGGGCATCCTTGGCAACGTCGAAGAAGGCCTCGCCGTTGCGAACCTCCACGTTGCGCTGGGACGCGACGAAGTTGACGCGGATTCGCGTGTCGGTGTTCAACAGCATGCGGCTGCCGTCCTCCAGCACGACGAGGCGCTGCTCGCCCACCTTCGTGGTGAAGGCGTTCTCGCTGCGCCAGTTGAGCACGAGCACGGCGGCCGCGGCCGCGGCGCCGGCGACGACGCAGGCCGTGCCCCAGCGCCAGGCCGCCTCGCGCCAGGACTTCCCGAAAGGCGCCGATGCCTGGCGCCGGGACGCCGCCGCCGCGTAGGCCGTGGCGAGACCGATGCGAGGAATGTCCTGCCACACGTCGGTGCAACGCTCGAAGGCCTCGCGATGCGCCGCCGAGCTGGCCTGCCACGCGCGGAACTCGCGTTCCATCTGCGGCGTGCGGCTGGGCCCATGCAGGCGCGCGATCCAGACGGCCGCCTCGGCCGCGATCTCGGGCGTCACCTTCGGATGGTCTTCCCCGCCCGTCCCGCCGGAGGACGCGGCCGGTGATCCGTTCATTGCTACCAGCCCTCCATCCAGGCGGTGACCACCAGCGCCGCCTTGGCCACGTGCTTCTCCACGCTGCTGATGCTGAGGCCATGGATCTGCGCGATCTCGCGATACGTCAGGCCGTCGACACGGTGCGCCAGGAAGATGGCGCGCGTCTTGTCGTTCAATCGGCTGATGCATTCGCTCAGGCGATTGAGCCGTTCTCGCGACAACAACACGTCTTCGGCACGGGGCGCCGTGTCGACGATGACCACGTCTTCGAGCATCACCTCTTCACCGCGGCGCTCGCTGCGTCGGTGATGGTCGGTCGACAGGTTGATTGCGGTCGTCATAAGAAACGCCTCCGGCTTGTCCACGGTCTGCTTGCGCTCATAACAGGTCAGCCTCACGAAGGCCTCCTGCACGAGATCGTCTGCATCGTGATCGGAGCGGCCACGATGCCGCAGCGCGGACTTCACCCGCGAGAATACGCTCAGCCAGTCAGTCGTCATTCTTGACCCCACGAAGCGCGCGCCATCGCGTTTTCAAAACCCTGGCGGGACCGTCTGCGCACCCGATCTTCGTCGGGGCCTGCCCTTCGCAATCGCGCTTTCACGGTCCAGGCGGCGCTTGCTGCGTTGCAGAGCGCCGGAAATGAAGTCTAGAGCCGCAGCTTCCGTTTCGGAAACTGCCGGCAGGACGAACGGCGCGAACCTGGCAGTTAAGCCCAGGCATAGCGCGCGCGGCCGTCGACACGCCCAAAAGACTTCGCTCAAATCTTTCTCGATTGTCATTCATATAGCGTGGCCTCGAATAGGTCCCTTCCCTAGCATTTCGGCAATGACCGACGCCGAACAAACCGAGCTGCGCAGACGATTCGGGCTTCGGCTCGCATCGCTGCGCAAGAGCCTGGGTTGGTCGCAAGAGCAGCTGTCGCTGGAGAGCGGCGTGGCGCGCAGCTACCTCGGTGGCGTGGAGCGCGGACGGCACAACATCGCGCTGGTGAACATCTGCCGCCTCGCCGAGACACTGGGCGTGAAGCCCTACGCGCTCCTGGATCTGGACGGCGAGCTGTAGCCTCGGCTTCGCCTCTCGTCAGAGGGCCAGCAGCATCGGCCGAACGCTAGACGCAAGCGGCAGATGCCTCGTCAAGGCCAGGCGTTCGCGATCGAGTCGGCGCTCGGCGCGTTGCAGGGCCGATGCGATGAAGTCGACTGCCGCTGCCTCGTCATCGAAAGCGCCATGACGACGAATCGCGCGATCGAGGCACCCGGCAATCTCCTCGGTTATCCGGTTGGGCGACGGTAGTCCATGGCGGTCCGACGCCTCGAGTGCCTGCGCCAGGAGCCGGTCGATCGACGCCCGTGGCGTCCTGCCGCAGAACGCTGCGGGCACCTCGCCCGGCGCCGTTCCCGCCACGGTCAAGAGGCGTTCGACGCCGCGGATCTTGAGATCGTCCACCAACGCAGCCCCGTAGGTTCGCTCCGGTTCCGTCCTGAGCCACGCGCCCAGGCCTTCGCACTCCCCGTCCGGGAGCCACCCGAAGGCCCATTCGACCTGGCGCTTGCGGATCGCACCCGCCGCGCCGCATTTGAAGCTGGCCACCTCGAAGGTGCTGGCGATGTATCGCCGGCACAGGGGTTTGTTCAGCCAAGAGGCCTGGTTGCTTCCGTCACTAGACATGGACATCTCCGCGATACAGCAGGCGGTCGGTGGCCGGAAATCGGTGCATCCGCCACCCCGTCAGGCCCGCTGAATTCTTTTGTCGATTGTCACTCATATCGCGTGGTCATGCATAGGCCCGATCCCTGGCATTTCCCTCATGGAACGCGCCGAGCGAAACGAGGGACGCAGACGATTCGGGCTTCGGCTCGTGTCGGTGCGTCGCCGACTCGCGTTGACGCAAGAAGCGCTTTCCACGGATGCCGGCATTTCTCGGAGCTATCTGAGCGGCGTGGAGAACGGCAGGCGCAACCTCGGGCTGGACAATATCTACAAGCTTGCGGATGCACTGGGCATATTGCCGCTCGTACTGCTCGATCTCGACGGACTGACCGACCGCGCCTCGCGCCATGTCAGTGAGCCCTCTGCCGCCTACGTCGCAAAGCGTCCTGATCGCTCGCGCCGTGGAGATTTCCTCGCTGCTGACAGCCCGGGCGGTGGAACCGTTCGCTTTTCACTGGCCGCTGCGCTGTCTCGCGCGACGGAATTCCTTCGGGGAGACTACTTGCGACCGCTCGTGGCGGAAGGTGAAGTCGCACGGCGGTATCCCGGCAATCCGAGTCATCCTCAACAAGCTCATATAGCGACGACCGGCCGCGGCACATCAACTGCGTCCTGGCGCGAGTCGATTCGTTCGGTATTGGGCAGCCCGGCTTTCTACACCGCGTCGGCCGCCGCGCATCCGGCCCCCTCATTCCGAAGGCACCGCCCTGGCCTTTTGCTGCTAAATTCCCGCCATTCCGGAGGCTCCCATGTTGAATCTCACTCGAAGACTGGCGTTGATGTCGTCGGCCACGCTGCTGGTGGCCTGCGGAACGGTGCAGAAGACCGAGGCCATCGGCCCCAGCGACCCCGCGGCGCTGGCCGCGATCCGAGCGGCCTACGTGAGGACCAACGAGCAGAAGTCGTGGCGATCGCAGATGACGATGACCGACGCCGAGGGCAAGGTCACGCACGGGACGGCCGAGTTCGCCGCGCCGTCCAGCGCGCACATGGTGATGAAGATGGACGGCCGTCCCGACCAGGAGCACATCCTCTTCAACGGCACGCTCTACATCAAGGGCGGCAACGGCCAGTGGGTGCGCTCGCCCATCCCCAGCGACGCGCTGCTGCAGCAACTGCGCAAGGACCCGCGCACAATGGAAGGCTTCATGCGCACGCTCAGCGGCGCCCAGGTGGTGGGGCCCGACCCGGTCAACGGCAAGCCGGCCACGGCCTACCGCTACTACGAGGCGGGCAGCATCGCCGGCGGCATGGGCAGCACCAAGGGTTGGGTCAAGCTGTGGGTGGGCGGCAATGGCTTGCCTCTGAAGATCGAGTCCGACTCCGAGACCAAGGTGTTGTTCGTGGGCGGGCACGGCAAGACCACCATCTTCTACACCGACTACGGCGCGCCCATTCGCATCAGCGCGCCGCCGGTCTGATTCGTCGGGCCAACCAGGAGGCCGCGGACTCGTCGGCGTTCATGTGGTGCAGCAGGCGCACGCGCTGCGCCGGGGTCAGCGGAAGGCTTTCCAGCAGTGCCGGCCACTGCGTCATGGCCGCGTCGACCACCTCGGTCACCGCCCGGGTCAACAGGTTCTCGGGCATGCGCCAAGCGTTGGCGAGCGCGCGCACGACGGCAGGGCCGAGCGTTCGACGCTTCAGGCCTGGCACCAGTGCCAGGGCGTTGCCGCTGCCGTTCATGTAGACGCTGTGCGCCACGATGTCGTAGGCCGGCGAGAGGCGGAACGTGCGCGCCCTGGCGTCGTAGAGGAGGCTGAAATTCTTCAGGTGCGCGTCGTAGTTGCCGAGCAACTCGTTCACCTTGATGCGTCGCAACAGCTCGAGGCGGTCCGCGAGCGGGTCGGCGCTGCGCTCCAGCACCACGCCGATCGCGGCATAGCTTCCGCCCGTGCATTTCAAGCCTGGTTGAACGAGCATCGCCTGCGCCAGGTCTTCCACGTGGAGGCGGCCGTTCGCCGTCGGTGCATCGCGGTCGAAGCGATGCACCAGCAGGAAGTTGCGGTCGTCCTCGCGCAATGCGAACGGCAACTGGCTGGCGATGGCCGTCAGCGGCATCAGGCTGCATTCGCAGACGTTGACGCCTGCGGCCTTGGCCAACGCCATGGCCGAGAACTCGACCTCCGGCATCGCCGCGTAGTCGCTGGCCGGCAGCTTGCCGATGAAGTGGCGGCCGCCGTCGGTCTTCGAACGCATCACGTAGCGGCCGCCCGGGTCCTGCACGAGCGCGACCTTGGGTTGCACGCCGGAGATGGACACCGCGTCCGGCAACGGCAACTGGCCCGAGGTGAACTCGTACGAATCACGGCCTTGGGTGAGCAGGCGTCCCATGGCGCGCTCGTCGAGCCGTTCGCCCAGTGCGGCGACGTCGCCGGGAAGGTCCTCGCCGCAATAGGCGAGCAGCGCGAGGCTGTCGTCCGGCGCGATGCCGGCCAGGTCGACCAGATGGGCACGCAGCCGGCCTTCGGGCAGCAGGTTGGCGAAGAATGGCGGCAAGCCGCCCTCTCCGCTGCCGACGTTGGCCGCCAGCCCCGGGTCGGCCAACTGCGCCGCGGTGGCGGCCTCGGTGCCGGCCACGTAGGCCTGGGCCAGCACCGGCCGGTGGGCGCCCATCGCCACGTAGGCGTCGTCGAACCGGAAGTAGACGCGTCCGTCTTCGAGGCCGAACAAGGATCCCACGCCGACGTCACCGAGCTGGATGCGCAGGCTTCGAACGACACTCATCCTTGGCCGCTCAGTCGGCGCCATGCGCAGTCAACGCGCCAAGGCGCCGTTGCAGCTCGGTCTGCCTGAGCTCGCCCTCGCTGGCTGCCGCCACGCTCTCCGCGATCGCCGTTGGAGACAGCCCGATGCTGACGTCCAGAGCGGCGCAGATCGCCAGGAAGTTGCTGAGCTCGAGGTTGCCAGTCCCCCGCTCGAAGCCCAGCAGGGTATTGCGATGCACGCCCGCCAACCTGGCGACGGCATCCGCGCTCAAGCCGCGCGCTTGCCGGAGCGACCTGATTCGTGAGCCCAGCTGCTGGAGTGACAACATATTGTTAGCATAGCTATAGTAAACAATTTATTGTTTTATTTAAGAACACATTCGTGTTTACTTAGCCCGAACTGACAACATATTGTTCATCTCGTCGCTGTTTCCGGAGCATGCACCCTCGCCGCCGTGACGAGCGCTCGCGCCTAACATCGCGCCACGATGCCTTGCTTGGCGTCTCGATTCGACCGGAGACACGAAGATGCGCAAGAACCCCGACACCCCCGCCGGCACGATCCATCGCCACACCCTCGACAGCCAGGTGCTGGCGAGCAACCTGCTCGGCGACCCCACCTTGCGCACCATCGACGTCTACGTGCCGGCAGGCCACGACGGCCGCGGCCTGCCGCTGCTGGTCGACATCGTGGGCTTCACCGCCGGCGGCCCGGCGCACACCAACTGGAAGAGCTTCGGCGAGAACGTGCCCGAGCGGCTGGACCGCTTGATCGCCTCCGGCGCGATGCCGCCCGTCGTCGTGGCCTTCCCCGATTGCTTCACGCGGCTCGGCGGCAACCAGTACGTGAACTCGGTGGCGATGGGGCGCTGGGACGACTTCCTGCTCACCGAGGCGGTGCCGTTCGTGGAGGCCGCCTTCGGCTGCGGTGGACAAGGCCGGCGCGGCCTGTTCGGCAAGTCGAGCGGCGGCTATGGCGCGATGGTGCACGCGCTGCTGCACCCCGACTTCTGGAGCGCGGCGGCGGTGCACTCCGGCGACATGGGCTTCGACCTGATGTACCGGCACGAGTTCGTGCCGGTGCTGCGCGCGCTGGCCAAGGAGCCCGACGCCGGCAAGTGGGTCGACGCCTTCTGGCAGGCCAGGAAGCCCAAGGACAGCGACGTGCACATCCTCATGATGCTGGCGCAGGCCGCCACCTTCGATCCCGATCCGTCCGCACCCTACGGGGTTCGCCTGCCGGTGACGCTCGACACGTGCGAGCTGATCCCCGAGCGCTGGGCCAACTGGACGGCGTGGGATCCGCTGACCCTCGTCGAATCGCACGGCCGCGGGTTGGCGGCGTTGAAGGCGCTGTACATCGATTGCGGCGACGTCGACCAATACAACCTGGTGTATGGCGCCCGGCGCATGCACAAGCGGCTGGCCGCCCTGGGCGTGGCGCACGTCTACGAGGAGTTCGACGACGATCATTCGTCGGTGGACTACCGGATGGATGCGAGCCTGCCGATCCTGGCCAAGGCGTTGGGCTGAGCGAACCCCACCGGGCGGGGTGGAGCCTCGCTCAACTCGCCATCAACGCCGCCGCATCCGCCCCTGCCGCCAGCCGCATCGGCGCCGCCGGATCCGTCACCGCGCGCCACACCGCCTCGGCGACGTCCTGCGAATGGGTGACCGGCGTGCTGGTGTCGCGCACGGCGGCGAACACCTGCTGCGTGAACTCGGCGTAGGCCGGATGGCCACTGCCTTCCATCAGGCGTCGCGCGTTGTCGCCGAAGCTCGTGCTTGGCGCGCGGCCCGGCAGCACCAGTCGGGCGCGCACGTCGAACGGCGCCAGTTCGAGCGCCAGCGATTCGGTGAACGCGTTCACCGCGGCCTTGCTTCCGGTGTAGACGGACAACAGCGGCAGCGACCTGAGCGTGACGCTCGACGTCACGTTGACGACCACGCCGGCGCGGCGCTCGCGCATCTGCGGCAGCACGGCCTGCGTCATGGCGATGGTGCCCAGCACGTTGGTCTCGAAGACCTCGCGCGCGCTGGCGATCGCGGTGCCTTCCAGCGGCGCCAGCAGGCCGATGCCGGCGTTGTTCACCAGCGCATCGATGGGGCCGGCCTGCTCGACGCAGCGGCGGATGCTCCGGACGTCGGTCACGTCGAGCGCCAGCACGCGCAGGCGGTCGGAGCGCGGCAGCAGGTCGTCGCGCGGCGTGCGCATCGTGGCGACCACGTGCCAGCCTTTGTCGAGGAACAGGCGCGCGGTCTCCAGGCCGAAGCCGGACGAGCAGCCGGTGATGAGGACGGTTTGATGGGACATCGTTGGACTCCTTGGGTGATGTCCAGACGATAGGCACCGGCGGCCGGACTGGCTACACTCGAAAGTCCGCTTCTTTGTCGAATCAGTCCAGTATGGTCGATCCCCTGGCCGAAGTGGTGTCGCTGCTGCAGCCCAGCGCGCCGTTCT
>JBBQYL010000181.1:0-10711 GCA_038208735.1 Burkholderiales bacterium
GAAGACCTTGTGCGGCACCAGTTCGGGCGCCACGCCTTCGTCCGCCACCTGCTTCGCCGTCTTGCCGAACGCCAGCGCCTCGGCCTGCGCGATGAGGTTGGCGATGAGCAGGTCGTGCTGGCAGCCGATGGGCGACAGCGCGGTGCAGAAGCCGATGAAGTCGCACGGCACGATGCGCGTGCCCTGGTGGATGAGCTGGTAGAACGAGTGCTGGCCGTTGGTGCCGGGCTCGCCCCACACCACGGGCGACGTGTCGGCCTTCACCGGCTCGCCGTCCAGCGTCACATGCTTGCCGTTGCTCTCCATGGTGAGCTGCTGCAGGTAGGCCGGAAAGCGCTTGAGGTACTGCTCGTAGGGCAGCACCGCCAGCGTGGAGAATCCGAAGAAGTCGTTGTTCCACAGCGAGAGCAGGCCCAGCAGCACCGGCAGGTTCTGCGCCAGCGGCGCGCTGCGGAAGTGCTCGTCCATCTCGTGGAAGCCGGCCAGCATCGCGTGGTAGTTGTCGGGCCCGACGGCGATCATCGTGGACAGGCCGATGGCCGAGTCCATGGAGTAGCGTCCGCCCACCCAGTCCTCGAAGCCGAACATGTTGTCCGGCGCGATGCCGAACTTCGCCACGCCGTCGGCGTTGGTGGACACCGCCACGAAGTGGCGCGCCACCGCGTCCTCGCTGCCCAGCTGGGCCACCAGCGCGTCGCGCGCGGCCTTCGCGTTGGTCATCGTCTCCAGCGTGGTGAACGTCTTCGACGACACGATGAACAGCGTCTGCGCCGGATCGAGCCCGCGGGTGGCCTCCAGCAGGTCGGTGGAGTCGACGTTCGACACGAACCGGAAGTCGAGCTCGGCATGCGCGTAGTGGCGCAGCGCCTCGTAGGCCATCACCGGGCCGAGGTCGGAGCCGCCGATGCCGATGTTGATGACGTGCCGGATCTTCTTGCCGGTGTAGCCGCGCCAGCGGCCGTCGCGCACCTGGTCGGCGAACGCGGCCATGCGGTCGAGCACCTCGTGCACGCCCGGCACCACGTCGACGCCGTCCAGCATCACCTGCTGCCACTTCGGCGCGCGCAACGCGACATGCAGCACGGCGCGGTTCTCGGTGGTGTTGATGCGGTCGCCGCGGAACATCGCGTCGATGCGCTCCTGCAGGCCGCAGTCCTCGGCGAGGGCCACCAGCAGTTCCATCGTCTTGTCGTTGACGCGGTTCTTCGAGTAGTCGAGGTACAGGCCCACCGCCTCCAGCGTCAGCCGCGTGCCGCGCTGGGCGTCCTCGGCGAACAGCTCGCGCAGGTGCTTCTTCGCGATCTTGCGGTGGTGGCTGGTGAGAGCCTTCCAGCTCGCCTTCTTCGTCAACGTCTTGCTCATCAGGCTGCCTTCTTCTTCTTGTTGTCGCCGCAACCGCTCTCCGGCACCGGCGCCTGCCAGCCGCCGTCGTCCGCGATCAGCGCGTCGGCCTCGGCCGGGCCCCAGGTGCCCGGCTGGTAGGCCACGACCTTCGGGTGGTTCACGAGGATGTCGTCCACCGCCGTCCAGGCGGCCTCGACCGACTCCAGGCTGGTGAACAGCGAGCCGTCACCGGCCATCGCGTCGCCCAGCAGGCGGTCGTAGGGGGCCTCCTCGCCGCTGAGGTCTTCGCAGGCGTACAGCTCGCGCTGCTGGCCGACGAACTGCTTGCCGACGTTCTTCGCGCGCGCCGCGAGCGCGATGGACGACGTGGGCTGCAGCCGGAAGCGCAGGTAGTTCGGGCGGCCGCCGGCGTCCTCGAACAACGCCTGCGCGGGGGGCTTGAACTGGATCTGCACCTCCACCGCGGTGTTGGGCAGCTTCTTGCCAGCGCGCAGGTAGAACGGCACGTCCTTCCAGCGCGGCGTGTCGACGTGGACACGCAGGGCCACGTAGGTCTCGACGTCGGAGTCGGGCGCCACGTCCTTCTCCTGGCGATAGCCGTCGTACTGGCCGCGCACCATGTCGTCGGGTTTCACCGGGCGGATCGCCTTGAACACGGCGGCCTTGGCCGCCTGCAGGTCGGCGAAGCTGCGCGACTTCGGCGGCTCCATCGCCAGCAGGGCCACGATCTGGAACAGGTGGTTCTCGACGACGTCGCGCAGCGTGCCGGCCGTCTCGTAGAACGCGCCCCGGTCGCCCACGCCGAAGTCCTCGGACATCGTCATCTGCACGCTGGCGACGTGATCGCGGCACCACAGCGGCTCGAGGAACGAGTTGGCGAAGCGGAAGTACAGGAGGTTCATGATGGCCTCCTTCCCGAGATAGTGGTCGATGCGGAAGATGGCGTCCTCCGGGAACACCGAGCGCGCCACCGCGTCGAGCTCCTTGGCCGAGGCCAGGTCGCGGCCGAAGGGCTTCTCCACGACCAGGCGCGCGTCCTTGGCCAGGCCGGCGCTGCCCAGGTTCTTGATGACGGTCTCGAACAGCGTGGGCGGCACGGCCAGGTAGTGCGCCGGGCGCTGCGCGCCGTCCAGCGCCTTCTTCAGCGCGTCGAAGGTCTCGGGCTTGTTGTAGTCGCCGCCCACGTAGCGGATGGCCTGCTGCAGCTTGTCGAACGCCGCGCCGTCGTCGATGCCGCCGCCTTCCTTCTCGATGGAATCGCGCACGCGCTGGTGCACCTCCTCGTCGGACTGCGGGCGGCCGGCGACGCCGACCACACGAGGCACCAGCTCGCCGCGCTTCGCCATCGCGTAGAGCGCGGGGAAGATCTTCTTGGTGGCGAGGTCGCCCGTGAACCCGAACAGCACGAGGGCGTCGGAATGGGCGGCGGGGCTGGTCTTCGTGGCGTCGGTCATGGGAAGGTCAATCTTTCTTTTCCGCGTGTCCGCCGAACTCGGCGCGCATCGCGGACAGGATCTGGTTGGCGAACTTCGCTTGCCCTTGCGACGAGAAGCGGTCGTACAGCGCGGCGCTGAGCACTTGCGTGGGCACGCCTTCGTCGATGGCGGCCTGGATGGTCCAGCGCCCCTCGCCGGAGTCGGACACGCGGCCGCCGAATTTCGACAGTTCCGGGTCGGCGACCAGCGCCTTGGCGGTGAGATCGAGCAGCCACGAGCCCACCACGCTGCCGCGGCGCCATACCTCGGCCACCTGCGGCACGTCGATGTCGTACTGGTAGTACTCGGGGTTGCGCATCGGCGCCGTCTCGGCGTCCTTGGCGTGGTCGCGCTTGCCCACGTTGGCGTTGCGCAGGATGTTGAAGCCCTCGGCGAAGGCGGCCATCATTCCGTACTCGATGCCGTTGTGCACCATCTTCACGAAGTGACCCGCGCCGTTGGGGCCGCAGTGCAGGAAGCCCTGCTCGGCGCTCGAGGGGTCGCCGGTGCGACCGGGCGTGCGCTCGGCGGTCTCCACGCCGGGCGCCAGCGCCTTGAAGATGGGCGAGAGGTGCTCGAAGATCTCGGGCTCGGCGCCCACCATCAGGCAGTAGCCGCGATCCTGGCCGGCGATGCCGCCGCTGGTGCCGCAGTCCACATAGTGGAACCCGGAGTCCTTCAGGCGCTTGGCGCGGTCGACGTCGTCGCGGTACCACGAGTTGCCGCCGTCGATGATGATGTCGCCGGGATCGAGGTGGGCGATCAGGTCGTCCAGCACGTGGTCGACGACGGCGGCGGGCACCATCATCCACACCGCGCGCGGCTTCGTCATCTGCGCGGCCATCTCCTGGAGGGTGGCGGCGCCGAGCGCGCCGTCGGCCACCATCTTGGCGACGGCGTCGGCGTTGGCGTCCTGCACCACGCATTGGTGGCCGTGGCGCATCACCCGGCGCGCCATGTTCGCGCCCATCCGACCCAAACCGATCATTCCGAGTTGCACTGCAGTCTTTCGAAGTTGAATGCCGCGATCATCGCGCACGGCGGGCGGGATGGCGACAACGCGGGCATCCGGGCTGTCGGCAAGCCCCATGCCCAACGGCCGAGCTTGACAGCCTCTCGCAAGGCGGGTGATGCGCAACGGGCTCGCCGATTGCCGCATGCCCAGGCTACGCTCCCCAGGCCATGCCGACGTCCGCGCCCACTCTCCTTGTCCTCAACGGCGGCTCCACGAGCCTTCGCTTCGCGGTCGCACGCGCCGACGCGGCGCTGACAAGCGTCTGCAGCGGAACCGTCGAGCGCATCGGCCACGATGACGCGCACCTGAGCCTCGACAACGGCACGCACGAGGCGTTGAGCGCATCAGATCCCGGCGCTGCCGTGCACGCGTTGGTGCAGTGGTTGCGGCAACGCGGCCAGGCCGGCGAACTCGCGGCCGTGGGGCACCGCGTGGTGCACGGCATGGGCCGCTTCGACCCCGAGCGCATCACGCCGGCGCTGCTGGAGGCGTTGCACCGGATCGAGCCGGTGGACCCGGATCACCTGCCGGTGGAGATCGCGCTCATCGAGGCCGCGCGCGTGGCGCTGCCCGGCGTGGCGCAGGTGGCCTGCTTCGATACCCGGTTCCATCGCGACCTGCCCCGGGTGGCGGCGCAGTTGCCGCTGCCCCGTCGTTTCGAGGCGCAAGGGCTGCGGCGCTACGGGTTCCACGGGCTGTCCTATACATTCCTGCTGGAGACGCTTGGGCGCATCGCCGGGCCCGAGGCCGCTCAGGGGCGCGTGATCCTGGCCCACCTCGGCGGCGGGGCCAGCCTGGCGGCGGTGCGCGAGGGCCGGTGCGTCGACACCACCATGAGCTTCACTCCCACGGCCGGCCTGGTGATGGGCACCCGATCGGGCGATCTCGACCCCAGCCTGGCGCCTTACCTGCAGCGCACGGCCGGTGTCTCCAGCGCGCAGTTCCTTAAGATGGTCAACCACGAGTCCGGTCTGCTGGGTGTCTCGGGCACGAGCGCCGACATGCGGGAGCTGCTGGCCGCCGAGGCCGCCGATCCGCGTGCCGCGGAGGCCGTCGCGCTGTTCTGCTACACGGTGCGCAAGGCCATCGGCAGCTTCGCCGCCGCACTCGGCGGGCTCGACACGCTGGTGTTTTCGGGTGGCATCGGCGAGAACGCGTCGCTGGTGCGTGCACGCGTCTGCGAGGGCCTGCAATTCCTGGGCGTCCACATCGACGCCGACCGCAACGCCGGGCCGCCCGGCCTGATCTCCTCTCCCACGGGCCGCGTCGCGGTGCACGTGATCCGCACGGACGAGGCGCACATCATCGCCCGCGACGTGTGCCACCTGCTTGCACTGCGAGGCTCACCATGACACCGCTCCACCCTGGCCCCTCTCCCCTGACCCCCGCGCTGCGCGCGACCGTCGACGCCTGGTGGCGCGCCGCGAACTACCTGTCGGTGGGACAGATCTACCTGTGCGACAACCCGTTGCTCAAGCGCCCGCTGGCAGTCGACGACGTCAAGCACATGCTGCTCGGACACTGGGGCACCACCCCGGGCCAGAACTTCATCTACGCGCACCTGAACCGTGCGATCACGAAGTACGACCTCGACATGATCTACGTCAGCGGCCCGGGCCATGGCGGCCCGGCCGTGGTGGCGGGCACCTACCTGGAGGGCACCTACAGCGAGATCTATCCGAACGTGTCGCGCGACGAGACCGGCCTGCAGCGCCTGTTCAAGCAGTTCTCGTTTCCCGGCGGCATTCCCAGCCACGCCTCGCCCGAGACGCCCGGCTCGATCCACGAGGGCGGTGAGCTGGGCTACTCGCTGTCGCATTCCTTCGGCGCCGTGTTCGACAACCCCGGGCTGGTGGTGGCCTGCGTGATCGGCGACGGCGAGGCGGAGACCGGACCGCTGGCCACGGCCTGGCATTCCAACAAGTTCCTCGATCCCGTCGGCGACGGTGCGGTGCTGCCCATCCTGCACCTGAACGGCTACAAGATCTCGAACCCGACGCTGCTGGCGCGGATTCCGCGCGCCGAGCTGTTCCAGCTGCTGCAAGGCTACGGCTGGGAGCCGTTGCTCGTGGAAGGCCACGAGCCCGAGGCGATGCACGACGCGATGGCCGCCGCGCTGGATGCCTGCATCGAGCGCGTGCGGGCGATCCAGGACGACGCCCGCCGCCACGGGGTCACCGCCAGGCCGCGCTGGCCCATGATCGTGCTCGCATCGCCCAAGGGCTGGACCGGCCCGAAGGAGATCGACGGCAGGAAGGTGGAGGGCACCTTTCGTTCGCACCAGGTGCCGCTGTCCGACCCGCGTGCCAACCCGGCCCACCTGGCCATGCTCGAGACGTGGCTGCAAAGCTATCGCCCGCACGAGCTGTTCCACGCGGACGGCCGCCTCAAGGAGGAGATCGCCGCGCTCGCCCCCGTGGGCGCGCGCCGCATGGGCGCCAACCCGCACGCCAACGGCGGGCTGCTGCTGCGGGAGCTCCACATGCCGCCGTACCGCGACTACGCGGTGGCGGTGGCCCGGCCCGGCACGCCCGGCATCGGCGACACCCACGTGCTCGGCAAGTTCGTGCGCGACGTCGTCGCGCTGAACGAGCCCACCCGCAACTTCCGCCTGTTCGGGCCGGACGAGACGCTGTCCAACGGCCTGGAGGCGGTGTTCGAGACGACGACGCGGCAGTGGGAGGGCGAGGTGGTGCCGGGCGACGAGTTCCTCGCGCGCAGCGGCCGCGTGATGGAGATGCTCAGCGAGCACCAGTGCGAGGGCTGGCTCGAGGGCTACCTGCTCACGGGCCGGCACGGCTTGTTCAACTGCTACGAGGCGTTCATCCACATCGTCGATTCGATGTTCAACCAGCACGCGAAGTGGCTGAAGGTGACGGCCAAACTTCCGTGGCGGGCCAGGATCGCGTCGCTGAACTACCTGCTGGCGTCGCACGTGTGGCGGCAGGATCACAACGGCTTCACGCACCAGGATCCCGGCTTCATCGACCACGTGATGAACAAGAAGCCCGAGGTCGTGCGCGTGTACCTGCCGCCCGATGCCAACTGCCTGCTGTCGGTGATGGATCACTGCCTGCGCAGCCGCCATTACGTCAACGTCGTGATCGCCGGCAAGCACCCGGCGCCGCAGTGGCTCGACATCGACCAGGCCGCGGCGCACTGCGCGGCCGGCATCGGCATCTGGGACTGGGCCGGCAACGAGGACGCCTCGTCGAGCCAGGGCCCCGACGTGGTGATGGCCTGCTGCGGCGACGTTCCCACGCTGGAGACCATGGCCGCCGTGAGCCTGCTGCGCGAGCACCTGCCCGAGTTGCGCATGCGCGTCGTCAACGTGGTCGACCTGTGCCGCCTGATGCCGCGTTCGGAGCATCCGCACGGCCTCGAGGATCGAGCCTTCGACGAGCTGTTCACGCGCGACAAGCCGGTGATCTTCGCGTTCCACGCCTATCCCTGGCTGATCCACCGCCTCACCTATCGGCGCGCGAACCACGCCAACTTCCACGTGCGCGGCTACAAGGAGGAGGGCACGATCACCACCGCTTTCGACATGACCGTGCTCAACGAGATCGATCGCTTCCATCTGGTCATGGACGCCATCGATCGCCTGCCCCAGACGGGCGAGCGAGGCCTGGCGGTCAAGCGCACGCTGCAGGCCCGGCTTGTCGCGCACAAGCAATACATCGACACCAACGGACAGGATCTGCCGGAGATCCGCAACTGGACATGGAGCCGCTGAAATGAACGAGCAGATACTGAAGGCCACCGCCGCCGCCCTCACCGCCGACGGCAAGGGCCTGCTGGCGATGGACGAGAGCAATCCCACCGCCGACAAGCGATTCGCCGCGCTGGGCATTCCGCAGACGCCCGAGATGCGGCGCGCCTACCGCGACATGATCGTCACCGCGCCGGGGCTCTCGGAGTCCATCGGCGGCGCGATCCTCTACGACGAGACCATCCGCACGAAGACCTTCGCCGACGTGCCGTTCGCCGAGGCGCTGGAGAAGGCGGGCATCGTGCCCGGCATCAAGGTGGACGCGGGCGCGAAGCCCCTGGCGCTGCATGACGGCGAGCTGGTGACCGAGGGCCTGGACGGCCTGCGCGAGCGCCTGCCCGAGTACGCGAAGATGGGCGCGCGCTTCGCGAAGTGGCGCGCCGTGATCACCATCGGCGACGCCACGAACGCCCCGTCGCGCGGCTGCTACGAGGCCAACGCACAGGCGCTCGCGCGCTACGCCGCGCTGTGCCAGGAGGCCGGCATCGTGCCCATCGTCGAGCCCGAGGTGCTGATGGACGGCGCGCACACGCTGGCGCGCTGCGCCGAGGTCACCGAGCGCGCGCTGCACTTCGTGTTCGACGCGTTGCGCACGCAGCGCGTGCTGCTGGAGGGCATGATCCTCAAGCCCAACATGGTGGTGCCGGGCCTGAAGTGCCCCACGCAGGACAGCGTCGACGCCGTGGCCGACGCCACGGTGCAGGTGTTCCGCCGCGCGGTGCCGGTGGCCGTGGGCGGCATCGCGTTCCTCTCGGGCGGCCAGTCGGCGCCTGATGCGTCGGCGCGGCTCAACGCGATGCACACGCGCCACGCCGCCGAGCTGCCGTGGCCGCTGGCGTTCTCGTTCGCCCGCGCGATCCAGGATCCGGCGATGAAGGCCTGGGCCGGCAAGAAGGAGAACGTGGCGGCGGCGCAGAAGGCGTTGGTGGAGCGGGCGCGGCTGAATCGATTGGCGCGGCTGGGCGAGTACACCGTGGCGATGGAGACGCCGCACTGAGCGTCACGGAAACCCGGGCCGTGCCGCCGCGCCCTCGGGCAGCAGGCGCAGCACGGCCTGCGCCGTGAAGCTCTCCATCACCACCCGCCCGGCGCGCGTCACCACGTGGTGCTGGCCGGCGTCGACGAAGTAGTCGTTGGCGTCGCCCGCCTGCGTGAGCCAGATCCGTCCCGACTGCACGGCGATGCAGGCGCCCGCCGGCAGGGTGCGGACGAACGTGGCGTGGCCGGCCAGGCGGATGGCGGCGTCGGCGGCCTCGACCCGGCGGCGGGCGAGGAAAGGGCGGGATGCAAGCGTGGTGTCCATGAGGTCGACTCTAGGCAGCGTCGTCGACGTGAGACAGCCACAACGCCTGCCCATCTGCAGCAGTACAGATCGTCGTGCGGCGGCTCTGTCACGGTCGAATCCGCAGGCATCTGTACTGGTACGCATCATGGTTCAGCAGACAGAATGGCGCATGGACTCGCCGGACACGCTCTACCTGCAGATCGCCCAGACGCTTGCCGCGTCGATCCGCACCGGCGTGCTCGCCCGCGGCGAGCGGCTGCCGTCGTTGGGCGACCTGGCGGCCCAGCACGGCGTGTCGCTGTCCACCGCCGTCCAGGCCTACCGCGCGCTGGAGGACATGCGACTGGTGCAGACGCGCCCGCGCTCCGGCTTCTTCGTGGCCGCGCGGCCGCCGCGCCCGCCGGTGCCGGAGGCGACACAGCCGCCGCCCGATTCGCGCGAGGTCGACATCGACGCGTTGGCCGCCCACACGCTGCGCTTCGCGCACGAGCAGGGCTACATCTCGTTCGGCGCGGCCAGCCCCAGCGACGAGCTGTTCTCGGTGGAGCGCATCCGCCGCACGGTGATGCGCGCCGCGCAGCGCCACCGCGCGGTGCTGTGCGAGTACGCGCTGGGCTCGGGCCATGACGAGCTGCGGCGCGCCGTGGCGCGCTATGCGCTGCGCTTGGGCTGCCAGCTGCAGCCGCGCGACATCGTCGCCACCAACAGCTGCCTCGAGTCGATCACGCTGTGCCTGCGCGCCGTCACGCGGCCCGGCGACATCGTGGCGCTGGAGTCGCCCACCTACTTCGGCTTCCTCGAGATCCTGCAGAGCCTGCACCTGCGAGCGTTGGAGATCCCCACGCATCCGCGCGACGGCCTGTCGCTGGACGCGCTGGAGCTCGCGCTCGACACGCAGGCCGTGAAGGCGCTGCTGCTGTCGCCCACCTTGTCCAATCCGATGGGTGGCAGCCTGACCCCCGCCGATCGCAAGCGGCTGGCGCGACTGGTGAGCACGCGCGGCATCGCGATGGTGGAGGACGTGTTGCACAACGACCTGGCCGAACAGGAGGACCGGCGCCGCGCCGTGCGCTCGTTCGACCCCACGGGCCACGTGATGCTGTGCGGCTCGTTCTCGAAGACGATCGCGCCGGGGCTGCGCGTGGGCTGGGTGGAGGCCGGACGTTGGACCGAGCCGGTGCGCCGCATGAAGATGGCCACCAGCGGGTCGCAGACCACCTTCGTGGAGCTGGCGATGGCCGAGCTGCTGGGCCACACCGGCAACGAGGCGGGCTTTCGCCAGATGCGCCACACCATCGGCGTGCGCGTAGACGAGGCGCGCCGCCTGATCGCCGGCAGCTTTCCCAAGGGCACGCGCGTCACCGACCCGGCCGGCGGCTACGTGCTGTGGGTGGAGATGCCGCGCGTGCTCGACTCGCAGGCGCTGTTCACCGCCTGCCTGGCCGAACGCATCGCCATCGCGCCGGGCACGCTGTTCAGCGCCAGCGACCGCTACCGCCACTGCATCCGGCTGGGCGTGGGCGGCCGCTGGGACGACACGCAACGGCATGCGCTGATGCGCGTCGGCGAGCTGGCGCGCGCGCTGGTGGCCGCGGCGCCGGTGCTCGCTGCGGCCTAGGAGTCTGGGCGGCAGAAGGTAAATTCTTGTCATCGGCCGAGGGGGTCGGTCCGTTGTAGGGAGATGGCCGCCAATTACCTCCCGTACGAACCGCATCAAATGCTGCTACTTCCCGCAGCGTTGCAGGAATGGCTGCCCGAAGGCCACCTCGCGCATTTCGTCAACGATGCAGTGGACGGGCTCGATTTGAGCGCGTTCCACG
>JBBQYL010000182.1:0-10647 GCA_038208735.1 Burkholderiales bacterium
GGCGCCAGACGCTGCCGATGACGAAGTACGAGCCCACGCCCAGGCCTACGACCACCAGCAGCGCGCTGGCCAGCGTGGCGTAGAGGCTGTGGGACACGCCGCCCTGCGCGCCGGCCAGGCCGGCGTCGAAGCGGGTGCGGGCGTTGTCGCGCATCGCCTTCAGGCCCGACTCGAGCGCCTTCTGGGCGCCCTGCATCGAGGCCACGGCCGCGGCCTGGTCGCCGGTCTTGGTGCCCAGGAACATCTGCGCGGTGTCGTTGGAGGCCGTGAAGTACGCCTCGAACAGCTTGCCCAGGTTCTCGCCGACGTCGGCCCTGCCCGGGATCGCCTTGATGCCGGCGATCGTCTTGCGCATGACGGCGGCCTTGTCGTTGGCCTCGTCCAGGCGCTTCTTGTCGCCTTCGGCGACGGCGCCCTGGATGGTGGCGCCCAGCGTCTCGAGTTGCGACGCGAACTGCGTCGTGGCGTCGAGATAGGGGTAGTCGGCCGAGCCCAGTTCCGTGATGGACTTCGACGTGCTGGCCGAGAAGGCGAGCACGGTGGCGATGCCCACCGCGAAGATGGCGATGGCCAGCAAGGGCAGCATCCAGATCCGGTTCTTCACACTCATGACACTCTCTCCGGTGGTGGCGCCGTGGCGCCGCGGTGCTTGTGCAAGCGCGCCCGGCGCAGGGCCGGGCGGGCAGCCTCGCCCGGCACACGGCCGGACGGGCCGGGCGCTTCAGTCCGCGCTGAAGACGACCTTGACAGACGAATCGACCGCCGACTTCTCGATGTAGCCGATCGCGTCCGGGTTGGACGCGACGAACTTCTTCACGTCCGCGGCCGAGGCGAGTTCCTTCGGCGGCGTGGCTTTGCCCGAGAACACCAGGCGTGACCAGGCGGCCTTCACCTGCGCGCTCGATTTGCCCGTGACCTTCGTGTAGAAGAGTTCGTGCGTCGGCGCCGAATCGGGCAGGTCGGTCGGCATGGCGGTGCCACCGGAGGGAAGGGTGTTGCTCTTGCCCAGGAAGATGCCGCTGATCTGGTCGGCGGTCATCGTGGCGAGAGGGCTCTTTGAATTGACGATGACGGCGACTTGCGCGGAGGCGACAGTGGATCCGGCGCACAGGGTGGCCATGGTCGCAAAACGAATGATGGTGGAATTGTTCATGATGCGGCGCCTTAGAAGACGAAGTCCACCGACACGGAGTAGACGTCGACAGATTTGGTGCCGAAGCCGGGCTGCACTTGCACGAAGAGCCCCGGTCCGCCGTTCGGCCTCACATGGTCGTACTGGCCCTTGACCGCGATGCTCTTGTACGCGTCCCAGCGCAAACCGACCGAATCGGTCTTCTGCGCAACGTTCTGGCTGGCGATCAGGCCGTTCACCGCGCCGGCCAGCGGGGCGAGTTGCGGCACGCTCGTCGGAATCGTGTTGTTCACGTTGGTGCTGTCCACCTTCAACTTGGAAACCACGGCATACGGCGTGAACTTGCCGAGGCGATAGCCGCCCGTGACTGACCAGCCCGTGGTGCTGGAGATGTAGGACGCCGTCTTGCGCTTGGTGAATTCCGCGCTGCCGACGAAATTATCATGGTCGTAGGAAATGCCGGCGCCCGTGAAGGACGCGGCCTTGTCGGTGACCGACAACTCTCGACCGACCGCGGCGAACGGGGTCTGCGACAGGACGCCCACGAGGCTGTCGAGAGCCGTGCTGTCGACCGTGATCTTGCCCTCGGCGCGCCCCAGGCGAAGCGTGATGCCATTGTCGAACTCGGCGGTGAAATTCAATCCCCTTTGATGGCGGGAATGCACCCGCACGGTCGTGGTCGCATTCGTCTCGCCGTAGAACACTTGGCCGGTCAGCGTGGTACTGCCCAGGGAGGTCTGATACATGGCATCGGCGCCATCGAAATGGCTGAAACTGACCTGTCCGTAGACATCCATCGGCGGGCGCACCCACAGGTTGGAATAGTTGACGTTCAGATAGTCGGACACCATATAGAACGGCAAACCGATCCGGCCGGCGCGAATCGCCAGTTCCGGCGTCGCCTGGGCCTTGATGAAAGCCCATTCGACCGTCGGTTTCCAATTGCCTTTGCCGCCGTACTTGGAGATCGCCTGAACGGTGCCGGAGAAGACCGAATTCGCCTTGACATTGATCTGCCCGCCGATCTTCGTGTCGGGGTTGAAGCTGCCCTCGCTGTCGGCGCCGGCAGGCTGGCCGGGCGATGCGAATTCGGCCTTGTCGGTGCTGGTCTGCACGTAGCCTACCGTGCCGAAGCCCGAGAAGGCGACCTAGGGAGTCCAGGCGAAGGCATCGGCGTGGGCGGCACCCGATGCGAGGCCGCAGGCCCCGGCGAGGGTGGCGGAGAGGACAGGTTTCATTTTCATCGGAGGCTCCGGTTAATTGTTTGACGCATCCGGGAGGCACCCGATGCATGCAGGAAGGCAACGGGCGAGCGAAGTCTCCCGTACCCCACCTTTTCGTACTGTGCCGGCCGAACTTGATACCAAAGGCTTCAATCGAAGTCGTAACCACGTCCAGATCTGCCCTTTGTGTGCTGAAGTCGACATTCGGTGGCGACGTCGGTGGCGACGTCGGTGGGGCTCGCGTCAGGGACGCGGCCGATGCCTTCGGGCCTGCCGCCCTGCCATCGTGAGCACCGCAGTCGAGCGCCCTTCCTGTTGCGTGACGCGAACCCATCCCGGGCCCTCGACGCCGCCGATACGGGCGTCTCCCAACGCCGAAAGCGCTCGCATCAAGACGCTGGCGCTCACGCCGAGCAGCTTACCGAGGCGCGGCAGGGACATGCCCGCCTCGTGCGGCGCGGCGGCCAACTCATGCAGGATGGCGGCCGAAAGCTCGTTCGGCCGGGGGCCATCGTCGTCGTTCATGGCGTCCCTCGTGACCCGGCCGGAGGGCACTGGCTCGCCGCCTGCCCGACTACGCTCATGTTGCTGCGAACGTGGTGTCGGCCTGATGGGTGGATCCCGCGGCCACGTGGGCCGTGAGTATGACGGGAATCGATTTCGACGTGGGCGTGCCGGCCGCGATGGCAATGCTCGACAGCGGCACCAGCGGGTTCGTCTCGGGGTAGTACGCCGCGAGGTTGCCGCGCGGGATGTCGTAGGCCACCAGCTTGAAGCGATCGGCGCGGCGCTCGATGCCGTCGCTCCAGGCCGTGTTCAGGTCGACCCAGTCGCCGTCGCGCAGGCCCAGGTGCTTGATGTCGGCGGCGTTGATGAGCACCACGCGGCGCTGGCCGAACACGCCACGGTAGCGGTCGTCCTGGCCGTAGATGGTGGTGTTGTACTGATCGTGCGAGCGCGTGGTGAACAGCGTGAACACCACCTTGTCGAGCTGGCGCGCGCGGGCACGGTGCACGGGCGTGTCGAGCGGGACCGCGTGCGCGTAGAACGTGGCCTTGCGGCTGGCGGTGTTCCACTCGCGCTCGCTGGCGGTGTTGCGCAGGCGGAAGCCGCCTGGCTTCTTGATGCGCTCGTTGAAGTCGAAGAAGTCGTCGAACACCGCCTCGATCTTGTCGCGGATGCGGTCGTAGTCCTCGATCAGCCACAGCCACGGCGTCTGGCTGCGCGCGCCCAGCGTGGCCGCGGCCAGGCGCGCCACGATGGCCGGCTCGGACAGCAGGTGCTCCGACGCCGGCGGGTTGATGCCCGACGAGATGTGCACCATGCTCATCGAATCTTCCACCGTCACGCCCTGCGGGCCGGCGGCCTGCACGTCGATCTCGGTGCGGCCCAGGCAGGGCAGGATCAGCGCCTCGCGGCCGTGCACGATGTGGCTGCGGTTCAGCTTGGTGGTCACGTGCACCGTCAGGTCGCATTGGCGCAGGCCCTTCCAGGTCTCGTAGGTATCGGGCGTGGCGGCGGCAAAGTTGCCGCCCAGCGCGATGAAGACCTTGCCGCGTCCCGCCAGCATCATCTTGATGGACTCGACCACGTCGACGCCCGGCGTGCGCGGCGGCTCGAATCCGAACACGTCGCGCAGCCGGTCGAGAAGCGCCTCGGGCGGCTGCTCCCAGATGCCCATCGTGCGGTCGCCCTGCACGTTGCTGTGGCCGCGCACCGGGCACGAGCCCGCCCCGGGCCGGCCGATGTTGCCGCGCAGCATCAGCAGGTTGTTGATCATCTGGATCGTGGCCACCGAGTGCTGGTGCTGGGTGATGCCCATGCCCCAGCAGGCGATCACGCTGCCTGCGTCGATGTAGACATCGCCGGCCGTGCGCATCTGCGCCTCCGACATGCCCGACTCCTGTTCCAGCAGCGGCCACGACTCGGCGCGCAGGTCGTCCAGCAGCGCCTCGATGCCCAGCGTGTGCTCGGCGATGAACACGTGGTCCAGGACGCCGCCGCGGGCGTCGTCCTGCTCGACGACGTGCTTCATCATGCCCTTGACCATGGCGAGGTCGCCGCCCACTCGGAGCTGGTAGTAGTGCGAGCTTATGCGCGTGGAGCTGTTGGTGGCCATCTCGAGCTTGGCCTGCGGATCGGCGAAGCGCTCGAGGCCGCGCTCGCGCAGCGGATTGAAGCTCACGATGCGGGCGCCGCGCCTGGCGGCGGCGCGCAGCTCGCCCAGCATGCGCGGGTGGTTGGTGCCCGGGTTCTGGCCGAAGATGAAGATGGCGTCGGCCTTCTCGAAGTCGTCGAGCGTGACCGTGCCCTTGCCCACGCCGATCTGCGGACGCATGGCCGAGCCGCTGGGCTCGTGGCACATGTTGGAGCAGTCGGGAAAGTTGTTGGTGCCGTACTCGCGCACGAACAGCTGGTACAGGAACGCGGCCTCGTTGCTGGCGCGGCCCGACGTGTAGAACATCGCCTGGTTCGGGTCGGGCAGGGCGTTGAGGTGACGCGCCATCAGCTCGAACGCGGCGTCCCAGTCGATGGGCACGTACTTGTCGGATGCCGCGTCGTAGACCATCGGCTCGGTGAGGCGGCCCTGGTCTTCCAGGAAGAAGTCGCTCTTGGTGGCGAGCTCGGTGACGGTGTGCTGGGCGAAGAACGCGGCCGTGGTGCGGCGCGCCGTGGCCTCGGCCGCGACGGCCTTGGCGCCGTTCTCGCAGAACTCGAAGGTGGAGGCGTGGTTGCGGTCGGGCCAGGCGCAGCCGGGACAGTCGAAGCCGTCGGGCTGGTTGGCCGACAGCAGCGTCTTGGCGCCCTTGACGGCGATGTCCTGGGCCAGCAACGCCTTGCTGACGCTCTTGAGGGCGCCCCAGCCACCGGCCGGGCCCTTGTAGAACTCGATCTTCTTCTCGCTCACCGTGGGCGTCTTTCTGCGGGTAATTGCGGGCGTTAAAACCCTTGATCGTTGCAGTGTGCCTGAGCGGGCGGCGGGTGAAAATATGCGGTGCGGTGCAACATCGGCGCAATTCGAGCGATTGCATGTCGCTGGGGCCGCCCGTCGCTGGGCCGACCCGGGTGGCTCAATGGAAGTCTTCCTCGCGCTGGTGGCGTGCGCCGATCACGAGCACCAAGGTGGGCGAGCGGATGTCGAAGCGCAGGATGTAGCCGGTCGCGGCGAACGGGATGACGAGTTCGCGCAGCGTCGAACGCGCGCCCACCTTGCGGTAGCTGTACGGCGTCGTGGACAGGTGGCTCAGCGCGGCTTGGCGGATGACCTTGACCGCCTCGTCGGCAACGCCCAGTTCCTCCAGCGTCGCGGCGCGCTCGAGCAGGAAATCGTAGAGCCGTACCAGGTCGTCTTCAGCGCGCTGCGTGAATTCGACGCTGTAGCTCATCCGCCGAGTTGCCTGCGGCGCTTCGCGAGCCTGGATTCGAGCTTGGCGATGACCTGATCGGCGGGGATGGACACGCCCGTGCGCTCGTAATCGGCCAGGGATTCTTCGCATCGCGCAGCGAAGTCGGTCTGGACTCGCCGGTATTCCACGGCATTGCGGACGGCGACCTCGACGAAGTCGGTCAGTGTCTCGCCCGGGCGAAGCACCGCGTCCAGGCTGGCCCGCAGCTCGGCTTCGACACGGACCTGGGGAATGACGGCGTCTTTCATGCTCATATCGTAGTGCAAACGCACTACCGTTTCAAGCCCTGCGCGGCGAGCTGATCAGCCTTCAGATCAGCTTCGCATCCAGCAACTCGCTCTTCAGGTACGCATACCAGATCGGCGCCGCCACCAGCCCCGGCACGTCGAAGATCGCCTCCATCACCATCATCGCGATCAGCAGCTCCCATATCTGCGACTTGATGCGCGTGCCGACGATGCGCGCGCCCAGGAAGTACTCCAGCTTGTGGATGACGATGAGGAACACCAGCGAGGCCAGCGCCACCGCCGGCGAGTGCGCCAGGCTCACCACCACCACGATGGTGTTGGAGGTGAGGTTGCCCACGATGGGCAGCAGCCCGACGATGAAGGTGATGGCGATCATCGTCTTGGTCAGCGGCAGGTGGACGCCGAACAGGTGCAGGCCGATCACCAGGTAGATGGCCGTGAAGGTGGTGTTTAGCAGCGAGATGCTCAGCTGCGACAGCGCCACGTTGCGGAAGGCCGCGGCGAAGCGCTCGGCACGCGTGGTCAGCGCGCCGGCGAGCGGGCCGGGGGTGGCGTGGGGATCGACCTCGCGCAGGGACAGCACCACGCCGATCACCATGGCGATCAGGGTCTCGGCGAAGGTGACGAGCGTGTGCGCGCCCATCATCTGCAGTTCGGCCACGTGGTCGCGCAGCCACTCGAGCGCCTTCTGCTGCAGGTCGGCGATGTCGTCGGGCAGGTAGCTGGCCAGGAAGGGCGGGATGCCTTCGCGCACGCGGTCGAGGATGTCGGACACCTTGGCCAGCAGGTGCGGCAGGTTCTCGATGTCGCTGCGGAAGAACGAGATCAGCCCGAACACCCCGCCGGCGATGGCGGCGATGATGACGGCGGCGAACAGCACCACCACCAGCATCTTGGCCAGCTTGGTGCTGAAGTACCGCAGGGCGAATGGCGTGATCGACACGACCAGTTGGTACACCAGCAGCCCGACGAGCAGGGGCACCAGCAGGTGCAGCACCAGCACGCCGATCAGGGCGATGCAGGCGATCACATAGGACGAATAGCGGACGATCTGGTCGCGCTGGAGGTCGGTCATGGAAGTCTCAGGTGAGGGCGGTGGCGGCGGGCATCAAGCCCTCGCCTTGCCGAGATAGGTTTCGATGACGCGGGGATCCTGGGCCAGCTGCGCGGCGGGACCGGACAGCGCGATCGCGCCAGTCTCCAGCACGTAGGCCTGGTCGGCCACGGCCATGGCGGCGCGGGCGTTCTGTTCGATCAGCAGCACCGTGGTGCCGGTCTCGCGCAGGCGTTCGATGATGCGGAAGATCTCCTTGACCACCAGCGGCGCCAGTCCCAGGCTGGGCTCGTCCAGCATCAGCAGTCGCGGCGAGCCCATCAGCGCGCGGCCGATGGCCAGCATCTGGCGCTCGCCGCCCGACAGGGTGCCGGCGGCCTGCGCGCGGCGCTCGTGCAGGCGCGGAAACAGCTGGTAGATGCCGTCCAGGCGTGCGGCCTGTTCGGCCTGCGGCGTGCGGCGCTGTCGATAGCCGCCCAGCAGGAGGTTGTCGCCCACGGGCATCGTGGCGAACAGCGCGCGCGTCTCGGGCACCAGCGCGATGCCACGCTGCACGCGCTGCTCCAGCGTGAGGCGCTGCACGGGCTCGCCGTCGAAGCGGATCTCGCCGCGCGACGGCAGCACGCCCATCAGCGCGTTGAGCAGCGTGCTCTTGCCCGCGCCGTTGGGGCCGACGACGGCGACGACGCTGCCGGCGGCGGCCTGGATGTCGATGCCCGACAAGACCTCGGCGCGTCCGTAGCCCGCGTGCAGGCCGCTCACTTCCAACAGCTTGGCCATCAGTGCTCCACGCCCAGGGAGGCGGCGCGCACCGCGGGATCCTCGCGCACCACGTCGGGCGTGCCCTCGGTGAGCTTGGTGCCGAACTCGACGACCACGATGCGGTCGGTGAGCGTCATCACGAAGTCCATGTCGTGTTCCACCAGCAGCAGGCTCATGCCCTCGGCGCGCAACTGCGACAGCACCTCGCCGAGCGCCAGCTTCTCCTTCAGCCGCAGGCCGGCGGCGGGCTCGTCCAGCAGCAGCAGCGCGGGGTCGGTGCACAGCGCGCGGGCGATCTCCATCAGCCGCTGCTGACCCAGCGCCAGGTTGCCGGCGGGCTCGTTGGCCAGCGCGCCCATGCCGATGCGCTCCAGCTGGCGCCAGGCCTCGGCGAGCAGGCGGCGTTCGTCCTGGCGGTCGAGGCGCAGCATCGCGCGCAGCACGCCCGCGCGGCCGCGCCGGTGCGCACCGAGGGCCACGTTCTCCAGCGTGCTCATGTCGGCGATCATGCGCACGTGCTGGAAGGTGCGCGACATGCCGCGTCGCGCGATGGCGCGCGAGCTGAGGCCGCTGACGCGCTCGCCGCGGTAGTCCACCTGGCCGCCGGTGAGCGGGAGCAAGCCGGTGATCAGGTTGAACAGTGTCGACTTGCCCGCGCCGTTGGGGCCGATCAGGCCGACGATCTCGCCCGCGCGCACGTCGAAGCTGACGTCGTTGACGGCCACCAGCCCGCCGAACTGCTTGCGCGCCTTCCGCACCGCCAGCACCGTCTCGCCGCGGGCCGGTGGCGTGGCGCGGGGCAACGGTTCGGCGGCGGCCCAGCTCGCCGGATCCTGGCGGCGCACGGGCATGCGGCGCGTGGCTAGCGACCACAGTCCGTCGGGCGTCACCTGCAGCACCAGGATCAGCACCATGCCGAACACCACCAGCTCCACCGGGCCGCTGGTGCCGAGCAGCGCGGGTAGCCAGGTCTGCAGTTGATCCTCGGCCACCTTCACGGCGGCCGAGCCCACGAACGCGCCGCCCACCAGGCCGACGCCGCCCAGCACCGCCATGAACAGGTACTCGATGCCCATCTGCAGGCCGAACGGCGACGGATTGACCGAACGCTGGTAGTGGGCGAACAACCAGCCCGAGATCGACGCATACAGCGCCGCGATCACGAAGGCCAGCACCTTGTAGCGGAACGTGGCCACGCCCATGGCCTCGGCCATCAGCGTGCCGCCCTTGAGCGCGCGTAGGGCGCGGCCGGGGCGCGAGTCGAGCAGGTGGCGAAGCGCCAACGCGCCCAGCAGCGCCACGATCCAGATCAGCCAGTACGAAGAGCGGCCCGTGCGCAGTTCGACGCCGCCCACGGACACTGGCGGGATGCCCTGCAGGCCGTCGAACTTGCCCAGGAACTCGAGGTTGCCCACCAGGAAGAACATGGCCAGGCCCCAGGCGATGGTGGCCAGCGGCAGGTAGTGGCCCGACATGCGCAGCGTGACGCCGGCCAGCACCAGCGCCACCACCAGCGTGAGCACCAGCCCGCAGACCAGGCCCAGCCAGGGCGACGCGCCGTGCGCGGTGGTCACGTACGCGCTCGCGTAGGCGCCCAGCCCTACGAAGGCGGCCTGGCCGAACGACGTGAGGCCGGCCACGCCGGTGAGCAGGACCAGGCCCAGCACCACCATCGCGTACAGGCCGATGTAGTCGAGCTGCGTGATCCAGAACTCGGGCACGGGCAGCAGCGGCAGCGCCAGCAGCAGCACGATGCCGGCCGCGCCGATGATCCTGAGAGGAGACATTTTCATGAAAGCCAGCTCACTCGTCCTGGTCATGGTGGCGATCGGTGAGCGAGCGCAGCAACAGCACCGGAATGATCGCGGTGAACACGATCACGTCCTTGTACGCGCTGGCCCAGAACGACGAGAACGAGTCGAGCAGGCCCACGAACAGCGCGCCGGCCACGGCAAGCGGGTAGCTGGCCAGGCCGCCGAAGATCGCCGCCACGAAGCCCTTGAGGCCGATGAGGAAGCCGCCGTCGTAGATCATCGTGGTGGTGGGCCCGATCAGCAGGCCCGACAGCGCGCCGATGAAGGCGGCCATCGAGAACGCGCTGCGTCCGGCATGCTCGGTGGACACGCCCATCAGCCGCGCACCCAGCCGGTTGATGGCCGTGGCGCGCAGCGCCTTGCCGGCCAGCGTGCGCGCGAAGAACAGGTACAGCCCGGCCATCAGCAGCGCCGACACGACCAGCGTGACGATGGTCTGGCCGGAGAGGGTGACGGGCCCGGCGTTGAAGCTGGCGTCCCAGAACGGCGGCGTGCGGTAGCCTTCCGCGCCGAAGAAGACGAGTCCCAGGCCCACCAGCGTGAAGTGCACGCCGACGGACACGATCAGCAGCAACAGCACGGACGCATCGGCCAGCGGCTGGTAGGCCAGGCGGTACACCAGCGGGCCGAGCGAGGTCACCAGCGCCAGCGTCAACACGCCCTGGGCGGCCAGCGGCCACGCATGTCCGCTCGCCACGTACGTGACCGCCGCGGCTGCAACGGGCAGGGCGCACAGGCGGCCGATCTCCTGGCCGGTGAGTCGCCACGCGCGCTTGGTGCGCAGCCCGTCCCACAGCTCGCGCAACGCGGCGAGCGCGGCCAGCAGCAGCGCCAGCCACACGGTGCCCGGCACGCGCCCGAGCTGCAGCATCGCCAGCGTGAGCGCGCTGTAGGCGACGAACTCGCCCTGGGGGATGAGGATCACGCGGGTGACCGCGAACACCAGCACGATGGCCATGCCCAGCAACGCATACACCGCGCCGTTGCCGATGCCGTCCAGCAGCAGT
>JBBQYL010000183.1:0-10379 GCA_038208735.1 Burkholderiales bacterium
TCTCGGAGTAGCAGTGCACTCGCCGGCGTTGACGTCGAAAAGTTACTCCGATGGCCCGGCATCTGATCCCCTCCGACAAGACCATCCGAACCGTCAAGCCCGGTGACGAGCGCCGCCGTCTGAGCGACGGCGAAGGGCTACACCTTCTTTTGTTCGTCAAGGGTGGGGCACATGGGTGGCGCTTCGACTACTCCACTGGCGGTTTGCGTAAGCTGCTCAGCCTGGGAACCTACCCCGACACAGGTCTCGCGGCCGCACGCAAGAAGGCCGACGACTATCGCCAACTCGTCGCCCAGGGCGTGGACCCGAGTCAGTTGCGAAAGGTTGCCCGTGCGGACGAGCGGAGCGCGCGCGAGCAAACCAGGCGTGCTGATGCCGGCCTGCCACCCAGCGGTAGCTTCGAGGCCGTGGCCCGGGATTGGTTGAGCACGATCCACACCGCGAAGGTCAGTACCGAGCATGCCGACCGAACCCGTATTCGCCTGGAACAGGATGTGTTCCCGTGGTTGGGCCGGCGGCCTATCGGCGAGATCAAGGCTCCCGAGCTGTTGCAGTGCCTGCGACGGGTCGAGGGGCGCGGAGCGATCGAGACGGCTCATCGAATCCGCCAGGCTTGTGGCCAGGTCTTCCGATTTGGGGTCGCGTCCGGTGCCTGTGAGCGCGATCCGTCGGCTGACCTGCGTGACTCCCTGAAGCCTGTCCAGGCTAAGCATCACGCAGCAATCACGGATCCGAAGCGCACCGGCGAGTTGCTACGTGCGATCGCGGACTATCAGGGGCTGCCGGTGACGCGTGCGGCGCTGCGTTTTGTTCCGCTGGTCTTCCAGGGCCTGGCGAGGTTCGCCATGCCGAGTGGGCTGAGTTCGACCTCGATTCCGCGACCTGGACGATCAGTAGGACGAGATGACCGGGCACGGATTCCGTGCCATGGCGCGTACGATGCTTGCCGAGCGTCTCGGCGTCGACGAGGCCATCATAGAAGCGCAGTTGGCGCATGCGGTTCCGTATGCGCTCGGACGTGCCTACAACCGTACCGAATTCCTCGCGCAGCGACGCAAGATGATGCAGCAGTGGGCTGACTATCTTGATCTGTTGAAGCGTGGGAACGCCGCCGGTGTCGACGAACGCGCCTCACAAAGCCAGGTAGCTACGTTGGATTGAATGGCGCACATGGGGTGCAAGGAGTTGCGAGTTCGAATCCCGCCGCCCCGGCCATAGAGATTCAAGGGTTAGCAACGAAGTGGTTGCTGACCCTTTCGTCTTTCTGAGCCTGAATACGCTTTCTGGTGCCGGTTCCGCGCCTGTTTGCTGCGTGCAGCATCACGCTGGCAGCGGAATGCCGCTGGAGTGGAGCACCTGGCTCCAGGCTGCCGGCGCCGCCGGCCTCGAGGCCACAGCCATCCTGACGTTCACCCACTATGACGACGCGGTCGCAGCCACGGTGGCTGGGCAAGGGGTGGTCCTTGGTCGGCGCCCGTTGGTCGACGAATTGCTGAAAAGGCGCGCGTTGGTGGCGCCGTTCGAGGGAAGCGTTGCGTCTGCCCGCAGCTATGGGGTGGTGGTCGAGCGCTCGGCTGCACGGAAACCCGCAGTGATCTCAGGCGTCGAATCAGGCGATATCGTGCATTGCTTGGCAGTGCGTCTTGTCGAGCAGACCGCCGCTGTCCGCAGGTTCACAATCCGCACCGGCCGTATCGATCGCGCAACTTCAGGTGAGCGACGAATTTGCCGATACCGCTCTACGACCCCGCCCGCCCCATGAGAACTGCTCTGCCTTCGTCCTCGGTCTCCACGCGCGTCTTCCCCTCCTGGCTGCTGGCAAGTGCCGTACTGGGAGCCGTCGACGCCGGAGTGACTTTCTTCGGATTGCCCCTGCCAGCGGTGCTTGCGCGTGCACTCGCCGCATCGCTCTGGCTAGGCGTGCTCGGCGCACCCATCCTGTGGTGGTTGGGCATCCGGCCCACTGGCGCGTCGACAACCACCGACCAGATATTGCCCGGCGGCCAGCAGCCGCTTCTCGAGCTGATCGACAACCTGCCGGCCATGGTGGCGCGGTTCGACAGCGAGCAGCGCTGCGTCTTCGCCAATCAGCGCGCGCTCCAGATCCAGGGACTGACCCAGCACCAGACCGCCGGTCGTCGACTGTCCGACGCGTTGCCTGCCGAGGCATATGCGCTCTATGCCCAGCACATTCCGATCGTGATGTCCGGACAGCGCACTGCGTTCGAAGGCGTCGGCATGCGCGACGGCAAGCCCGCGCACTACCTGGTCACGCTGATCCCCGAACGGGATCACCGGGGCGTGGTCAATGGGTTCTTCCTGATGACCTCGGACATCACCGCGGTCAAGCTTGCGCAAAGCGAGGTTCGTCGAAGCGAGGCACGCCTTCGCGCGATCACGGACAACCTGCCGGTATTGATCTGTTCCATCGATCCGCAGGGGCTGCTTCAGTTCGTGAATCGCACCTTCGAGACGAGCACCGGTGTTCCTGCAGAAACCGCTGTGGGACGGCCCTTTCGCGAGGTCATCGGCGAGACGTCCTACCTGCAGGCTCAGGACGCGATCGTCAACTGCCTACTCGGTGAGCGCACCCGGTTCGAGGTCGCAATCGACCTCGAAGGCGCACGCAAGTATTGGCAAGGGCTGTGCGTGCCCGACATCGATTCGCAAGGCGTCGTCTCGTGCGCCTACGCGTTGTTGACCGACATCACGTCGCTGCGCAAGTCCGAGCTGAACATGACCGCGCTGGCACTTACCGACGCGCTCACCGGTTTGCCGAACCGGCGCCGGCTCGCCGAGCAGCTCCCTGAAGCGCTGGCGAATGCGCGCCGCCTGAATCTGGGAGCGGCATTGATGTTCCTCGACATGGATCACTTCAAGCGCATCAATGACCAGCACGGACATGCCACTGGCGATGCTGTCCTGGCCGAGTTCGCGCGCCGCCTGCGCGGGGCCGTCCGGGCGAGCGATTGTGTCGCGCGCTATGCCGGCGACGAATTCGTGGTCATCCTCGATGGCGTTTGCACGCGCCAGTATGGGGAACAGGTCGCGGCCGCGATCGTCAATGCGATGCGGGAGCCGTTTTCCGTCGGCGAACTCACCTTGAATGTGACCACCAGCGTTGGTGTCGCCTACCTCGTACCGGGAGGCCTTGCCGAAGCACAGGATCTCCTGGACGCAGCCGATAGCGCCTTGTATCAGGCGAAGGAGCGTGGCCGCGACAGATTTGCGACGCGCGAAATCGGATCCGCTTCGGGTTCGCCGCCTGCCGTTGAGACTGCGGCGCGGCCGGGCTGACGCCTCGAGAGGCATTGGTCGTGGGCTGCGTGGTTTCCAATGAGTGATGCCGTTGGCAAACCGGTGCCTACCAGACCTCAACCATGAAGCGGCTGCAGGCAACGCCTACGTCAACCTTCGGAGCGAGCCGACAAGTCTCTTCATGGTCAACGATCTTGACGCGCCCGTCCGGTCCATCACGACGATGTCGCCGGTGAGTAGCCAGACACCACGCCAAAGCGCCTGGCTGGATTCGACATCGCCAACATAGCCTGGTGTCAGCCTGGGGGCCAGGGCAACGAGTCCGCCGGGTGAGTGCCCGTCGTGCGGCACGTCGTTCATTGCCTCATCGACAACGCGCAACTTCCGACATGCCATCGCCGGCGAGATGTCCATGCCGCGCGCCAAGGCGGCACTAGCGGGCGATCGAAGCAGAGCCGCGCTACCGATCACGACCGTCCAACCTTCCAGGCGCAAATCGCGCGCAGCCGCGGCGTTGCGCATCATCTGCTGGATCGTCGGGACGCAGTGGGAGAAGGTGACCTTCTCGCGATCGAACAGATTTAACAGCCGATCCGGCAGGTATCGCCCGGGGTAAACCTGCTTGACGCCCATGAGCGTCGCCACGCACCGCAGGCCCCAGGCATGGACGTGAAACATCGGCGTCACCGGCATGTAGACGTCATCGTGGTTGAAGCGTCCTTCGCCAGGGCCGCCTAGCGCCGAGCGGCAAGCCAGCGTCTGCAATACCAGTTGCCGGTGGCTGAAGTGCACTGCCTTGGGCAGACCGGTTGTGCCGGTCGTGTCGTCACGAGCTTGGTTGATCGTGTACGCCAGTTGTTCCGCCGACAGCCGGATGTTGATGGTGTGCATTTCCAGGCCGGCCATCGGGATCGCGAAGAAGCACTCGATGTAGCGGTGAGTGTCCCAGTCCATCACGGCAACGGTGTCGCCGTACGTGCTCCTAGCGAGAGGCGGCCCACTGCCAGGCAGTCGATGCGCCGGCCCAACTCGGCGTAGTCGTGACGCACGGCGTCGCCGTGAACAATCTCTTGCGACGCGTCGCGAGCCGGGCCGGATTCAAGGAGGCGCTTGATGAGCAGCGAACTGCCGTGCTCATCGAGCGAGCTGCCTTTCTAAGTCGGATTCACAAAATCTTCATTCATTTCATTTCGCCCAGTGATTCTGGTGGTGACGAATTCGCGGTACCGCTGCCGTAGATGCTGTTTAGGGGACGCATGAACAGTCTGCGGACCATCGGCTCGAACTCTTGCAGGGGCAGCGTTTCGCCATCGGGATCGAACGCCGGGCTGTCGTACAGCTCGCAGAACTCCGCGGTGCGCTCGTAGTGCGGATGGCCGGCGTGCCGCTCGCGCAGGTGCCGATCCATTCCAAGATGGTGGAAGAAGTAGTAGCCCTGGAAGATTCCATGGTGCTGGACCATCCAGTAGTCGCCCTCGCTGACAAACGGCTTCAGCACGGCAGCGGCGATATCGGGATGGTTGAAGGTGCCGAGGGTGTCGCCGATGTCGTGCAGCAAGGCGCAACAGACATACGCTTCGTCGCGACCATCTTTGAAGGCGCGGGTAGCCGTTTGGAGCGAGTGATCGAGTCGGTCGATGGGAAATCCCCCGAAGTCGCCTTTGAGAAGACTCAAGTGGCGCAGCACCCGGTCCGCCAATCCCTTGGAGAATGCTTGGAACTCGCCAGAGATGATCCTCCAGTCCTGGGCAGTGCCGTCCTGGAGGCTTCGGAAACTTGCACGGACAGTCATCTGGTTTCCTTTCTGCGCGGAGCGCCTCTCGAGGTCGCTTAGTAACGTGCAGCGCGAACGCCGCCGCCTGGGCGCATCAACGCCGCAGGGACAATCAATCTGCCAGCATCGCCAGCACTGACTTGCGATAGCCCGTCAGCCGGCCGCCATCCACCACCATCGTGTGCCCGGTCACGTAGCGGCTCTGGTCGCTGGCGAGGAAGTGGTAGACGCCCACCAGATCGTCCACCTCCGCGATGCGGCCCACGGCTGACAGCTGTTTGGCCAGCGTGTTGAGGATGTGGCCGGGGGGAAGCATCGGTGTGCGCACCGGACCCGGGCAGACCGCGTTGCAGCGGATGCCGCGCATGCCCAGTTCCACCGCGGCAGTCTTGGTCATGCTGATCACAGCGGCCTTGGTGGCGCTGTAATCGAAGAAGCCTTCGTTCTGCTGCAGGCCGGCCACCGAGGCGGTGGTGATGATGGCGCCGCCGTCGCGCATGTGGCGCGGGCCGTATTTGAGGATGTAGTACGTGCCGTAGAAGTTCAGCGCCACGACTTTGTCCAGCACGGCCTCGTCGGACTCCGTGATGTGCGTGCCTTTGCCTGGCATGCCAGCGTTGTGAATGATCACATCGAGCAGACCAATCTTGTCTTGCGCCGACTGGAACGCGGCGATCACGTTCTCCCGGTTGCTCACGTCCACTGTGAAGAATGCGGCGCCGTTGTCGAGTACCGATTGAGGCGGCAGCTGAATGTCGGCGATCGCAACACGGGCGCCTTCCTGCAGGAAGCGCTCGACCGTGCCTAGCCCGATGCCCGATGCGCCACCGGTGATGAAGACCGCTTTGTCCTTGAGGCTGAACGGGGAAACTGCGTCCGAGGTGTCGTTCATGGTGAATCCGGCAAGTCAGTAGTTGGGCAGGCGCGTGAAGACCGTGACCGGCGGCATCGCGGCCGGGTCTGCAATCACATCGATGAGCACCGGACCATCGGCAGCGATCGCGTCGGCGATTACATCTGCGATGTCTTCCGGACGCTCCAGGCGGATTCCCTTGACGCCGCAGGCGCGCGCGATGGCCGCGTGGTCCACCGGCTCAAAGTCGCAGATGTTGGTATGGCGCCCCAGGCCGGCGTCTTCCGCGTGCTTCTGATATCCAAGGATGGCGTTGTTCATCACCGCCACGACAACCTTGATCCCGTGGCGCCGTGCAGTCTCCAATTCGGACCACACATGGCCAAAGCCTCCGTCGCCGACAATGCAGAACACCGGCCTGTCGGGCTGTCCGATTCGTGCGCCGAGCGCCATCGGAAAACCCCATCCGAGGCCAGCCTGGCCGCGTGGCGTGATGAAACGGCGCTCGTGCGTGGCGCGCAGGTAGTTGGCGACCCAGATCGAGGAGAAGCTGGCGTCGGCCACGACGATGTGATCGTTGGCGAGTTGCTTCTCGAGCTCAGCCATGAATCGCTCGGGCCGGATCGGCGCCGCGTTGGACTGGGTCACCTCGGCGATCTCCGCACGGTGGTGGCTCTTGGCCGAGGCGAGCGCGATCTCCAAACCTGCACGTGCTGAAGCCCGCTTGTTCAAATCTTTCTTGGCAAGCGCTTCGTTCAACGCGTTCAGCGTGAGCTTCGCGTCGCCCTTCAGGCGCAACGATTCATAGTTCCGACCGATTTCGATCTCGTCGATATCGATGTGGATGTAGGTGGCGTCGCGCGGCAGCAGTGTCCAGGAGTCCGTGCCGTTTTGGTTGGTTCGATTTCCGACCAGCAAGACGACGTCCGCATTCGTGACGAGCGGCTTGGCAAACTTGGCCATGCCGCGTGTGGCCATGAAGTAGCCAATGACCCCCATCGACAGAGGATGCGTCTCGTCGACGCCGCCCTTACCCATCGTGGTGGTGGCCACCGGAAGATGCGCGAGCTCCTGAAGCGTGCGCAGTTCCGACTGGGCACCTGAGCCGATGACGCCCCCACCTGCATACACAAACGGAGCATTGGCGTTGGCCAATAGATCGGCAGCGGCGTCGATGAGGTCTGACGCCGGTTGAACGCGGTCGAGCGGGTAGCGCCCGATCGACACATTCCTTGGTGCGACGCCGGCGTTCTCGCCGCGTTCCGCCAGGAGCTCCATTGACACCAGAAGCACGGCAGGCCCAGGCCGGCCGCTCGCCGCCGCGGTGAAGGCCATGTCGACGTAGTCTTCGATTCGGCTCGCGCTCGTGACGCGCCGGATCCACTTGGAGACACCTTTGAACAGCTCGAGCTGATCGAGTTCCTGAAACGCATTGCGGTCTCGAGCTTCCGGCCCCACATCCTGAACCAATGCCACGATCGGCACGGAAGCGGAGAGGCATTCCGCCAGTCCCGGTACCAGCAACGTGGCGGCAGGCCCGTTCTGGGCGGTCACGACGGGGACCTTGCCCGTGACGCGCGCATATCCGTCGGCCATGTAGGTGCCGGCGTTCTCCTGGCGATAGCCGATCTGGCGTATGCCGATGTCGTCTGCTGCGAGTGTCAATCCGGGCGGATTGCTCTGCCCGAACAGAAACTCGACACCGTGGCGACGCAGTGCGTTGGCAAAGCGCTGAGGTGGGCGCATTGGAACTGGCTTCTCGAACATTTCAACAGTCTCCTGGTCTTTCGGCACCCACGCCGGGGGCTCGGGGTCAACCCGATGTCCAACGAAATGGGTGCGCGCTTGTCTTGAAAACCAATCCGCTCAGGGCGTGATCAGCACTTTGCAGTGATCGTTCGGCTTGCCGAGTAGCTCGAACATGGCGGAGGCCTCGCCCAGGGTCACCGTGGCAGTCACCAGGCCATCGATCGTGATGCGCCCGGCCGCGATCATCCGTTGCACGAATGGAAAGTCTTCGGCGGTGTAGGCCAGCGGAAATGTCATTCGCAGTCGTTTCAGCGCGGCGGAGACGACCGTAAAGGACTCCGATTGCATGCCCGTGCCAGCAAGCACCAATTGGGCGCCGGGCGGCGCAATCTCGATCAGGCGCGCGAGCATCGGGCGGCCGACACACTCGAAGATCACCGAGGGTTTGCGCGCGGTCTGGCGCTCAAACTCGGCGACCGGGTCTGCGTGCTGGGTGGCATCGATAACGACGCCCGCACCGATGCGCCGGGCGCGCGTCAAGCGCGCCGGCACCATTTCACTGAGTCCGACGTCACCCGCGCCAAAGAATCTGGCCCACTTTGCGACGGCCAATCCGATGATCCCTCCGCCGATGATGAGCACATCGGCGCCGGATGGGACGTTCGCCGCCTTCCACGCGCCCAGCCCGACTGCCAACGGCTCGATCGTCGCTGCATCGTTGTCTGTGAGACCGTCCGGGATCTTCATCGCGAGGCCTGCCATGCAGGTCGCGTACTCAGCGTACGCACCGGGCATGCGCATATCGAAGCCTTGCGGCACGATTTGCGTGCAGGCTTGCGGGGCCCCGGCTGCACACGCTGCACACGTGCCGCAGGGCTTGGCCGGAAGGGCCACGAGCCGATCACCGACGTTCCAGCCTGTGACGCCAGCGCCGACTTCCACCACAGTGCCCGAATACTCGTGCCCCAGGACGTTGCCGAATTGGAGCAAACCGGGTGTTTCGACAGCGTGCAGATCGGAGGCGCAGATGCCGCAGGCCTTGACCTTGAACACCAGCCCCCCCGGCTCGGCAACCGGCATTGGGACCTCGGCCAAGTGCAATGGCGTACCAACGCCTTGGAACTGAAGTGCTTTCATGCGGAATCCCTTTTCGACTTTGAATCAGCGCGCCTTGGAGCATCGCTCTGAGATGTTGGTATTTGCCGCTCGCGGAAATGACCCCGATCCAGGCCACGAAAGACAGTCGCGTCGATGGCACTCATCAGTCTTTCAACCGTGATCCCCTCGACGGAGGGGACCCACTTGCCCAGCCAGATCAACATGCCCATCAGCAACTGAACGGAGAGCTCAGGTTCGCACTGAACGACGGAGCCGTCGGCCATGCCTTCCTTCAGGAACTTGATGAGGTAGTCCCGCAACCGATCGAACCACGCGGACACCGATTTGCGCTGCGCCGCTTCGAGGTACGAAAAATCGCCAAAGTAGAGCTGCGGGCCGTTTTGGGACGCTTCCTCGAGCATGGCGTGAATGAAGTGGCGCAGTTTCTCCTCGCCGGTACCGCCTGCGTCGTCCGTCGCGACCAACAACTTCTCGACACGGGTCAGTGACGAACGGTGACATGCATAAGCCAGCGCCTGCTTGCTGGGGAAATAGTGGTAGAGCGCGGCATCGCGCATGTCGAGCTTCGCGGCGATGCCCGTCAAAGTAGCCAGCGCGTAGCTCTTCGAATTGATCATCTCCGTGGCGGCACGAATGATCGTCTCGCGCATGCCTTCGGCCTTGCGGCTGTTCGATACCGCCTTCGGGGGCCTTGCCTTTTTCGTCGCCATGAGTCGGTGGAGCTCGTTGCAGGGACATCCAGTGTCCAACGTTCCGGATTCTGAGCGTTGCATCCGCTGCCAGAAGTAGGGTTTGCCTAGTATTGACTAGAAAACCTAGTGAGGACTAAATACGTACCCAACAGCGAGCTCCGAAGCAAATGAGGGTTCGCAATAACGGAGACAAAGCATGAGAAAAATTCTTTGCATCGGCGTCGTTTCGCTGGAAGTGATCGCCACCGGATCAGCCTACGGGCAGGCCACAGCGCCTGAGGCTGCGTCCACTGCTCCGACCTCGACATCACCTGCCGTCGAGTCGGATACCCAGCACGTCACGGTCACGGCGAGCAAGCGAGAACAGACGCTGCAAGACGTGCCGATCTCGGTTTCCGTCACGAACGCAGCGACGATCGAGAAGGCCCACATCGTCGACTTGATCGATCTGCAGTCTGTGGTTCCCTCGCTGAAGGTGACGCAGTTCAACGCGGTTGGGCAGACCAACTTCATCATTCGCGGCTTTGGCAACGGCAGCGGCAACGATGGCATCGAAAGCTCCGTGGGCGTCTTCGTCGATGGCGTCTATCGATCGCGCACCTCGTCCGCGCTGGACGACCTGCCCGAGATCGAACGCGTGGAAGTGCTTCGTGGCCCGCAGTCGACGCTCTTCGGAAAGAACGTGTCAGCCGGCGCGATCAATATCGTGACGGCCAAGCCGCAGTTCAAGTTTGGTGGATCGGCGTCCGTCGACCTCGGCAACTTCAATCTGCGCCAGGAGCGCGCGACGATCACGGGCCCACTGAGCGACACGCTTGCCGTGCGCCTGTCGGGCTCCAACAACGATCGTGACGGCTATCTGCACAACGATGTGACAGGCAACGCTGTCAACAACCGCAATCGCCAATCGGTTCGAGGCGACATCCTCTGGAAT
>JBBQYL010000184.1:0-10338 GCA_038208735.1 Burkholderiales bacterium
TGTCGGCTGGTGGATCCAGCTGGGGGCGTTCAAGCAACGCGACGGCGCGCTGGAATTCCAGCGACGCCTGATCGACGAGCAAGGCTGGCTTGCGCCGTTGCTCGCGGTGTTCACCGACCACAGCCTTAACAAGTTGCAGGCCGGGCCCTACACGACGCGGGACGACGCCAGGAACGCGGCGGAAAGAATCCGCACCGCGCTGCAACTGGTGCCCACCATCGTGGAGAAGCGATAGCGACACGCCGCCGAAGGCGGTCGTGTCGCCGCGAAGCGGCCGGCTCACGCGAGCCGGCGGTCGAACTCAGTCGTCGTAGCCTTCGTGGCGCGAGGCCGCGGCGTACAGGTCGGCGGCGAAGCCCGGCGAATGCTGCTCGACGCTGCGCGCGAGTTCGCGCACGTCGTTGGCTTCGCGGATGCGAACGCGGAACGTGTTGGCGATGCGCGACGACTGGATCGTGGCATCGGCGACCAGCTTCTTCGCCACGGGGCGCGACGAGAAGAGCGCGGCGGCGAGCTGGCGGATGGCGCCAGAGAAGATCGGCTGATGGCCGTAGGTACCGGAAGTGATGGCGGTCATGGTGTGCTTTCCTGCGATGCCCCTCGACAAAGAGGCGATGGAAGGAATGTAAGGGTTTTCCCGCCAATACTCCAATGAATGATGGGCATCAATGATATGCATACTACGCATATCTTGTCCGACCTTCATTCTTCGTGAACTTCCGCACGCTGGACCTCAATCTGCTGCGTGTCTTCGACGCCGTGATGGCCGAAGGCAGCCTCACGCGCGCCTCCGAGCGGCTGGCCATGACCCAGCCCGCTGCCAGCCACGCGCTGAAACGGTTACATGTGGCCGTGGGCGAGGATCTGTTCCACCGCACCGCGTTCGGCATGCGCCCCACCGCCCGGGCCGAGCTGCTGTGGCCGCAGGTGCGCGCCGCGCTGGCCCAGCTGCAGGGCGCGTTGTCGCCGCGCAGCTTCGACCCCGCCGCCGACGCCGCCACGTTCAACATCGCCATGGCCGACGCCACCGCCGCGATGTTGCTGCCCCACCTGGTCTCGTCCATCGAGGGCGAGCGCGCGCTGGCCAACATTCGGGTGCTGCCGCTGACCACGCGCGACCCGCGCCGCCTGGTGGAGGAGGCCGACGCCGACCTGGCCGTGGGCTACTTCCCCAACGCGATCGCCGCCATCGTGGCGCAGGGCGAGGACGCCACGCTGCACCACCGCCAGCTCTACGCCACCCGGTACGTGTGCGTGATGCGGCGCGACCATCCCCTGGCCGACCAGGAGTTGACGCTCGACACCTTCGTCGACGCCCACCACCTGCTGGTGACGTTCTCCGGCCGCGCGCACGGCTTCGTCGACGAGGCGCTGGCCGCGCTGGGACGGCAACGCCGCATCGTGCTGACGGTGAACCAGTTCGCCACCGCCGGCAGCGTGGTGGCGCGCTCTGACCTTCTCACCGTGCTGCCGCGCCAGTTCCTGCCCGCCACGGGCGTGGAGCATCGCCTCGTCGAGAAGCCGATCCCCCTGTCGCTGGGCGCGGTCAACGTGGAGATGATGTGGCACCTGCGCAAGGACGACGACCCGGCGCATCGCTGGCTGCGCGAGCGCGTGATGGCGGCCGCCGAGCGGCAGCCGCTGGTCAGGCGCTGAGTCGTCCAGGCGCCGAGTCGTCATCCTGCGCGCAGTCGCAGGATCCACGCTGGCGGAGTGACGTGCAGGGGTCCGGCCCCGAACAGGGCCAGACCCCTTTGAACGAGACCCTTTGAACGTCAGAACGCCGCGATCAGGCTCGCGACATCGGGCGTTCCCAGGCCGGCGACGTCGTTGTAGCCCGGCACGACGCTGCAGCTTCCGCAGGACACTTCCTGCGCGAAGATGGTGCCGCCCGCCAACGCCTCCAACGCGGGGTTGGCGGTCGCGAACAGGTTGCCGCGGTAAAGCAATCCGTTGAAGCCGCCCGGCGCCGCCGCCACGCTTGCCGCCAGCGACGTGCCCGCAGCCGCCTTCTGCTGCGCGATCAGGGCGGTGATGCCGGCCCACAGCGGTGCGCCCACGCTGGTGCCGCCCTCCATCGTCCAACGCTGCCGGAAGTACATCGCCACCGGGCTGTGCGCCGGGTCCGCCACGGCCGTCACGTCGGGAACGGCGCGCTCATCGGTGTTGACCAGCACCTGGGAGGAACCGATGAAGGCGCCGTTCGACAGGTCGACATGCTGGAAGCAGGAGCCCGCGGCGCTGGCGCACACGGGCAGTCCGAACGCCAGGCTGTAGGCCTGCAGGTCGTCGATGTAGTTGATCCAGGAGGGGCCGGGCGAATCGACCACGGCGATCGTCTGGCCCGTGCCGTCGAGGGCCGGCGGCACGTCGTAGTGCGTGCGCAGGTCCTGCGGCGACAACGCGCCATTCACGCCGGTGCCGCCGATGCCATACAAATCCAGCGTGGACAGGCCGCGCAGGATGCCGGCGGTCTGGCGGGGCGTGCTCGGCGTCAGCACGACGCCTTGACCCACCGTCGATATCGCGGCCTGGTTGAGCGCGAAGACCTCCCCGACCACCGACCCATCGCTCAACGTGCTGGTTGCGGCCGTGCCCTGGCGCTGCATCACGCCGGCGTAGATCGCGCCCCCCTGCTGGATGAAGACGCGGTACGAGCGGGTGAGGTAGCCTCCGCCGGGTTCGGGCTGGTTGGCCGTCCACACCTGCAGGCCCTGAAGCGTCGAGACGGTGCCGTCGGCGGCCGCATAGGTCTCGCGCGGGTGCGAGCTGGCCGGAAACCAGAGCGTCAGCGGGAACCGGCTCGCCAGCGATCCGCTGAAGCACGGCGGCGGCATGGTGGCCGTCGACGCGGTGGCCAGGTTGGCCAACGGGTAGCAGGCCTCGAGCAGCGTTCGGTCGGCGGTCAGCGTCTCCTTGCGCGCTACGTAGAAGGCGCCCGGCTGCCAGGGGGTGGCGGCCGAGAAATTGCCGCCAGCCGCCCACTGGTCGAGCGGCAGCACGCCCAGGAGTTCGGCCGGCGCGCTGGAGACGCTGCCGCTCAGCGCAACCTCGCGGAAGGCGTCCTCGTGGAAGCCGTCCACGATCGTCTGGTTGTCGTCGGCGTATCGGACGACCTGCACTGCCGTGCCGTCGTAGCTCACCTGCTCGTTGGCCGTCGTCGAGCGAGCGACGAACTGGCCGCCCACGAGATACCAGCTCTTATGTGGGGACGGCGGCGTGAGCGAAGGCGCGACCGTGGCCAGCCGCGGCGTCACCGTCTGGCTGCCGGAGGCCAATGGAGACGCCGACAGCGTCGTCAGCGTCGAATAGACGAAGCTGTTGCCGCTTGCGAGGACGCCGCCGCCGTACGGCACGTTGTACGAAATGCCGCCGATGCCGCCGTGCAGCGCGGCATCCTCGTAGATCTTCTGGTCGGCGCTCAGGGTCGCCGTGGGCGTCGGCGTCCCGCCACCGCCACCGCCACCGCCGCCGCCGCAGGCGCTCAGCAAGCCGGCCATCAGCACGGCAGCCAATCCGGGTGGACACGCGCGTGCCAACCCCTCCGGCATCGCCGGAACGAATCTGTTCTTCATTTCTCTCCCTGTGTTCGATGCCTCTATGGGCAGGCGGGAATCTACTCGCCGTACCTGAACGCAAGGATGGGAAGTGACCTAGAGCAGACGAGACCCCACGGACGTCACAACACCGCCGCGATCGCGTTGGCCGTGGCCTCGACGTTCTTCGTGTTCAGCCCGGCCACGCACATGCGCCCCGAACGGATCAGGTACACGCCGAACTCCTCGCGCAGCCGGTCGACCTGGGCCGCCGACAGCCCCGTGTAGCTGAACATGCCGCGCTGGGTGAGGAAGTAGTCGAAGTTGCGGCCCGGCACCTTGGCGCTGAGCACGCCGTGCAGCGACTTGCGCATCGCCTTGATGCGGGTGCGCATCGCGTTGACGTCGTCCACCCAGGACGCGTGCAGCGCCGGCGAGTCGAGCACGGTGGCCACCACGCCGCCCGCGTGGATGGACGGGCTCGAGTAGTTGCGGCGCACCGTGGCCTTGAGCTGACCGAGCGCCAGCTGCGCCTCGGCGGCCGTCGGGCAGCACACGCTGAGGCCGCCTGCGCGCTCGCCGTACAGGCTCATGCTCTTGGAGAACGAGTTGGCGCAGAAGAACGGCACCCCGGCGTCGGCCAGCGCGCGGATGGCGAACGCATCCTCGTCGATGCCATCGCCGTAGCCCTGGTAGGCGATGTCCAGGAACGGCAGCAGCTGGCGTTGCTCGAGGACAGGGATCAGCGCCTTCCACTGCGCCGGCGTGAGGTCGACCCCCGTGGGGTTGTGGCAGCAGGCGTGCAGCAGCACCACGCTGCGCGCGGGCAGCTCGGACAGCGTGGCGAGCATCGCGTCGAACTTCAGGCCGCCGGTGGCCGCGTCGTAGTACGGGTAGGTGGACACCTTGATGCCCGCGCCCTCGAACATGGAGCGGTGGTTGTCCCACGTCGGATCGCTGACCCACACGCTCGAGTCGGGGAACCAGCGCTTGATGAAGTCGGCGCCGACCTTCAGCGCGCTGCTGGAGCCCACCGTCTGCAGCGTGGCCACACGGCCTTCGGCCACCGCCTTCGAGCCGGCGCCGAACAGCAGAGTCTGCACCGCGCGGCGGAAATCGGCGTTGCCCTCGATGGGCAGGTAGGGCTTGGCACCGCCCTTCTCCAGCAGCTGCGCCTCGGCCTTCTTCACGCAGTCGAGCACGGGGATGCGCCCCTCGTCGTCGAAGTAGATGCCGATCGACAGGTTGATCTTGTGGGGGCGCGGATCCTTCTGGAAATCCTCGTTCAACGACAGGATCGGATCACCGGCGAAGGGTTCAATGTGCTCGAACATGGGGCAAGGCTCGCGTCTTCAGTGGAAGGCGGATTATCGACCACCGGCCCGGTCGGAGTGCCATTGCATCCAGTGACCATGGGCATGCGAGGTGGCCGCCAGTTGCCAGGCGACGCCGCCGTGGCCGTCGGGGCGGGCCACCGTCCACGCCGTGGCGTTGGCAAGGCGGGCCGTCTTCACCTCGGGCATGTCGGGCCACCAGGTGCGCGACAACGTGGGGTCCTCGGCGCTGATCCAGACCGCGCCGCGCTCGCGCACCTCACCCAGGACGGCGTCCACGTGCCGGCGCAGCAGGTCGGCATCGAAGTATCGAAGCACCCAGCTGTTGAAGACCACCGGCAGGGCGTCGGCAGGCACGCTGCGCAGCCAGTGGCCGATGCTCGCCGCGGCATCCGTGGTGGCGGACAGCGTCCAGCGTTGCGTGCGGGCGATCGCCACGGCCGCGTCGAAGCGCTCGCGGCGCTCGGCGTCGTGCGGCCACAGGCAGGCGCGCAGCCAGCGCACCGCGGCCGGGTCGTCGACGGCGATGGGGTGCAGGTCGATGCCCCGGCGCGACACGATCTCGGGCACCGCCTTCGCCTGAGGGCGGGTGCCCGCGAGCACGCGGCACGCGATCTCGGGCGCGCGCGGGTCGCGCTCGGGCGGCGTCGTGCCCAGCGTCGCGCCGGTGCCGTCGTCGACGTAGCGGTAGCGCCAGCGATCCACGCCCAGGTTCAGGCCTGCGCTGCAGCCCACGTCCAGCAGCGCGATGCGGCGTCGGCCGGTGGTCTCGACGAGTTGCTGCAGCACCGGCCAGAGGACGGCGCAGCGGCCGATCTCGTTGGTCTGCGTGGTGCGCGTGGCGATGGCGTGCACGAGCGCGTCGCGGTGACGCTCGATGAACTCGCCCAGGTGCGCCTCGAGCGCGTCGTCCGGAGCGCGCGCCGGCCCCACGCTCGCGTAGTAGTCGGCCAGCGCCGGACGCTCGCCCGCATCCACCAGCGTCAGCACGCGGTCCTGCAGCGCCGCGAGCCACAGCAACGGCAGGCGCTGCGTGGCGGGCGCGGCGGCGAGCAGCGCGGCCCACTCGGGATGGCGCGCCGCGGCGTCGGCCAGCGCGCGGTACAGCGGGTCGTCCTCGAACGCGTTCGCGGCGAACCCGGCGAACTGTTGCCGCAGCGCGGCGGTCACGGCGGGGTCTTGCTGGAAAGTCATGGGAACGCGATCGGGAGTGGCCAGGCCCCAAGCGTAGACCCGCGTCGGCCCGTCGATTGTCAACTACCCGACAATGAGAACATGCATCCCGAAGTGCGTGCGCTGTTCGACCTCAACTTTCCGGACGTTCGCTGGAGCGAGCGCCAGTGGGCCGAGGCCGAATCGCGCCTGCGTACGCGCCGTGTCGCGGCGGGCGTGACGCTGTTCGCCCAGGGCGACGCCACGCCGGCGCTGTTCGGCGTGCTGGCGGGCAGCATCGAGTCGCGCTTCTCCAACGCGCAGGGCCAGCAGTCGGTGGTGGAGAACGTGGAGGCCGGCAACACCTTCGGGCTGGCCTCGTTCGTCACCGGCCTGCCGTCCACTTACGAGGCGATCGCGCTGGTGCCCACGCGGCTGCTGGTGATCGGGCCGGCGGCCTATGCGTGGCTGATGGACGAGGTGCCCGGCTTCGCGCGCGCCCTGATGCGCGAGTTCGCGCGACGCCACGACGGCACGCTGAAGCTGCTGGAGGCCGCGCGCCATCGCGGCGCCGAGGAGCGGCTGTGCATCGCGCTGCAGCACCTGCGCCGCGAGGGCCGGGCCACGCCGATCGGCGCCCGCTGGGCGATGGCACTCACGCAGTCGGAGCTGGCCACGCGCGCCAACGTGTCGCGCCAGACGGCCAACGAATGGCTGGCCCAATGGGCCGCGCGCGGCTGGATCGTGCGGCGCTATCGAGCTCTGGAGATCGCGCGCTGGCCCGCGCCAGCGGCCGGCTGATCGCGGCTCAGGAGGCGAGCGCCGCGTCGATGTCGCCGCGCAGCTTGTCCGGGTCGTCGGTCGGGGCGAAGCGCTTGACCACGCGGCCGTCCTTGCCCACCAGGAACTTGGTGAAGTTCCACTTGATGCCTTCGGTGCCCAGCACGCCGGGCTTCTCCGACTTGAGCCACTGCCACAGCGGATGCGCCTTGGCGCCGTTGACATCCACCTTCTCCATCATCGGGAAGGTGACGCCGTAGTTCAGCTGGCAGAAGCTCTCGATCTCCGAATTGGCGCCGGGATCCTGGTGGCCGAACTGGTTGCACGGGAAGCCCACCACCACCAGGCCGCGATCCTTGTAGTCGGCGGCCAGCTTCTCCAGGCCCGCGAACTGTGGCGTGAAGCCGCACTTGCTGGCGGTGTTGACGATCAGGAAGACCTTGCCACGCTGGGCGCCGAAGTCGGCTGGCTGACCTTGTATGGAGGTGGCGGAGAAATCGTAAAGCGTCTTGGCGGACATGGGGGCCTCCTGGGGAATCGGGTCAATGGTAGCGGAGGCAGCCGCCATGCCGTCATCCAACGACCAAGCCGTCATCCTGCGCGCAGTCGCAGGATCCATGTGAGTGGCGGCGGTGGATCCTGCGACTGCGCGCAGGATGACGCCTTTCAGCGGTTCTCCAGCACGCTCGCCAGCGTCGCAGCCAGGATCAGCGCGCCTCCCACCAGCACCGTCACGTGCAGCGTGGCGCCGCCCCACCACACGGACGTGAGGGCGGCGAACAGCACCTCGCAGGGCATCACCACCGCGGTGGCCGCCGCCGACAGCCGCGCCGCCCCGTATTGAAGACACAGGTTGGAGCCCATGAACGCGATCGACAGGCCCAGCGCCGGCAGCAGCCACTGCGACGAGGCCACGGGCCATCGCACATCCGACGAACCCGCCGTCGACAGCGCCGCGGCGGTGAGTCCGGCTACTACCGCGCCGCCCAGGAACATGGCCAGCGCCCGGGCCTCCTCCGGCTGGGCCGACTCGCGCTTGAGCATCACGTTGTTCAGCGCGAAGGCGAAACCGCCCAGCAGCGCCAGCAGATCAGGCAGCAGTCCGGCGCGACTCGCGGAGGCGCCGTCGCCGTGCGACAGCACCAGGGCCGCGCCGGCCAGCGCCATCGCCACGCGCACGATCGCGCTGGCCGTGAGCTTCTCCTTGAGGATCACGCGCGCCAGCAGCAGCGACCACAGGGGCATCAGGTAGAACAGCAGCACCACGCGTACCACGTCGCCGATGCTCACGGCCCAATTGAACGTGGCGTTGGTGGCGCCCGAGCCCAGGAAGATGAGCCACAGCGCCGGGTGCGCGAAGAACTGGCGCAGTGCCGACGGCCGCCAGGCCACGATGGCCAGTGCCGACAGTACGTAGATGAGGGTGGTGGCCCACAGCGGGTGCAGGCCCATGGCCTGCAGGTGGCGGAACGGCCACCACGACACGCCCCACACGAAGGCGTTGACCAGCAGGGCGAGCACCGGTCCCGCGGAGCGGGGCCGCGGGAGCGAGGCCGTCGTCATCTCAATGGGAATCGCAGCGCGCGATCTCGAGCAGGCCCTCGACCTCCTCGCGATGGTTCACGAGGTTGCGGCGATGCCAGCGCCAGATCAGCCAGCTGGCGAACGCCACGAACACGCCGAAGATGGCGATCGAGTAGTACACCGACAGCCCGCCGCGGGTCAGCGCCGAATAGAACGCGCCCAGGCCCAGGATGGCGGCCTGCTCGTTGAAGTTCTGCACGGCGATGGAGCGGCCCGAGCCCATCAGGTTGTGGCCGCGATGCTGCAGCAGCGCGTTCATCGGCACCACCATGTAGCCGCCGATCGCCCCGAGGATCGCGAGGAACGGGCCGGCGATCCACACGCTGTGCATCAGGTTGATGGCGATGACGGCGGCACCCAGCGCCGCACCCAGCAGGATCACCTTCGTGGCATGCACCAGGCTGACCGTGACGGACGCGAGCAGCGCGCCGGCGGCCGTGCCCAGGCCGACGATCACCAGCAGCAGCGTGGCGTGCGGGATGTCGAAGCCGAGGGCGACGCCCGCCCAGGCCAGCACGAGGTAGCGCAGGTTGCCCGACACGCCCCAGAACAGCGTGGTGGTGGCCAGCGAGATCTGGCCCAGCTTGTCGTCCCACAGGCGCGCATTGCACTGGCTGAAGTCGCGTACGAGCTCCAGCGAGCGGCCGGCCAGCGGCTCCAGCGGCGTCTCGGTGCGCGGGATCCGCAGGTTGAACATGGCGGCGATCACGTACAGCGCCACCATGCAGGCCACCGTGGCCTGCGCCGCCGTATGGATGCCGAAATCGATGAGCGGAACGTGCACCGACAACAGCCACGGCGAGATGCGCGGGCCGATCAGCTGGCCGCCCAGGCCGGCGCCGAAGATGATGGACAGGATCGTGAGACCCTCGATCCAGCCGTTGGCCTTGACGAGCTGCGACGTGGGCAGCAATTCGGTGAGGATGCCGTACTTGGCCGGCGAATACGCCGCGGCGCCCAGGCCCACCAGCGCGTACGACACCAGCGGATGGCTGCCGTAGAGCATCAACAGGCACGCGGCCACCTTGATGGCGTTGGCGTAGAACATCACCCGGCCCTTGGGCACCGCATCCGAGAACGCGCCCAGGAACGGGGCCAGGACGACGTAGAACAACGCGAAGATCGGCACCAGGGCCGCGCGCTGCCACTCCGCCGCGCCGGCGCCCTTCAACAACTCGAGTGCTGCAACGAACAAGGCGTTGTCAGCGAGCGAGCTGAAGAACTGCGCCGCCATGATGGTGAAGAAACCTCTTTTCATTCGTTCGGCATCGTCGGCGTCGAGGCCACCCGCGAGGCCCCGCACCTGGGAAATCTCTCCAAAGGGCGAGCGGCTTTATAGCATGCGAGGCATTTGGGCCGCCCGGCCGACGCCGGGCGGCCGGGGGCCCGAGACGGCTGGCAGAATTCACGAATGCCCCGTCCCATCGAAGCCCTCATCCACGTCGACGCCCTCGCTCACAACATCGGCCGCGCCCGCGAAGCGGCGCCCGACGCTCGCGTCTGGGCGGTCGTCAAGGCCAACGCCTACGGGCACGGAATAGAACGGGCGTTCGATGGCCTGCGAGGAGCGGACGGCTTCGCGCTGCTCGATTTCGACGAGGCCCGTCGCATCCGCGCGCTCGGCTGGCGCGGCCCGATCCTGATGCTGGAAGGTTGCTTCGAACAGCGCGACCTGGAGCTCTGTTCGCGCCTGGGGCTGTGGCACGCCGTGCATTGCGAGCAGCAGGTGGACTGGCTCGCCGAGCACAAGACCCACACTGCGCACAGGGTTTTCCTGAAGCTCAACAGCGGCATGAACCGCCTCGGCTTCACGCCCACCGCGTTCCGCGGCGCGCGCGCCCGCCTGGAGCTGCTGCCCCAGGTGGACGAGATCTCGCTCATGACCCACTTCTCCGACGCCGACCGCGAGCGGGGGGTGGCGCACCAGCTGGCCGTCTTCGAGGCGGTCACCT
>JBBQYL010000185.1:0-10197 GCA_038208735.1 Burkholderiales bacterium
CGCGGCGTCGTAGCCTCCGGCCAGCGTCACCCAGGCGCGCAGGTCCAGCCGGTCGACCAGCGCCACGAGCGCGGGGCCGTCCTGCACGGTGCCGGCGATGGTCAACGGCGGACGCCGAGCCTCGGGAATGCGCGCCAGGGCCTGCAGCAGCAGGTCGAGGCCCTTCGCGCGGATCTCGGTGCGGCCCAGGAACAGCACGCCGCGTCCGCGCGCCACCGACACCGGCGCCATGCCGAACAGCGCGTCGTCCACGCCGTTGGGAATGACGCGGCAGTCGGCGCCGGGCGCGCGCGCCGCGATGCGTTCGCGCATCGCCTCGGTCAGCACCACGAAGTGGTCGTAGAGGCGCACCCCGTACTCCTCGCCCCAGTGGAACGGCAACTTCAGCCAGTCGGTGTACTTGCGGGCGAAGAACCACTGCACCGACGCGATCATCGGCCGGTCGCGGCGACGGAACAGCGGCGTCCAGGTGGCCGAGGCCGGCGGCATGAAGTCCTCCACCAGCAGGTCGTGCTCGAAGCGGCGCACGGCGCGCGGCAGCGCCAGCGCGAAGGTGATGTGGTGCGACGACCCGTGATCGCCCACACGCCGGCCCAGGCGCACGTAGCGCACGCCCTCGCGCACGAGCTCGGGCGTGGAGCCGGGGAAGGTGGGCGTCAGCACCGTTACCTCGTGGCGGCGCGCCAGTCGACGGCAGATCTCGAAGGTGCGCACGGGCCCGCCGCCGGCCAGCGGGTTGGCCAGGTCATCGGGATCGAGATGGAGAATGCGCATCCCCTCACCTTCCGAACAACGCGGCGATGCGCTGGCGCGCCCCGACGATGTCGCGCAGCTTCAGCGCGCCGCTGGCCACCAGCACCAACAGGTAGGCCGACAGCGCGCCCGCGAACGCGACCAGCGCGCCCGACGCCACGGTGAACGCCAGCACCGCGATGCCCACCGCGGCGGCCAGCAGCACGCGGGCGAGGTCGCGCGCGAGATGTTGCAGCGCCAGTAGCCGCACCAGCCAGCGCACGCGGTAACCCACGCGGCAACAGGTGGCCAGCGTCACCGCCATCGCGGCCCCGGTGGCGCCGAAGCGCGGCACCAGCACGGCCATGCCGCCCACCAGCACGGCCACCGCCAGCGACAGCGCGCCCAGGTCGTGCGCCTGCGCCTTCGCGGCCATCATCGTGGACGACAGGATCTGGTCCAACGTCATCAACACTGCGCAGAAGATGAGCCAGCGCAGCACCGACGCGGCCGGCGCCATCTCGGGCCGGTACAGCAGGTGGATGAGCGGCTCGGCCAGCGCGGCCACGCCGAGGGCGACCACGAAGCCCACGCCCAGGCTCAGGCGCATCGCCAGCACCAGCACGCCCTGGAAGTAGTCGCGGTCGGATGCGAACAGGCGCGCCAGCGTGGGCATCACCGACAGCGCGGCGATGGTGGGCAGCATCAGCGACGCGTCGTACAGGCGCGAGGCCGCGGCATACACGCCGGCCTCGTGCAGGCCCGCCATTCGCGACAGGGCCAGGATGTCGATGCGGCCAGACACCGCGGCCAGCAGCCCGATGCCCAGGAAGATGGGCACCTCGTGCCACTGGCGGCGCTGGAGGGCGCGGGTCACCTCACGCGGATCGAAGCGCGGCAGCAGCGGATGGAAGCGGTAGGCCACGGCGACGGCGCAGCGCAGCACGAGGAACACCGCGAAGACACCCGTGAGGCCGTAGCCCAGCGAGACGGCCAGCAGCGCGAAGCCGGTGCGCAGGAGGGTCTCGACGAACTGCACGCGGGCGATGTCGGCCACGCGCTCCAGGCCCAGCAGCGTGGACTCCGAGACCAGCGTCGACGCGGTGGGCAGCAGCGACAGGCCCAGCAGCAGGAACGGCGTGCGCAGTTCGTCGCCATAGCTGGCCGGCCCGGCGATGGCGATCAGCAGCGTGATCACCACCGCCACCGGCGCCGCGAACACCAGCGCGTTGCTCGCCTCGCGGCCCACGTGCTCGCGCTCGGTGGCCGCGCGCCGCGTGAGGGCCGTCGACAGGCCCAGCAGCGGCATCAACGCCGACATGTAGAACACGTTCATCAGCAGCGAGTAGCCGCCCAGCGCCTCGGTGCCGAGCCGATGCGACAGCATCCAGAACAGCGCGTAGTTGAGCACCGCCATGCCCACCCGCGCGCCCATCGCCGAACCGAGCGCGTGCGACAGGCTGCCCGGCTTCATGCGGCGGCACGCCAGGGTTCGGGCGTCGCGGCGTCGGGCTCGATCGGCAGCGCGGCCTGGTCGGCCTCGGCGCGCCGTTTCATCAGGCACAGCGCCTGCAAGGTGCCGGCCGTCAGCCAGATCATGAACAGGCGGATGTCGGCGTAGAAATTGTCGGATGCCAGGAACAGCACCTGCGTGACCAGCGCGCCCGACAGGCCCGCCGCCATCGCGAAGGCCGTGGGATCGCGCCATGCCGCCCAGGGCCGCGGCTGCAGCACCAGGCGCAGCAGCAGCCACGCGAAGAGCAGCATCGCCGGCAGGCCCAGCTCGGCGGCCACCAGCAGGTAGTGGTTGTGCACCACGAGCTGCAGCAAGGCTTCCTGATACTCCTGCGACACGTTGGCGAACGCGGGCGCGATGTACTCGTAGGCGGCGCGGTTGTAGCCGCCGTAGCCCACGCCCACCCACGGGTGCGCCTCGATGATGGTGAAGGCCTGGTCGGTGAGCAGCAGGCGCGATTCGGTGGATCGGTCGTCGGGCGCGGTCAGGCGCAGCAGCAGCTGCGGGTACACCGACACCACCGCCACCAGCGCGAACGTGCCCGCCACCGCCATCTGGCCGATGTGCCGCCGCGTGAGCAGGCCGTGGCGAAGATGGCGCCACACCACCCAGGCGCCGCCCAGCACCGCCGCGGCCCAGCCGCCGCGCGACAGCGTCAGCAGCAGCATGCCGGTGGCGGCCGCCAGCACCGCCGCGGCCGTCCACCACACGCTGGCGGCCAGCCGGCGCCGGCCCAGCAGCACCAGCGCGAACGCGGGCGGGATCACCAGCGTCATGTGGTCGGCCAGCGAGTTCGGATGGATGAAGAAGCCCTGCGGGCGGAACGCCTCGCCGGCGCCGCCGAAGAACAGCGTCTCGCCGGTGGCGATCACCTTGGCGCCGGGCAGCGCCAGCGCGGTGTGAGTGGCCATCTGCGCGGCCACCCACAGCAGTTCGGCCGCCACGCCCAGCACCACGGCGCGCAGCGCCAGGCGCAGGTCGGCCTGCGACTCGAGCACGTGCGAGGCCACGTAGAACGCCAGCACGGCCAGGCCGTACTGCACCGCGCTGGCCGGCGCCAGCAGGCCCTGCAGCGAGCCCAGCGAGCGCGCGAACATCCACGCGAAGTACACCCCGGCCAGCGCGTCGAGCCGCGTGAACGGCAGCGCGCGACGCTCGATCAGCAGCCGGCGCCCCACCCACAGCGCGGCCAGCATCAGCAGCACGAGGTTGCCTACGCTGAGATAGAGGCCCGGCGAATAGAACCGGTCCAGCGGCGCGATGAGGGCCTTGGACACGTCGATCGGCGCGAGGAAGTACAGCGCCGCGATGAGCAGGCGCCGCGGCTGGCGCCGCCACGCCAGCCACCCGCCGATGGCCAGCAGGCCGATGACGCCCACGCCCACCGCCGACGAATCGCCGCTCACCGCCGCGGCCACCACCAGCGCGCCGATGGCCGCCGCCAGCCCCCAGGCAAGCGGCTCCGCGAGCCGGGCCCAGGTCGTCATCGCGCTCAATCGCCGCCCAACCAGCGGGGAATCGGTCGGGGGCGGTGGTTCAGCACCATGCCGGCCATCCTGTCGGGCCCGATGTTCGCGTCGGCCAGCGCCTGCTGCGCCGCGTGGCGCGAGGTGTGGCGCGAGTCCACCACCAGCACCACGGCGTCGACCTCGGCCAGCAGCGCGCCGCACGCATCGAGCGACGGCGCGTCGAGCACCGTCAACGCGAAGCCGGCGCGCAGGGCCATCAGGCCCTTGCGCACGGCGTCGGGCCGGTACAGCAGCGAGGCCTGCGCCAGCACGCCGCGGCCCAGGCGCCACAGGCGGTCGGGACCGGCGCCGGCGGGCGCGAGGCCCTGCAGCGAGCCGAGCGTCATGATCTCGGAGAAGCCCGACGCGCCGCGCGCGAAGACGTCGGTGCCGGCCGGCGGCGTGTCGAACGCGGCGTCCACCCAGACGACGTCGCCTTCCTGTTGCTCGGCCAGCGCGTGCGCCAGGCCTTGCGCGACGAAGCTCTTGCCTTCGCCGGCACGGGCGCTGCTGACGAGGACGACGCGGCCGGACATCGCGGGCGCGCCGGCGCCGCCATCCGGCTGGCGCGGCGGTCCGTGGTGACGGGTGAGATGGTCCAGCACACCGAGGCCGATGCGCGTGAACAACGTGGGGTCGTGAACGATCTTCATGCGAGCTCCGCCGCGGCGGCGACGTCGTGCGTCACCGGGGGCGGTCCAAAATACGAATTCCTGGCCTTGGCCGACAGCGTGGGGATGGCGCCGAGCACCGGCACGCCGAGCGCGCGCCCCGCCTCCCGAGACGAGCGCATGCGGTCGCCGCCCAGCTCGCGCAACGCGGCCAGCAGCAGGCCCAGCAGCAGCCCGGCCACCGGGCCCAGCAGCGCGACGATCTTCTTTTTCTTGCCCTCGGCCGCCGTGGGATGGTCGGGCGCGTCGATGATCACGCGGCTCTCGGCCTCGGTGGGGTTCAGGCGCAGGTACAGGTCGATCTGGTCGAGCTTGCGTTGCAGCTCCACGTAGCGTTCCTGGGCGAGCTGGCGCGCGCGCTCGAGGCGATTCAGTTCGGCCTCCAGCTGCGTGTTCTCGCGCACCGTCCTGGCCAGGCGTTGCTGCGATCCGGCGAGCTGCGTGCGCAGGTTGCGCACGTTCTCGGCGTCGTCGGTGTAGAGCTGGCGCGCCTCGTCCAGGCGCAGCTGCAGATCCAGCGTCTGCGCCTTCAGCGCGGCCACCACGGGCGTCGCGCCGCCGGTCGCGGCGATGTCGGGGCTGAGGTCCAGCTTGAGGCCGCCCTCGGTGGCGGCGTAGGCGTTGCCCACGCGGCCTGCGGCGGCGGCCGCGGCGCCCACGTCGCCCGCGGCGCGGCCCGTGCGGCCGCCGTCCTGCACCAGCAAAGTGACGATGCGGTCTTCCGACTGGCGCAGGTCGTCCTTGGCCTGCGCGAGCTTGGTCTCGATCAGGCGCGACGTGGTCTCGCCGAGGCGGCGGTTCTGCTGCGCGCCGAGCTGCAGGTAGTTGTCGAGGAACGACTGCAGCGCCTTGGGCGCGAGCGCCGGGTCGGTGCAATCGAACTTCACCTCGAGCACGTTGGACGAGGTGTCGGCCGTCTTGGAGCGCAGCGGTTCCACCGACACGCCGTCCAGGAACAGGTCGATCGTCTTCGCGCGGCCGTCGGGCGCGCTGGCCGGCGTGGCCGGCTCGCTGTCCGGCCGCGGCCTGGCCGGGCCGCCGTGCACCAGCTGGCCGTCGACGATGGCGTACTTCTCGACCACGGCCTGCGCGTTGGTGCGCGTGAGCATCAGCTCGATCTCGGTCTCGATCTTGCGATTGACCGGATCCGGATACGGCGTCTCGCGATAGGCCGCGATGCCCGAGAGGAACGACGGCGAGCCCTGCTGCTCGGTCTGCACCCACACCTTGGCGGTGGAGGTGTAGACGCGCGGCTGGCGCAGGTAGAGCGCCACCGAGGCCGCGGTGCCCACCAGGGCGCACACGGCGATCAGGCCGGCCTGGCGATACAGCACGGCCACCAGGTCGCGCACGGTGCGCGGCGCGGCGGCGCGCGGCTCGCCCGGGGGAAACAGGGTCGAGTGGCTCATCGGATGAGGGAGCTGCTGGAGCTCAGGTCGTAGACGAAGCCGAACGAGCTGTTCTTGAGGGGCGGCAACAGTCCCAGGACTTGCTGGATGCGATCGCCCGCCAGCGCCAGGTCGGACTTGGGCAGCACCACCACGTCGAAAGGCTGCAACGCGACGTCGCGATCGGGCTGGCGCGCGAAGTCGCGCGGCAGGTCGAGACGCAGCACCTGCACCGCGTCGGGCTGGCCGGGCGCGCCGGGGCCGCGGCGCAGCACCGCGATGTGCGACGAGTCGCCGGTGACCAGCGCGCCGCCGGCCTCGGCCAGCGCCTGCAGCAGCGTCAGGCCGGGACGGAAGGCGATGACGCCGGGCTTGCCCACCTCGCCGGCCACGAACACCTGTGGCGCCTGGTAGCTGCGCACGATCAGCGTGGGCTGCAGCGCGCCGAGGCCGGCGCGGCCCACCAGCGGCCCGTTGGCGGTGGCCACGCGGATGTTCTGCGTGGTCACGCCGCGCACGATCACCGTGAGCTCGGGATTGCGCAGGTAGCGTGCGTAGCGCGTCTTGAGCTGGCGCTGCAGGTCTTCCGGCGTCAGGCCCTGGGCGTCGACGGTGCCCACCAGCTGCAGCGCGATCCGGCCGTCCGGGCGCAGCTTCTGCACCTCGTTGAACTGCGGCGTGTACGGAAACTTGACCTCGATCTCGTCGTTGGGCTGCAGCAGGTAGTCGCGCGCGCCGGGCGCGCCGCCCAGCGCATGCAGGCGCTCGCGCAGTTCCGACTCGACGTCCTCGGGCGTGCGGCCCTGCACGTACAGCGTGCCCACCAGCGCGAGGCTCACCTTGCCGTCGGGACGCACCTTCAGCGACTGGTCGAACTGCGGGGCGTCGGGCACGCGCAGGTCGACCTCGTCGCCCACCGCGAACACGTACGCCGCCGCGGGAGCGAGCGCCGGCGCGGGCGCGGCCGTCACCTGCGACGCCACGGTGGGCGTGTTGGGCGCGGGCAGCGGCGTGGAGGTGCAGCCGGTGGCGACGATCGCCGCGAACAGGGCCGCCGCCACCGATGCGGCCAAGGCCCGCGCCTGGAAGCCTGCAGGAAGCGCAATCATGTGGGATCCATCATGTCGAAAAATCGGCTTCCTTCGAGCCGGCCAGGGGAGGCGCGGGCGCGTCGGCCGCGCCGGTCGCCCGGGCGTGCAGGGCCGCCATTGTCATCTCGTACTGGGACAGCACCAACGACCACGGGAAGCGTGTCTTCGCGGCGTCGCGGTTGGCCGCCCCCAAGCGTTCGCGCAGCGCCGGGTCGGCCAGCATCTGGTCGATGGCCTCGGTACAGGTGGCCGTATCCGAGAAATACAGCGCGCCCTCGCGCGCCACCCAGCGGTTGAAACGGTTGTCGTGCGCGATCACCGCGTTGCCGGCGCCCATGGCCTCCAGCAGCGACGGATTGGTGCCGCCCACGCGGTGGCCGTGCAGGTAGGCCAGGCCATGCCGGCGCAGCGCGGCCAGCACGCCGGCGTCGTAGATCGCGCCGGGAAACAGCACCTCGTCGCTGGCGGCGCGCAGCACGTCGGCGTGGAACTCGTTGACGCCGGGCGCCAGGCGGCCCAGCACCACCAGCTTGCAGCCGCGCGGCTTCGAGCTGAAGGCGCGCACGATCTCCAGCACCGAGTTCTCGGGCTCGGGCCGCGCGATCAGCGTCATGAAGCCGCCCGGCGCCACGCCCAGCGCGGCCAGCGGCGACGGGTCGGCCTGCTCGACCAGGTCGGTGCCGTACGGAATCATGCTGATGCGCGCCGGCTTCACGCGCGTCTGCAGGTGGCGCGAGATCTCGGGATGGTCGGCGATCAGGTGCGTCGCGCCCAGGCAGCCGCCCCAGTCGTTCAGGTAAAGCCACGTCCTGGCGAGCGGGCCCCACTTGCTGCGCGCCCACTCGATGCCATCCATGTTGATCACGTGGGAGATGCCGGCGCTGCGCAGGCGCAGGCCGAACAGCGCGGTGTTGTAGCCCAGCGTGAGCACCAGCGGCGGACGCTCCGGCTCGCGCAGCGCGTGACGGATGCAGGCCCAGTCGAACTTGACGCTGTTGATCGCGCTGTCGGGCCCGAAGCCGATGTGCACGCGGCGCACGCCGTGCCAGTCGCTCTCGTAGGGCGCGCACTTGAACGGCTCCTCGCAATACACGGTCACCTTCCAGCCATTGCGCACCAGCCAGGGCGCAAGCCGAGCGGCGAAGGTCTCGAAGCCGCCATGCGCCGCGGGCACGCCGCGGATGCCCATGATGACCAGCGACTTCTGCGCGCCGGCGGTCATGACTTGGCGGTCGCGGCGGAGCGCGACGGAGAGACGGTGGGCACGGGGATCATCGAGGTCGCGGATGGAAGCAGGCTGTCGAGGCAAGCGTAAAGCGCCGCCCGGCCCGCCGTGCCGGCGAACGTGTGATCGGCCTGCGGAATCACGGAGATGTTCACGCGACTGTCGCGCGCAAGCCTCATCCCGTGTCGGCCCGCTTCCTCGCGCAACAGCGTGAGGCCGGGTTCGTGGCAGGAGAAGACGAAGTCGAGCTGGACGCCGCGTTCGCATACCCCCACCAGTTCCGCGGCCAGGTCGTGCTCGAGCGGCACGTGCAGCGAGCGCGCGATGCCGCGGGCGCGCAGGCGCAGCGCGTGGCGCGCGCGCGCCGCCACCGCGCGCCCGATCACGCCCACGTTGGCACGCCCGGACAGCAGCTTGCGCCAGCGCGCGGGATCGACCAGTGCACGCGCGGCGCCTTCGGCGATGGCGATCTGACCGAACGGGCTGGCCGCCGGCTCCAGCGACATGCCCGTGCGCCAGTGGAACAGCAGCGGGTTGATGGCCACCACGTGCTGCACGTCGTCGCCCGCCAGCGCCGCCTGCCACGCGTGGTACGCGCCCGAGCACAGGCCCATCACCGTGCAGTGCGCCACGCCGTGCTCGCGGCGCAACCAGGCCACCGCGCGGGCGATGTCATCGGCGCAGCGCGCGTCGTAGTGCGCGGGCCGGCGTTGCGGATCGCCCTGAGCGCGGGCGGCGCTGTCGCCGATGCCTGCCACGTCCAGCCGCAACACCACGTCGCCCATCGCCGCGTGCCGGCGGGCCCAGGACACCCACAGCCGGTGCGGCCCGATGCGGCGCTCGCCGCCGGCCGACAGCAGCACCACGCCACGGCGCGGCGCGCGCGTGGCCTGCGTGGCGGCGGGCACGTCGCGCTCGCCCAGCACGCCCACCAGCAGCGGCGGCTCGCGGTCGCGCGGATCGCCGATGCGCACGAAGCGTTCGCGCACGGCCACGCCGTCCACCTGCAGCCGCATCCACGTGCGGGCGCCGGCCGCCGACAGGGCCAGCACGGCTCCGGTGGCAGACTCCAGGCGTGCGGAGGCCGCGCCATCGACGGGGCCGCCGGCGCGTTCCTGCAGCCAGCGCACGATCTCGGCCACCGCCGCCGGGTCGAGGCGCGCCTCGTGCGCCACGACCAGGGCGTCGGCCAGCCGCTCGTGCGTCCATTCGTGCACGCACACGTCCGCCTGCGCCAGCGCGTCGGCGGCCGCGCGGCCCGGCGCGCCGGCCGGCCACAGCAGCAACGCGTCGCGCAGCGACGGGTACGCGTCCGTGGGCCACCTCAGCGACCCCAGCGCCTCGAGGCCGCGCACGCTCTGCGTGAACCCGCCGAGCGCCACCGGCAGGTCGGCGGCGTCGAACGACGCGCCGGGCCGCGGCGCCGGGTTGGGCGCCGGCACGCCCGCGCCCAGCAGGCGCTGCTCACGCGTGAAGCTGCGTCCGCTGGCCGCGGGCATCAGCCCCACCAGCGCATCGACGTCGTCGCGCGACTGCGCCACCTGCGCGGCCAGCAACGCGCCCAGGCGCAGGCCGACGAACGCGAGGCGATCGCAGCCCGAGAGCGCGCGGGCCTGCGTGGCCGCGGCGTCGAACGCCGCCAGCGCGTCGGCCGGCGAGGCCTTGCCCGTGTCGGCCGACGAGTCGCCCGTGTCGGGCCATTCGAAGCGCAGCGTGCCCAGGCCCGACGCGGCCAGCGACACCGCGAGCGTGCGCAGGCCGTCGTAGCCGGACATGTCCTCCTCGCCCCACGAGCTGGCCAGCACCACCGCCAGCGGCAGCGCACCGCCGGGCAGCCAGCCGCGCGGCAACGCAGGCGCCGCGCGCAGGTCGGTGGCCGTCACGGGCGCATGCCACCACGCCACGCAGGTGTGGCCCGCGGCGTCGAACAGCAGCGATTGCGGCAGGGGCACGGCGGCGTGCGGCATCAGACCTCCGGCTCGAGCGCGAGGCTCGTCCAGCCGCTGCCGTTGATCGCACCGACGCGGACGTACCAGGCCGGCGCCGGGCTGGCGACGGCCGTGAGG
>JBBQYL010000186.1:0-10105 GCA_038208735.1 Burkholderiales bacterium
AATCCTTTGAAGCGTGGGCAAGGATTTCGTAGCGGGCGACGACCGCGCGGGCGAACGGCGGCTGCGTCCCGCCGGGGCTGGCTTGGCAGTTCGGCAGACAACATTCGCTGGGGAAGTTCGTGACCTCATTTTGAGGTTGTAGGCATCGGCGGGCCATCGAAGCCGCGCCAATGCCCGCGGCCACCACCCATGCCGGCCAGCGGGACTGACGCGAACATCGAATCGTGATGCCGGCGCTCCTTGTCTTGATCGACAACGGGAACCGTCGCCCGCCGCCCTTCGTCCGTCATGACATGGGCGAAGCGCGCGGCCTGCTGTTCGCGTCAGGCCGAACAGCATGTGGAACAGTTGGTCTCGGGCATCGGCGCGGCCTCGCTGGCCCGCCGATGCCTACCCTTTATATATCGACGTGACTTCCTTCCCCTGCGAATGTTATCTGCGGAACTGCCAAGCCGGTGCCGCTCGCCCGCGCGGTCGTCACCAGCTACGAATTCCTTCCCCACGCTTCAAGCGATTCGCCGCTCACCGCTCACCACAAATCGGCGAAGAGCCACGAAAAAGGGCTCCGCTTTCGGAGGAGTCCCTGCGTGCAACGCCTGGAGATCAGTTCGTCTTCGTGTACACGTTGACGCGGTACTGGTCGAACGTCTGGCCCAGGTTGGTGAGGCGCTCCATCACGTAGATGTTGTTGCCCGACGTGCGCAGCAGCGTCCAGGCGCGCGTCTGGCCATAGGCGTTTCCGTTGGCCACGTTCCAGGCCTTGTCCTGGTCACTGCACAGGCCGACGCCGTTCGAGTCGATGGCCCACGTGCCGAGCGGCGTGTACAGGCCGCCGGCACCCAGCGAGTTGGATCCCGACCCCGTGCCGTTGGCCAGCAGGTCGATGTAGAACTGGCCGGTGGCCAGGCCGGCGTTGACGTAGCTCAGGTAGTCGTTGGTGGCGCTCGCGGTGGTGAAAGCCAGGCCCGCCGTCACGAGCACCACGGCCGCGTGGTGGACCCAGGTGGAAGCGCCGTCCACCAGTCGCGTGGTGAGCCAGCGTTCCTCTCCCTTCGGGCCCGTGAACAGGCGCGTGTAGCTGAACACCGGGCCGCCGGAGGCCGTCACGACCAGGCTGCCGCCGTTGATGGCGAACGTGCCGGTGACACCCGTGCGCTCGTACAGCACGTGGGTGGCGTCGACGATCTTCAGCACGTCCTGGCTCGTGTAGCTGGCGGTGTTCGGACCGAAGTCGGTCGTCGGCACGCCGGCCCATTCCGCGCCCACCGGGAAGTCGGTGTCGCCGAACGATTGCGTCTTCGTGACAATGGTGTCGGTGATCCACTTGTCGACGAGAGTGACCGTCTGGCCGTTCTGCGGGCCGTCGGTGAAGACGTAGCTGCCGACGGCGGTCTGCGGGGCGGTGTCGGTGCCGAGCTGGCGCACCTTGAACGCGGTGTCGGTCTCGGTGGCGTCGTGCTGGTAGCCATCGGACGCGGTCACGAGGTTCGGGTAGACCTGCGGCGTGTCGTAGACCACCGTGATCTGCGTGCCGTCCGTCGTCCAGGTGCCCGTCACCGCGGGGGCGCCGGCCGCGGGAACGCTGGGCGCCACGTCGATCCCCGGATCGGCGACGACGGCGGCCTTCGTCGCGTTGAAGACGGCGACGTTGTTGGTGGCCTGGTGCGTCACGAAGCGGGCGTAGGCCGCGGGGTCGGTCACCAGGGCGAGCGTGTTCGACGCGCCGCCGGGCAGCGCCACGCTGGCGTCGGCCACGAGCTTGATGGCGGTGGCCATCTGGAGGGTCTGGGCCAACGAGAACTGGCCGGCCGCGGCCGCGATGTCGGCACTGCTGGTGGGCGTGGTGCCCAGCGCCTGCGCCGTCAGCACCGCCTCGGCGGGGGTCACGTTGGTGACGTTGACCGCGGGCAGCGACGTGGCGCCCACCGTGCCGTCGGTGGTCGCGACCGCGGCGACGACGCTCGCGTCGCCGACGAGGCTGGACAGCACGACGTTGGACTGGTCGCCCGCACCGGTGGCCTGCCGCGTGATGAAGGCCGACGGCGTCGAGGTGGTGATGTCCACCGAGCAGTGGCCGTCGGCGTCCGCGGTGACGGCTGGCTGCACCACGCCGTCGATCGTCAGCACCACCACCGCGTCAGGCAACGGGTCATCGCGTACCGTGCCCGACAGGGTGAGATGCGCCGCGACAGCGATCTGCACCGAGGCGGTGGAAGTCGTGTCGCCGACGGTCAGCGTGTAGCTCAACGTGTCGTGGCCGAACCAGCCCGGCGTGGGTGTGTAGCTGATGCTGTTGCCCGAGACGACGGCCGTGCCGTGCGTCGGCGCGCTGCTCACCGACACGCTGGCGGTGCCGTTGGCGATGTCGTGGTTGCTCGTGACGGCGAGCGCCGTCGTGGTGTTCCATGCCACCGAAACCGAGTCGGCCGAAGGGATCCAGCGTGTGACGTTCTTGTTGAATCGAAGCTCCGGGTTGGAAAGGGGCGCGCACGCCACCAACCCGCACTATCGACATGATTCCGGCGGGGGATAACCGGAACACGTGCGGGATCGCACGTCAGATGACAATGGACTGGCGCGCCCGATCCGAGGCAGTCAGCCCTCGAAGTCGCGCAGGTCGCGCCCGCGCGTCTCCACCCCGTAGCGCCACACCAGCAGCAGCCCGAGGCCCACCGGCACGAGGATGGCCAGGGCCGCGGTGAACAGCGCCGGCACGAGCGCGAGCAGGCTCAGCAGCTGGGCAATGAGGCCGCCGCCCTTGGTGCAGGCCGCGATCCACCCGGTGGCGCGGCCGCGCACGGCCAGCGGATAGCTTTCGGCAGCGTAGGGCAGCAGCATCGCGACGATGGCGTTGATGCCCACGATCAGCAACGCGATGGGCCACACGGGACTCAACGTGCCCGGCGCCGCCATCTCGAGCGCCATCACGCCCAGCAGACCCAGCGCGGTGATGCCGATGGAGGCGAGCAGCGCGCCCTTGGTGCTCCAGCGGCTGTACAGGAACGCGGCGACGAACACGGTGGGGATCGCGATGAGCGCCGACGCCGACAGCAGCCGGCTGGACACGGCCATGCTGTAGCCGCTGTCGACCAGGTGCACGGGCATCCACAGCAGCAGCCCGAAGTTGATCAGCCCCCAGGCGATGGCGGCGATGCTCAGCGCCCAGGTGCGCCCCGCGAGCTCGTGCGTGACGTGCGCCTCCGCGCGCGCGTGACCGGGATTGGCAGCGGGCACGGCGGCGCGCGGCCCGGCGTGCACCTCGCAGCCGAAGCCACGCAGGGTGCGGATGGCCTCGTCGATGCGGCCCTGCGCGACCAGGTACTTGGGAGACTCCGGGATGAACGCGTTCAGGAAGATCAGGACGAGACCGGTGGGCAGGTTCAGGAACCACAGGATGCGCCAGCTCCAGATCGGCTCCAGCCACGCGGCGCAGCTGCTGGCGGCCAGGTAGCCGCCCACGGCGCCCAGCCCGCCCACCAGCACCAGCACCCAGCCGCGCTCGCGCGACGGCATCGTCTCGGCCAGCAGCGCGTAGGTGACGGGCAGCATGCCGCCGGCGGCCGCGCCCATCAGGAAGCACATGCCCACGTTCCACCAGAAGCTGGGCATCGAGCCGCAGATGGCGGTGCCCACGAACATCACGGCCGACAGCAGGATGGACGCGCGCCGCCCGTAGACATCGGCCAGCCACCCCCACACCACCGAGCCCACCACGGTGCCTGACAGCGCCGCGAATGGCAGCCACGCCACCATCGCCTTGCTCACCACGTATTCCGCGCGCATGCCGGGCAGCACGAAGCCCAGGCTCGCGGGCTTCATCACGTCGATGACCAGCGCCACGGTCAGCACCCCCATCAAGCGCCAGTGCGCGGGGCCCAGTCGCACGTCCTCGGGCGCGGCGATGCGCAGCAGCTCGCCCGCGTCTGGGTGCCGAAGCGCGCGGCGCGGCAGCAGGCCGTAGCCCGCGACGAGGATGCCGCCCACGATGAGCGCCATGCCCGCCAGCATCTCGCCGTCCATGGGCATGTCGGCCAGGTGGAAGTGGTTGAAGCGGCCCATCCAGAACATCGGCAGGTGCATCACCACGCCGGCGGTCACCGCGACGCACCCGACGAGAAACGCCCACAGGTGCGGACGATCCTCGAGCACGCCGGTCTGCGTCATCGCGCGGCCTTCCACCCCGAACGCAGCAGGCCGTAGATGAACGAGTCGGTCACCTCGCCGTTGACGATCCAGCGTTCGCGCAGGTGACCCTCGCGCACGAAGCCGAGGCGCTCCAGCGCCCGGGCGGAGGGCGTATTGCGCGGATCGATGTCGGCCTCGACGCGGTTGAGACCAAGGGCCTCGAAGCCCCAGTCGAGCAGCGCCGTCACGGCTTCGTTCGCATACCCGTGGCCCCATGCGGCGGGACTGAGCACATAGCCCGTCTCGGCGCGCCGGCACTGCTTGTCGAACGAGAACAGCGTGCAATTGCCGATCAGCGCGCCGTCGGACTTGCGCACCATGCCCAGGCGCGCGGACGAGCCCTCGGCGATGGACGCGGCGTCGCGCGCCAGGAAGTCGAGCGCCTGCTGCAGTTCGGTCCAGGGTGCCGAGCTCCAGTAGCGCATCACTGCGGGATCGGAAAACAGCGCGAACACGTCGCCGGCGTCGGAAAGCGCATACGGCCGAAGCCGCAACCGGGGGGTTTCAAGGACGAGGTCGGAATAGGCTGCCATGCAAAATTCTCCCATGCCCGACCGTGGCGCGACGATGGCGAACAACGAGGCGGGCACGGGCTTGCGACTTGGGCTGCAGCACGTCGTCGGCGGCCGGCTTGCGCGCGTCGGGCCCGAGATGAGGCCGCAGTTGGCGCGGCGATCAGGCCCGGGCCGCGGCCTCGAGAGTCATGCGGCGCTCGTTCCAAGCCTGCAACATGGCGGGCGGCCAGAACGTGGACGGCACGATCATCGGCACGACGCTGGACGGGTGGATCAGCACCGGGAACCACGTGCCGGCCAGGATGCCTTCGGGCAGGTGCGCGCGGATCGCGACGAAGCTGCTGAGCAGCGGCTCCTTGGCGCTGAGCGCGGCCGGCACCGTGACGCCCAGGGGCCGTCCGGTGTCGTTGCGCACCCCCTGCGCGAAGCGGGCCAGGTCGGACGCGCCGCCCGCCGCCTTGAACTCGAGCAGGCGCGCGCCGATGGCGGCGAGCTCCATCGGGCGGGCGTCGAAATGGTCGTCCTCGCTATACACGAGCACGCCCGGCAGGTCGTCCTGGCCCGGGGCGAACACGCCGTCGTCGGCCTGCACCAGCGCGCCCCAGCCAATGCGGCCCTTGCGGAACAGCGTCTCCTGCTTCTCGTAGAAGATGCGCACCGGGTCGCCACTGGCCGTCATCCAGGCCGGCGGCTCGGAGCGCACCTGCTTCATCCAGCGGCCGCCCTGCAGCAGGCGGCCGGCGCCGAAGGAGCGGCGCAGGGCGTTGATCAGCTGCTTCATGCTCGGGTCGGCGGCGCGTTCCACCGGGCCCGATGACGGCGGCATCACGGTGATGAACTGCGACTCGAGCAGGGACATGGGCGCCGTGGCGCCGGGCCCGGTGGCCACGGCCACGTCGTCCTGGGCGGCCTCGCGCGCCGCGGCCGCGACGGCGGGCGAGGACGGACGAGGCGCCATCGGACGCGCCCCCACGCGCAAGGGCTCGGGCGCCGCCGTGGGGATGCCCGCGGGCAGGTCGGCCACGCTGGGGCTGCGCAGCAGCGGCAGGCGCAGGCGCCAGGCGATCTCGGGAAACCGGCTGGCGTCGGCCAGCACGAACACGCCGGTCTCGCCGTTGTTGTAGCGGCCGGGCGCCAGGCGATACACGCGCTCGGGACGGCCGATGCGTTCCATCAGCGCGTCGACGCCGCCCATCACCGAGTCGACGTCCAGCGCGGAGCCGCTGGCCGTGGCCTCGAAGACAGCCGTCTCGTCCTCGAACGTGTACTCGACGTGCCAGGTGGCGCGCTCGTCGCCGCGCACCAGCGTCTGGCGCAGCTGCTGCAACCGGCCCTGCGGCAGCAGCGAGGCCACCAGGCCGCCGAACAGCGTGTCGTGCGCCGGCGTGGTGCCGTCGTCGTGCAGGTTGTACGAGACCAGGCGCTCGCTGAACAAGGCCTCGATGATCTCGGTGGCCTCGCCCAGCGCCTTCACCGGGTCGGTGACCCAGCCGTCGAGCGACTCGAGCAAGGCGGCCTTGAGCGGCTTGTCGAAGCCGGCGTCGCGCAGCATCAGCGCGATGCGCGGCGCACTGGCGCGCCGTTGCTGCCATTCGAACATCAGCCCTTCCCAGGGATGGAGCGCGGCCATGGTGGGCTTCTGGCGGCAGCCGTAGCGCACGAGGGCCCAGGACGTGTAGTCGGCCGACTCGCCGCCGAAGTTCTCTCCGAGAACGACGCGCAGGGCTGCGACAACCTGCGAGTCCGTGGGGCCCGACTCGCGTCGGACTTTGGCATCGGGTTCCTGGTACAGCCTCAACATCAATGCGACGACGGCGGTCCAGATCACGTGCGTCTCTTCCGCACGCGACACAAAGGCTCGCACCGCATCGAGCCCGGCCAGCCGCAGCAGCGGTCTCGTCCCGGGCTTGAAATCTTCGCTCATCCTCACAGTATGCAGGCACCCGAGGCACTCAGTCCAAAGAGGAGCTCGTGTGGACCGTCCAGTTCGCCCGTATTGACGAATGGAGCGGCCGGTTACACGGGAGCAACAACTCGGCGGACTGCGGGTAAATCGGGAGTGTCAAAGGCACGTGCCGCCGTCTCCGCCTCGAATGCGGCCCGCCGACACGCGGGATCATGCCACCCAGGCATGGGCGGTGCCTGGGGCGAAAGCACAGGGGTCTGGCCCCGTTCGGGGCCAGACCCCTCTTCATGGCGCCTGCTGCGCCAGCGCGTGGGGCGGCACCTTCAACCGCACGCCGTCGCTGAACGTGACGTCGATGGGATCGGCCCCGGCGTTGTACGCCAGGTACGTCCTGCCGGCCGCGTTGCGGAACACCGAGAACAACGGGGTGTCCGCCGTCACCGACAGGTCGGCGGTGCCCATGTGCTGCAGGCTCAGCATCAGGTGCAGCGCGTGCGAGCGGCTGTCGCCGGCCTCGACCGCGCCCCAGCGGTTCCACAGCGCCAGCCCGGCCTTCGGGTCGGCCAGGGCCAGGGTCTCCGCGAAGATGTCCTGCCACACGTCGGGCGGATCGGCGCGGTGCATGCGCGACTCGTAGGCCGCGGTCTGCGCCGGCAGCTCGGCGATGCTCCGGCGCACGAAGTCGGGGTCGCCCGCGAGGTACAGCGACGCGGTGGTCACCGGCAGCAGGTTGATCCCCTTGATCTCGCGCGGCTCGTCGATCCACCAGGTGTTGTGGGCGTACTTCGCCCCGAACAGCATGCTCGCCTCGATGTTGCGGTACTCGGGCGGGAACACGAGGTGGTGCAGGTCGAACCAGTAGTGCTGCACGGCGTTGGTCTCGTTCGCGTAGAGCCACACGCCCAGGTCGCGCAGCGGCTTGTCGCCAGTGACCTCGCCCCACAGGATCAGGCCGGCCCAGGCGTTGACGGCCTCCGACGACGACTCCTGGTTGTTGCCCGCGTCGCCCAGCCCCACGCCCGACGCCCACGAGTGGCCCTCGTAGGCGTCGAAGTTGCGTACGAAGGGAAAGTCCGCGCCGCCGCGCGTCGTGGTGGCGATGTCGGACACCATCCGCTGGACGATGCCGCCCCAGCGATCCTTGGCCGCCCACGCGGGGTCGCGCAGGGCGATCTGGGCCATCGCGTGGATCCAATAGCCGTAGTGGAAGTGGTGGTCGTTCATCTGCTCGACGGCGAAGTATTCGTCGGGGTACGACACCAGCGTTCCCAGCGCCTGCGAGTAGCGGAAGTAGGTCTTGTTGCTGTCGCCCGAGAACCAGTCCTGCACGCGGCCCTCCAGCAGCTTGAGCAGGTCGTCGCGGGCCGGCAGGTCGCCCTGCTGCTCGGCCACGTCCATCAGCGTGGCGATGCGCTGCAGGCCCTTGCCCTGCCAGTACGCGCCCTTGCCGTTCTCCAGCAGCATCCGGCGCGCATTGCGCTGGTCGGTCTTGAGCAGGTCGCGCAGTTCCGGCAGCCGGTCGTCGGACTTCAGGCCGGGCCAGAACGGCACGAAGCCGGTGTAGCGGACCTTCGTCTCGAAGCGGTCGGCGGCCAGCAGCCGCAGCTGGCCGCGCACCGTGTCGAACGCCGGGCCCAGCTTGCCGTCGACGCTGGCGTTGCCGTACCACTGGTGCGGATAGAGGCCCAGCAACGGCGGCTGCGCATCGCCTTCCTGCACCTGGGTGACGGCCTCGAAGGTGGTGGACACGCTGCTGGCGGCCGGGTCGTAGCGCCAGGCCACGTGGGTGTCGGCGATGAACGCGTAGGCATGCTGCGTGAACAGCGCCAGCGTGGCCGGCGTGGCGTCGGGCAGGGCGGCGGCCGACAGGTAGTCGCGGCCGGCGGGCATGTGCGCCACCCATTGCGTGGGCGATTGTTGCTCCCAGCGCGCGCCGGTGGGCGCGAAGAGGGCATACACGCTGCCTTTGACCTGTAGCGCGAGCACGCGCGCGTCCCCCGCGGGCGCGAGACGCTCGCCCGCGCCGGGCAGGCTCACGCGCACATCGCCGCGCGACACGTGCAGCCACACGAACGGGCTGCCGTGCGCCACGGCGGTGTCCATGTGGTCGGCGCCGTTGGACTGGTCGATGTCGATCGACCAGTCGCCCGCCTTCGCGAGCCGGGCCGCGCCCGGCGCGAAGGCCACCGGCGCGATGACCAAAGGATCGCGGTGCGGGTAGTGGATCTCGGTGTCGCCGCGGCTCGTGGGCACGACCTCCTTGTGCGGCAACGCCATCTCGAGGCCGGCGGGCGTGGCCTTCACGCTGAGCGGCTGCGCGTAGATCACCTCGGGCGTGGCGCTGAAGATCAGCGACGAGTACCACTGGTTGGTCTGGGCCGCGGTGGCCAGCATCGCCGGCGTGCGATGCGCCGCCGCCGGCGGGTCGCGATCGCTGCCCTGCGTGGTGAGCCACACCGCGCCGGCGCCGACCTTCTCGCGCTCCGCCAGCGCCGGCGAGGCGAGGGCGGCGGCCAGCAGCGACAGGGCGATCGCGCGCGACGAGGGATTCTTCATGGAGGCGTTCCTGGGTTCGGGGTGCGCGCAGTGTGAAATCGCTTTCACAAATGTCAATACCGTCCTCCCCTGAGGTGCCTGAACAAGCGTTGAACCCGCGCGTCGGGGAGAGGGGAAACACCCACGCCATAGGCGTTGACGCTCGACCGTCGAACACATTATTCTGTGAAAGCGCTTTCAATAATACGGCTCCGAGACAAGGCCACCATGAAGAATCGAACCCTCGCCCTGCGCGCCGCCGTACCCGCAGCCGCCCTCGCGTTTTGCGCCGGTGCGCAGGCCATCGACTACGGCCCCTTCAGCCTCACCGGCTTCGGCAAGGCCGAGATCGGCCGCGCCAGCAACCAGTGCAACGAGTGCCAGCGCTTCCAGGGCGAGGACAAGCAACGCGTGTGGGCCGACCAGTTGGTGGTGGGTGAGCCGTATCACACCGAGACCACGCACCTGACGCTGTTCCAGCCCTACCTGGGCGCGCACTTCGACCTTGGCGAAGGCTTCAAGCTCACCGGCCTGCTGAGCCAGCGCTGGCGCAACGGCAAGATCGACATTCCCGGCACGAAGTACGAGGAGAACATCGGGATCAGCCACGAGGACTACGGCTCGATCCACGTGGGCAGGATGACCACGCGCGGCTGGGCCCTGGCCGACTTCCCGTACGGCAGCAACGTGGGCCTGGCCGACGAATGGGGCGCCAGCGGCGCGGGCTACGGCATCAACAAGGAGGCCATCCGCTACACCACGCGCACCTTCGACGTGATGAACGGCGACCTCGTGCTGGAGGCCACCTACGACCGCGGCGACACGCGCTTCAAGATCCACAAGCCGCGCTTCTGGGAGTTCTACGGACAGTACCACCACGGCGACCTCGTGGTGGACGCCGTCTACCAGGACTCGCGCAACGGCAACCCGCAGGCATGGGGCCACGGCCCGTTCACCGCGCTCA
>JBBQYL010000187.1:0-10044 GCA_038208735.1 Burkholderiales bacterium
GCTGCCAGCGGCCCTGCACCACGGCGTCGAGCCGAGTGGCGTTGGCGTTGCCGATGTTGGCCATGTGGGCCAGCCAGGCCGGCGGGCTGACCGGCGCCTCGCCCTGCAACTGCAGCTGGTGCTGGCCCAGCGTGCCCGACAGCGTGGCCTGCGCGTGGGCGATGCGTGCCACGCCCGACTGGCCGTCCACCAGCGTGATCGTGGCGTCCAGCGGCGCCTGCGGGTCGGTGCTGCCGTGGGCGTTCCACTGCAGCTTGGCGAGCTTGAATTGCGGGCCCACCCAGTCGGTGAGCTCGCCCTGCGTGACGATGCGCAGCGGCGTGGCCGGCGCGCCGCGGCGCGCGTGCGGGGCGCCGTCGGCGATGGCCAGGCGGCCGCCGGTGACCTGCACATCGAGCTTGGCCGAGCCGTGCGTGGGCCAGCCGCCGTTGCCCGCCGGCGCCTGGCGAGCCTGCGCCGCCGCGGAGGACGCGGCCGCCGACGCCGCCGACGCCGCCACCAGCGCGCGGGCGTCGCTTGTCTTGCCGCCGGTGGCCACGGTGGTGGCGGCCTTGGCGATCAGCTCGCCGGGAATCGTCTTCGTCTGCGCGAGCGCTTCCACCGCCGAGGCCGCGGCCAGCGCGGGCGACGCGGTGCGGGTGCGCGCGCCGGGCGGCGCCAGCAACTGCAGCTGCGGCGCGTCGACGCCCAGGTGCAGCTGGTCGATCACCGCCAGCGCGTCGGAGTCCGCGCGGCCCGGGGTGATGGCGCCGTCGACGTGCGCCTCGTTGCCGCCGCTGTGCACCTGCGCCGACACGGCCCAGGGCGCGCCCATGGCATCGACCGCGGCCTTGCCGTCCAACGCGAGGCCCGCCAGCAGGCTGTCGGCCAGCACCAGGTCGGCGCGGCCGTGCACGGCCGCCAGGCCCTGCCAGCCGGCGGGCGCGCCGGCCAGGTGCAGGGTCAAGGAGCCGTTGAGCGAGTTGGGGCCGTCGTGCAGCGGGCCCGAGTCGGCCAGGCGCCACCAGGCGCCGGGATCGAGCTGCGCCCATTGCGCGCGCACGTCGCCCTGCCACGCGTCGTCCTTGCCGCGGTTCAACGAGCCGGAAGCGCTGGCCGTGGCCGGGCCGGCCTTGAGCTCGAACTGCTTGAGCTGCAGGGCGTCGGCGCGCAGCAGGGCGTCCAGCTGCAGCGCCATGGGCGGCGGCGCGGCGGCGGTCTTGGCGCCGGGCAGCGGCGGCGATGTGCCGGCGAGGCGGCCGGTGACGCGGGCCGTCCAGGCGTTGGCGGCCGACGGTGCCGAGGCCGCGGGAGCGGACGCCAACGCCGACGCCGACGCCGAGCTGGCAGGCGCCGAGCTGGCAGGCGCCGGCGCGGTGGCCCACAGCGACGCCGGCGCCGGCAGGTGCTCGAATTCGGCGCGCAGCGGCCCGCTGATGCGCCACGCGCCCAGGTGCGCGTCGATGCGCGCCGGCTGCACCTGGTCGAGGTCGAGCTGCACCTGCGCCTTGCCGGCCTCCCAGCGTCCCTGCGCGCGCAACTCGCCGCCGGCGCCCTGGGCGTCGGCCAGCGCCAGGCGCAGCGACGGGACGGCGATGAACTCGCCGTTCCACGGCGCCTCGAGGTGGGTGGTGAGCGTGGAGAACGGCAGCCCGCCCGCCGACCAGGCGGCCGGCGCGAGGTTGCGCAGGTCGACGTCGAGCGCGGCCGGCTTGGTGGTGGCCAGGCGCAGCCGGCCTTGCAGTCGCGTGGCCGGGGCACGGTCGGACAGCGCGCGCAGGTCCAGCTCGGTGGTGTCCACCAGCACGGCGCTCACCGGCAACCCCGCGAACGGGGTCACGTGCGCGCTGGCGCTGGCGCGCGGCGCCGCGCGACCCGCGCGGGCCTCGCCCTGCAGGTCGGCCACCACGTCGAAGCCCTCCAGCGGACCGCGCAGCGACGCGCTGGCGGCCCAGTGCGGCAGCGGCGCGGCGCTGGCCGCGGAGGCCGCGGGCGCGGCGGCCCGGGGCGCGTCGTGCGCCGAGAGGGTGACGTCGATGGCCATCGGCGCGTCGGTGCGCGCCTGCACGCTGCCCTCGGCCAGCACGCGCTCCCAGGCGAAGCGCAGGTGGTCGACGCGGTGCAGGCCGCCGCCCTCGGCGCCGATGGCCAGCGCGGCCTCGACGTCGCGCAGCGGCGGGTTGTCGGCGATGGCCAGCGAGCCGATGCGCACGCTCGCCACGTCCAGCGTCACAGGGCTGCGCAGCGAGGCGGGCGCCTTGGCGGGTGTCGGGGTCTTCGAAGGCAGCGGCGTGATGCGCACCGCGTCGGCCGTCCACGCGGTGAACGATGCGCCGATCCAGGCGCCGGCATGGGGATGCCAGCGCAGGTCGAGGCCGGTGACGACCAGGTTGTCGACGTCCACCTGCACGCCGGGCTCGAGCGCCCTCAACGAGCCGATGCGCAGGTTGCCGCCGCCGAACGAGCCGTGCACGTCGACCGCGGTGAGCCCGGGCACGTGCCCCAGCAGCCAGCGCGTGCCGCCCTCGCTGCGCCACAAGGCGCCGCCGGCGGCCACGCAGGCGACCGCCGTCAGCGCCGTCGCGGCCGCGGCCAGCGAGGCGATGCGCGCGGCGCGCGCCCAGCCCGCACGGCGCGGCGGCGCGGGCACTGGCGCCGGGGCGGGCGAGGAAGGGGGAAGCTCGACGGGCTCGGTCATGTCAGAACGCCACGCCCACGCTCAGGTCGAGGCGCGGCTTGCTGAAGTCGTCGGGAAAGGACACGTCGATGTTGAGCGGCCCGACGGGGCTGCGCCAACGCACGCCCACGCCGTAGCCCAGTTCCATGTCGAACTTCGAGAAGCGCAGCGCGGCGTTGCCCCCGTCCACGAACGCCGCCCACCACACGGACGGCAGCGAGGCCGTGAACGGGTGCGCCACCTCGAAGCTGCCGGTGAGCAGCGAGTTGCCGCCCACCGTCGCGTCGTAGCGGTTCGTCGGCGCCAGCGAGCGCCATTCGTAGCCCCGCACGGAATCCTCGCCGCCGGCCCGCCACTGCTGCGCGTCCGGCATCGCCACGTTGTCCTTGACCACGATCTGGCCAAGCTCGACCCGGGCACGCGCGAAGAACGAATCGGGCAGCGGCCAGTACTCGGTCAGGCGGCCGTACAGGCGCGTGTAGGGGCCGTAGCCGGCGTCGGGCATGTAGGCCGACTTCGGGCCGCCGGCCCAGCCCACGCCCACCTGGCCCGAGAACGTCCAGCCCTTGGTGGGCAGCACCACGCTGTCCACGTTGCGCCAGATGTTGGCCTGGTTCAACGACAGCGCCCGCGCATCGACGCAATACTGGTCGATGTTGAAGATCGCCGCGGGAACGTTGCATTGCACCGAACGCTCGAACTGCGCGTAGGTGGTGCGGTCGAGCGGGTTGCTCTGCTGCGTGCGGCCGAAGCGCACGGAGGCGGCGCGCACGTCGTCGCCGGTGGACAGGATCCGGCTCACGCTGATGCCGCCGAGCCAGCTGTGGAAGCTCTCGGCGGGGTGGGTGACGACGGAGCTGTCCCACTCCTGGATGTTCTTGCCCCACTGCAGCTTGTTGTAGGACGTGGCGGGCAGGCCGAACACCTGGCGGTCGGTGTGCTCCAGCGTGACGCGCGCCTTGCTCTGCGAGTTGTACCCAAGCGCCACGGTGGCCTGGTGCAGCGACTGTTCGTGCACGCGCACGGTGACGGTGGCATGCGCGGCCTGCGTCGGATCGGGGTCGTAGACGACGGCGACCTGGTCGTACAGGCCTGTCTTCTGCAGGCGATCCTGGTAGTCGAGCAGGCGCGCCTGGGTCAGCGGGGTGCCGGCCCCGAAGCCGGCCAGCAGGCGCACGTTGCGTTCGGACTGGCGCTCGATGCCCTCGACCACCACGTTGCCGGACAGGAACCGCGGGCCCGTGTCCACCACCAGGAACAGGCGCGCCTTGTCGGTGGCGGGATCGACCTGCGCGGCGGTGGCCGTCCACAGCGTGGCGGCGTAGCCTTCGTTGCGCAGCGTGTTGAGCGTCTGCGCCTTCGCGCTGTCCCAGTTGCCGTTGCGAAACACCTGGCCCTTCTGCAGCGCCCATTCGTCGCGCAGCCGGACCTCGAAGTCCATCGCCTTCGTGTCGCCGCTCTCGGCCTGGCGCGCGAGCTCGCCGTCGAATTCGAGCGTGAAGCGGCCCACGCTGGCGGGCTCGCCGGGCACCAGCTTGATGAGGATGCGGTGCGCGTCGGCCGGGTCCACCGCCACGCTGACGTCGGCGCGGAAGTAGCCCTCGGTCTGCGCCAGTGCTCGGCCCTGCGCCGGCGCGGCGGCCACCAGGCGCGCCCACTCGGTGTCGTCGAGGCTGTCGGCCTCGGCCAGCCGCGCGGCGCGCTCGATGTCGAGGTTCTTCTCCAGCAGCGCCTTGAAGGGCGAGGGCGCGTCCACCACCAGTTCGCGCGTGGCCGCGCTCGCGTCGGCGCTCCACGCGAGCGCGCACGCGCAGGCCAGCCGCAGCGCGACCTCGCGCCACGCGCGAGGATCGGCGGCCGCCGAGGGCAGGACCTGTCTCGCCGAATTCATTTCGTCAAGAGACGCATCGCACCCTCGAGCCCTTGCAGGGTGAGCGGGAACATGCGGTTGCTGACGAGCTGTTCGATCAGCGAGATGCTTTGCCGGTACTGCCAGACGCCCTGCGGCTCGGGGTTGATCCAGCAGTGCTTGGGGAACGCGTGCGTCAGGCGCTGGAGCCACTCGGCACCGGCCTCGGCGTTGTTGTATTCCACGCTGCCGCCGGGCTGCAGGATCTCGTACGGGCTCATCGTGGCGTCGCCGATGAAGATCAGCCGGTAGTCCTTGTTGTACTTGCGGATGACGTCCCACGTGGCGTGTTTCTCCGCGAAACGGCGGCGGTTGTTCTTCCACACGAAGTCGTAGACGCAGTTGTGGAAGTAGTAGAACTCGAGGTGCTTGAACTCGCCCTTGGCCGCGGAGAACAGCTCCTCCACGCGGTGGATGTGCTCGTCCATCGTGCCGCCCACGTCCATCAGCAGCAGCACCTTGACCTTGTTGTGGCGCTCGGGCCGCATCCTGATGTCGAGCATGCCGGCGGCGGCGGCCGTCGCCTGGATGGTGTCGGCTAGCGCGAACTCCTCGGCCGAGCCCTCGCGCGCGAAGCGGCGCAGGCGGCGCAGCGCCACCTTGATGTTGCGCGTGCCGAGCTCCAGCGAGTCGTCGTAGTCGCGGTAGGCGCGCTGCTCCCACACCTTGACCGCGCTCTTGTTCTTGCCGGCTCCGCCGATGCGCACGCCCTGCGGGTTGTAGCCGCCGTGGCCGAACGGCGACGTGCCACCGGTGCCGATCCACTTGCTGCCGCCCTCGTGGCGGCCCTTCTGCTCATCAAGGCGCTGCTGCAGCGTCTTCATCAGCTCGTCCCAGCCCATGGCCGCGATGGCGGCCTTCTGCTCGGGCGTGAGATCGCGCTCGATGAGCTGGCGCAGCCAGTCCTCGGGGATCTCCTTCGATTCGGTGAGCTTGGCCACGCCGTTGAAGTACGTGCCGAAGGCCTTGTCGAAGCGGTCGAAAAGCGCCTCGTCCTTGACGAGCGTCGTGCGCGCGAGGAAGTAGAAGTCGTCGATCGACGGCCCGATGACGCCGGCCTTGAGGGCCTCCAGCAGCGTGAGGTATTCCTTGACCGAGACGGGCAGCTTCGCTTCGCGCAGCGTGTAGAAAAAGGGAATCAGCATGGCGGAATACGGGCGGGTGCGGCCGGGCTGTGCACGGCTCGCCTGAGGCGTGAAGGGTATCACCGTTGTCCGCCCCCCGACGTTGCCGACCTCAAGACCTGCCCGGACTTGCCGAAGACCGGTAATGCACCGCGACGGGGCGGCTTCTCGACCGTTCGCCCCGCGCCTGGATGATCAGAATCCGGTACAGGCTCGCTCAGAGGCCGCCGGGAGAAATCTTTCCCTTTCTTGGAGACAGTCGATGAGTTTTCTCAGCCAATGGCGCATCGGGCGCCGCTTGAGCCTGGCATTCGCCGTGGTGGTCACCCTGACCGTCATCTCGGCCGTGTTCAGCCAGATCCGGTTGCAGGAGATCCAGTCGCTGGCCCAGGAACTGACCAGGGAACAGGCCGAGCGCACCGCGCTGGCCTACCGCTGGCGCGAGAACATCGCGGTCAACGCGAACCGCGCCGGGATGGTGGCGCTGATGACCGACGCCACGCTCGCGCAACCGCTGGTCGAGAGGATCAAGGCCACCAGCGCGGACAGCGCCACGGTGCTGAAGCGCTTCGAGGTCATCGAGACGACCCCGCAGGGCCGCGCGATCCAGGCGAAGCTGGCGGAGATCCGCAAGCGCTACCTCGAGGCCCGCGAGACCATGAACAAGGCCGGCGAGGGCGGCAGCTCGATCGCCGCCTCCATCGCCAAAGGCCAGGCCTCGACGGCCTTCAACGCCGTCGCCGACGAATACATGGCCGCGACGGACTCGCTCGTCAGCTACGAATCGAAACGCGCGGAGGCCAGCGGCGCCTCGATCGCGTCGGCCGTCATGGCCACCAGCGTCGTCAACGTGGCGTGCGGCATCGTCTCCGCGCTGTGCTCCATCGCGCTTGGCTTCCTGCTGACGCGCAGCATCGTCGGGCCGGTGCAGGCCGCGCAGAAGGCCGCCGACCGCATCGCCTCCGGCGACCTCACCGGCAGCTGCCGCGCCGACGGCACCGACGAGGCCGCGCAACTGGTGACCTCGCTGGGCAGGATGCAGGACTCGCTGACGCGCATCGTGCGCGAGATCCGCAGCTCCACCGAGCAGATCCAGGTGGCCAGCACCGAGGTGGCCAGCGGCAACCAGGACCTCAGCGCGCGCACCGAGCAGACCGCCGGCAGCCTGCAGCAGGCCGCCAGCTCGATGGACGAGCTCACCAGCACCATCCGCCACAGCGCCGACGCCGCGCACCAGGCACACGGCCTGGCCAACTCGGCCTCCGAGATCGCCACGCGGGGTGGCAAGGTGGTCTCGCAGGTGGTGACCACGATGGACGAGATCAACGCGTCGTCGAAGAAGATCTCGGACATCATCGGCGTGATCGACGGCATCGCGTTCCAGACCAACATCCTGGCGCTGAACGCCGCGGTGGAAGCCGCGCGCGCCGGCGAACAGGGCCGCGGCTTCGCCGTGGTGGCGGGCGAGGTGCGCTCGCTGGCGCAGCGCTCGGCCGAGGCGGCCAAGGAGATCAAGACGCTCATCGGCGCCTCGGTGGGCAAGGTGGAGAGCGGCGCGCGCCTGGTGCAGGACGCGGGCTCGACGATGCAGGAGATCGTGAGCGCGGTGCGCCGCGTCAGCGAGGTGCTGGGCGAGATCACCACCGCCACCAGCGAACAGGCCGGCGGCATCCAGCTGGTCAACGACGCGGTGAACAACGTCGACCAGATGACGCAGCAGAACGCCGCGCTGGTGGAGCAGTCGGCGGCCGCGGCCGAATCGATGCGCGATCAGGCGGGCAAGCTGGCGCGCACGGTGGAGCAGTTCCGCACGTCGTGATGCAAGGGCCCTGGCCCCGAACGGGGCAAGACCCCTCGAGATCTCAGCGCCCGCAGACCGTGGCCGTGTACTCGTAATACGCCACGCTGTCGCGGTCCGCGCGATTCCATACTTCCCCGACGCTCTTGTCGCCCTGACTCTGCGCCTGCCCGCCCAGGCTGCCGCACCACAGCTTGGGATACGCGTCGCGATAGAGCGGGCCCGCCACCACCACGCCGACGTGCCCATGATGGCGCGGCGGGTTGTGGTCGGCGCCCTTGAGCACCGCGAGCACCAAGTGGCCCGTGCCGGCCGAGCGCGCCGCCTCGAGCCCGCTCTTGAGCTTGTTCCAGCCCGCCGACACCGCGTCGGCGATGCCGTCGGCGTCGGCGGTGGCCGGCAACGGCACGCCCAGCTTCGCCGCGACGGACTTCACGAAGCCCGAGCAGTTGTTGGTGTTGGGCGTGCCCTTGAGGAAGGATTCGCCCCAGGACGCCTTGGCGGCGTCGAGGAGGCATTGGTCGAGATTGGCCATGGGTACTTTCGGGGATCTATCGACGCGGCTTGAGGCTGGCGCCGGGAGTGGGGCGGCACGCAGCGTCGAGCGGGACGCGCCTGGCGTGCCGCTTCGATGCGCCGCCATCGATCACGAGTTGCCTGCCCTCGACACGCCACTGCGCTCCGGCCACGTCGAGTTCCCCCAACTTTGCGCAGGTGCGCGTGTCGCGGAACACGAGATCTTGTGAGGATCCGCTCGATTCGGTGGTGGCCAGCGTGCGGCCGTCGCTGCTCAGCCAGACGCCGTCGCGGCCCCAGACTCCGCCATCGTCGACCATGCACTCGGCCGCCGGCTGCAGGTGCCGCACCGTCATCGGGGGCTCCGGAAACAGCGTCACCGCATGGTCCTTGACGTCGTTGTGGAACACGATCTCCACGTCGCCCGAGGTACCGTGGTAGGTATCGCCGTTCTCGACCGTCATCGGGACGATCTCGACCTTGTCGAGCGTGCAGGCGCAGGCGAGCGTCTGACCCGTGAACAGGGCGCCGGCAAGCACGGCGATGGGAAGGGTTGTATTCATCGACGCCATTCTAGGCAGCGCCCCGCGCGGTGGGCAGCCCCCATCGGAGGGGTTGCCGGCGGAGGATCGATCTCAGTGCTGCGCGCCGGAGGCGGGCTTCGAGTCGCCGGCGATGCGCCAGTGGTAGCTCACCACGAACGAGAGTTTGCCGGCCGGCACCTGGCAGAGCGCGAGCGATTCGACGGCCGCGCGATCCAGCAGTCGATGCTCCCGCGTGGGGCCGCTGGCCGAGACGACGCGGCTCTCGACAGGCTGGCCTTGCGGGTCGAACGTGATCTCGACGGTGCTGATGCCCTCGGCCTGGGCGCGCAACGCTGCGCCGGGATAGTCGGGATGCGGACATGCGACACCGTCGCCCATCGGAAACAGCTCGGGCAGGCGCAGGGGCAACCGCGGCGCGAGCGCCAGCGACCGGCCCGGGCCGAAGCGATGCAGCAGTTGGGCGTGTACCAGCGCCACGGTGGCGCGGACGCCCAGCGAATCGGCCGCGGGCACCTCGCCGGCGCATTCGCGTTCCGAGAGCGGCACCATCTGCACGGGCCAGGGCGTGGGCTCGCGAGCCGCGTCGACGCCGCGCTCGAAGGCGTCGTTGGCACACCGTGCGTAAGCCTGGGCCCAGGGTGCGTCAGGGCCGAACGCGGGCGGCGTGGCGGACTGCGACCAGGCCGGAGGGGCGGCCATGGCGACGAGGCCTGCCAGCATGGTGCGGATCATCGCGGCTTGGTCTGCTGGTAGCGCAGGTGCGCCCGGATCTCGGGCCACTCGCCCGCCGTCACGCTGTACATGACGGTGTCGCGGATGGTGCCGTCGCGCCGAACTGCGTGGTGGCGTATCACGCCGTCCTTGCGCGCGCCCAACCGCTCGATGGCCTTCTGGCTCGCGAAGTTGTCGTTGTCGGTGCGCCAACCCACCACCTTCGCGCCCAGCGTGTCGAACGCATGCGTCAGCAACAGCAGCTTGGCGCAGGTGTTCACGTGCGAGCGTTGCGTGTTCCTGGCGTACCAGGTCCAGCCGATCTCCAGCCGGTCGACGGCCGGCACGATGTCGTGATAGCTCGACGAGCCGACGATGCGGCTTGCGTTCTCGAGGTCGACCACCACGAAGGGCTGGCGATCCTTCATCGCGAGCGCGCGCTCGACGTAGCCGCGCGTGTCGTCGGGCGTGGGCACCGAGGTGACGCGGAGGTTCCAGAGTTCGCCATCGGCGGCCGCGGCCGCGAGCGCGTCCACGTGATCCAGCGACATCGGCTCGAGGCGGATGCGGCCGTCGGTGAGCGTGACGGGTTGGACGTTCAACATCAGCGGTTGTTCTTCTGCATGAAGATGAGCTTCTCGAACAGGGTGACGTCCTGCTCGTTCTTCAGCAGCGCGCCGATCAGCGGCGGGATGGACACCTTGTCGTCCCTGGACTGCAGCGCGGCCACGGGGATGTCCTCGGCCAGCAGCAGCTTGAGCCAGTCGAGCAGCTCCGAGGTGGAC
>JBBQYL010000188.1:0-9788 GCA_038208735.1 Burkholderiales bacterium
CCTCAACCCGTCGCGTTCATCCGGGCGGCTGAGGCAAGTCGCTAATCAAGTTTCGTCATGGCACCTCAAAACGAAAACACGCCGTGCGTGTTCGTTTTGAGGTGCCATGACGGACTCTTGAGCAACCACCGCGAATGCCTACGCCCCGCAGGGTCAACATGCGCCTCGATCCGTTGTTCAATGCAAGGCAGCGGCCCACCGTGACTGTGTGATTCGGTCGCCCCCGCGACCGGGAGCCAGTCCGTAAAAGTCCAAGAGCCAACAATGCTGCTACCCGGGGCGGCGGGCAGGCCTCTCACGGCGAATAGGGACGCTGAGTCGGGAGAGGCCTGCCCGTCGCCCCGGGCCGCGAGGTCTCGACCAGAAACCGCGAGGTACTGGCTTGAAACGGAGACAAAAAAGCCCGCTGCAGCAAGCAAGCGGGCTTTCCTTGAACGCTACGGAAGCGCGGCGATTCAGATCACCGCGACCGGAATCTTGCCGATACGCGCCTGCCATTCCCTCGGCCCCGTGATGTGCGCCGACGTGCCGCCCGAATCGACGGCCACCGTCACCGGCATGTCGACCACGTCGAACTCGTAGATGGCCTCCATGCCCAGGTCGGCGAAGCCGACGACCTTGGCCGACTTGATCGCCTTCGAGACCAGGTAGGCCGCGCCGCCCACCGCCATCAGGTAGGCCGACTTGTGCTTCTTGATGGCCTCGATGGCCGTCGGGCCGCGCTCGGCCTTGCCGATCATCGCGATGAGGCCGGTCCTGGCCAGCATCATCTCGGTGAACTTGTCCATGCGCGTGGCCGTGGTCGGGCCGGCGGGGCCCACCACCTCGTCGCGCACCGGATCGACCGGGCCCACGTAGTAGATGACGCGGTTGGTGAAGTCCACCGGCAGCGGCTCGCCCTTGGCCAGCATGTCCTGGATGCGCTTGTGCGCGGCGTCGCGGCCGGTCAGCATCTTGCCGTTCAGCAGGAGGGTGTCGCCGTGCTTCCACGTGGCCACCTCGGCCGGCGTCAGCGTGTTCAGGTCGACGCGCTTGCTCTTGTTGTAGTCGGGCGCCCACTTGACGTCGGGCCACAGGTCGAGGCTGGGCGCCTCGAGGAAGGCCGGGCCGGAGCCGTCGAGCACGAAGTGCGCGTGGCGCGTGGCCGCGCAGTTGGGGATCATGGCGATCGGCTGCGACGCGGCGTGCGTCGGATACGTCTTGATCTTGACGTCCAGCACGGTGGTGAGGCCGCCCAGGCCCTGCGCGCCGATGCCCAGCGCGTTGACCTTCTCGTAGAGCTCGATGCGCAGTTCCTCGAGCTTGTTGCTCGGGCCGCGCTCCAGCAGCTCGTACATGTCGATGTCTTCCATCAACACTTCCTTGGCCATCAGCATCGCCTTCTCGGCCGTGCCGCCCATGCCGATGCCCAGCATGCCCGGCGGACACCAGCCGGCGCCCATCAGCGGCACCGTCTTCAGCACCCAGTCGACCACGCTGTCGTTCGGATTCATCATCGCGAACTTGCTCTTGTTCTCCGAGCCGCCGCCCTTGGCCGCCACGATGACGTCGATCTTGTCGCCCGGCACCAGCTCCATGTGGATCACCGCGGGCGTGTTGTCCCTGGTGTTCTTGCGCGCGAAGATCGGGTCGTCCAGCACCGAGGCGCGCAGCAGGTTGTCAGGGTTCAGGTAGCCCTGGCGCACGCCCTGGTTGACGGCGTCGGCGATCGAGCCCGGGAAGCCCTCGAAGCGCACGTCCATGCCGATCTTGAGGAACACGTTGACGATGCCCGTGTCCTGGCAGATGGGCCGCTTGCCCTCGGCGCTCATGCGCGAGTTGGTGAGGATCTGCGCGATCGCGTCCTTGGCCGCCGGGCTCTCCTCGCGGGCGTAGGCGCGCGCGAGGTGGGTGATGTAGTCGGCGGGGTGGTAGTACGAGATGAACTGCAGCGCCGAGGCGACGCTTTCGATCAGGTCGGCGGCTTTGAGGATCGTGGGCATGGCGAATACCTTCGGGGGAGACGCGGCATTATCCCTTGGAGGCATGCCCGCGTTGCCGCTGGGCGACCGTCGCGCGCAAGGCCCTCCTTCAGGGGATGGCCGGCCCCGGTGAGTGCCTCTAGCATCGCAGTCCTCGCGCCCCGAGGCGCCTTGCGGATCCATCGATGCCTTTCCCCGTTTCCGTTTCCATGTCGGCCCGTCTCGCCACGGGCCTCCTGAGCCTGGCCTTCGTCGCCTGCTCGAAGGCCAACCCGCCGACGGCGCCTGCTGCGACGCCGGTCGATGCCGCGGCCCCGTCCGCTGGCGCCGCCGTGTTCGGCAACTGGTCGCGCACGCCCGAGGGCTGCAAGCGCCCCGAGTTCAAGCTGGGCGCCAGCGACGTCACCATCCAGACCGACGGCGACGGCACGCTCGTGGCCTTCGACTATCGCAAGGTGGCCTGGGCCGCCGACGCGCAGGGCCAGCCCACGGTCGAGCTGAACAAGGCCCATCCGTACGGCAAGGCGCCCAGCAGGACGGCACTGTCGTTCAAGGTGATGGGCGTCGACGACATCGAGCTCGTCCAGCGCACCCACCCGGCCGCGCTGCACCGCTGCCCGGCGCCTTAGCAACCCGCGAATCCACGAACCCGCGAGCGCGTGACGCGCGCCCGCGCGTGCCGCTGCATGCCCGTTCGCGGCCCATCCAGACAAGGTTCATTCCAGGGAGAACGACATGTCCACCAAGCTCAGCAAGCACTTCTCGCTCGAGGAGATGACCGTCACCACGACCGGCATCGCCAACCAGCCCACGTCCAAGGCGATCCTCGACAAGCTGCGCGACGTCTGCGAGAACGTGCTCGAACCCGTGCGCGACCACTTCGGAAAGTCCATCGTCGTGCACAGCGGCTACCGCAGCCCCGCGGTCAACACCGCGGTCAAGGGCGCGGCGGCGTCGCAGCATTGCAAGGGCGAGGCGGTCGACTTCCACGTGCCGGGCTTCAGCGTGCTGGAGGTGGCGCAGTGGATCGCCGACAGCGACATCGACTACGACCAGCTGATCCTGGAGAACTACGTGGCGGGCCGGCCCGGCTCGGGCTGGGTGCACTGCTCATTCGGCGTGCTCAACCGCAACCAGAACCTGACCAAGTTCAAGGGGTCCAGCAAGTACTGGCCGGGCATCCTGAGCGAGGGCGTTTCGGGCACTGCCAAGGCAGCCTGAAGACGTCGAAAGGCACCGCGCCTGGCGCTGCCGTCCGCCGGCCGGTCCGGACGCAATTTCACGGCGGCGACCAAAACTCTGGGAAACTGGTCCGTTCATCGATGGGGACGCGCATGATTGACGGCATCAGGAAATTTTTCGCCAGTGGATCGAGCGGCGGGATCGTTTTGGCGATCGCCGCCGCCCTGGCGCTGCTGATCAGCAATTCGGGCTGGGCCGACGCCTACGCCGCGTTCACGCAGGTCCCCGGCGAGCTGCGCATCGGCGGCGAGACGCTGGTGCTGGCCAAGCCGCTCATCGTGTGGGTCAACGACCTGTGGATGGCGGTGTTCTTCTTCCTGGTGGGCCTGGAGATCAAGCGCGAGTTCGTGTCCGGCGAACTGGCCACGCGGGCCCAGGTGGTGCTGCCCGCGGCGGCCGCGCTGGGCGGCATGGTGGTGCCGGCGCTGATCTACGTGGCGATCAACCGTGCCGACCCGGCCGCGCTGGGCGGCTGGGCCATTCCCGCGGCCACCGACATCGCGTTCGCGATCGGCATCGTGATGCTGCTGGGCTCGCGCGTGCCGCCGTCGCTGAAGATCTTCCTGACGGCCGTGGCCATCATCGACGACCTGGGCGCGATCATCGTCATCGCGCTGTTCTACACCGCGCAGCTTTCGCTGGTGATGCTGGGCGGCGCCGCCGCCTGCCTGGTGGCGCTGGCGTTGCTGAACCGCGCGGGCGTCAAGCGCGCCGATCCCTACGTGGTGGTCGGGCTGGTGCTGTGGCTGTGCGTGCTGAAGTCCGGCGTCCACGCCACGTTGGCCGGCGTGGCCACGGCGCTGTTCATTCCCGTGAGCGACGGCAAGGGCGGCTCGCCCGCGGGGGACCTGGAGCACGGCCTGCATCCGTGGGTGGCGTTCCTGGTGTTGCCGATGTTCGCGTTCGCGAACGCGGGCGTGTCGCTCAAAGGCATGGTGCCGTCCGACCTGCTCGCGCCGCTGCCCCTGGGCATCGCGCTGGGCCTGCTGCTGGGCAAGGCGGTGGGGGTGTTCGGCAGCGGCTGGCTGCTGGTGAAGGCCGGCCTCGCCAGCCGGCCGAAGGACTCCAGCTGGTTGCAGTTCTTCGGCGTCTGCGTGCTGTGCGGGATCGGCTTCACCATGAGCTTGTTCATCGGCGGCCTGGCCTTCGAGGGCCTCGACCCCAGCTTCGAGACGCGCGTGAAGCTGGGCGTGCTGGGCGGCTCGCTGCTGTCCGGCGTGATCGGCGCGTTGATCCTGGCGCGCGGCGGACGGCGCGCCAAGGGCGCCTGACGCTCAGTGCGGCTGGCCGGGCGGCGGCGCCAGCAGGCGATCGGTATAGGCCAGCGCCATGGCCGAAAGGAGGAAGGCGACGTGGATCACGGTCTGCCACAGCAGCACCTTGGTGTCGTAGGCGCCGGCGTTGATGAAGGTCTTGAGCAGGTGGATGGAGCTGATGCCGATGATGGCGGTGGCCAGCTTCACCTTCAGCACCGACGCGTTGACGTGGTCCAGCCACTCGGGCTGGTCGCGATGGCCGTCCAGGTTGAGGCGCGACACGAAGGTCTCGTAGCCGCCGATGGTCACCATGATCAGCAGGTTGGAGATCATCACCACGTCGATCAGGCCCAGCACCACCAGCATGATCACGGTTCCGTTGAGCGACGTGACGGGCGCCAAAGGCACGCCGTCCTCGCTCGGCGACGGGTGGTAACCGATGCCCTGGACGAGAATTTGCAGTGCATGGCCATCGCCGAACACCGCTTGCAGGAGATGTACCAGTTCGACCCAGAAATGCGCCACATAGACACACTGCGCCACGATCAGCCCCAGGTAGAGTGGCACCTGGATCCAGCGGCTGGCGAAGATCAGTCGGGGCAGGGGGCAGGGGGCGAAGGCGCGGCGGTGGCGTTTGCGGGGTCATGATGGGCGAACGTAATCCTGGTTGAGGCTGATTGTGGTGAGCGTCTGGTGCCCGAATGGAGTCAGTGTCCGGTAAGAGCCGTCGCCTAACCTACGTCTGGCGAGCCACCTTGCCGGTGAAGTAGCAGAATCAGACAGTGAACCGCCAAGGTTCCGCATTCCAGGAGACAGACCCAATGAGCGCCGTAGAGCACACCCCGCACGAGCTTCAAACCTACCAGCCGCCGGCCGACATGCAGGCCAACGCCTGGGTCAGCGGCATGGACGCCTACAACGCGCTGTGCGCCGAGGCCGAGGCCGACCACGAGGCCTTCTGGGCGCGCCAGGCGCGCGAGCTGCTCGCCTGGAAGACGCCGTTCACGAAGACCCTCGACGAGAGCGATGCGCCTTTCTTCAAGTGGTTCGAGGACGGCACGCTCAACGCGTCGTACAACTGCCTCGACCGCAACGTGGAAGCGGGCCTGGGCGACAAGGTGGCGCTGGTGTTCGAGGCCGACGACGGCAGCGTGTCGCGCGTCACGTACAAGGATCTGCTGGCCAGGACGTGCCGCATGGCCAACGCGTTGAAGGCGCGTGGCGTGAACAAGGGCGATCGCGTCGTCATCTACATGTCGATGTCGGTGGAGGGCGTGGTGGCCATGCAGGCCTGCGCCCGCATCGGCGGGCCGCACTCGGTGGTGTTCGGCGGCTTCTCGGCGCAGAGCCTGCGCGACCGCATCGAGGACACCGGCGCCGTCCTGGTGATCACGGCCGACGAACAGGCCCGCGGCGGCAAGCACCTGCCACTCAAGGCCATCGTCGACGACGCCATCGCGCTGGGCGGCTGCGATTCGGTCAAGGACGTCATCGTCTACAAGCGCACCGGCGGCGCCATCGCGTTCACCGCGCGCGACCACTGGCTTCACGACGTCACGGCCGCGGCCGCCGACACCTGCGAGCCCGAGTGGGTGGGCGCCGAGCATCCGCTGTTCCTGCTCTACACCTCCGGCTCCACCGGCAAGCCCAAGGGCGTGCAGCACTCCACCGGCGGCTACCTGCTGCACGCGGCGCTCACCACCAAGTGGACGTTCGACCTGAAGGCCGACGACGTGTTCTGGTGCACCGCCGACATCGGCTGGGTCACCGGCCACACCTACATCACCTACGGCCCGCTGGCACTCGGCGGCACCGAGCTCGTGTTCGAGGGCGTGCCCACGTACCCCGATGCCGGCCGGTTCTGGAAGATGATCCAGGACCACAAGGTCACCAAGTTCTACACCGCGCCCACGGCCATCCGCTCGCTCATCAAGGCGGCCGAGGCCAACGACAAGGTGCATCCGAAGTCGTACGACCTCACCAGCCTCAAGATCCTCGGCTCGGTGGGCGAGCCCATCAACCCGGCCGCGTGGGAGTGGTACCACAAGCATGTGGGCGGCGGCCGCTGCCCCATCGTCGACACCTTCTGGCAGACCGAGACCGGCGGCCACATGATCACGCCGCTGCCGGGCGCCACGCCGCTGGTGCCGGGCTCGTGCACGCTGCCGTTCCCCGGCATCGCCGCGGCCATCGTCGACGAGATGGGCAACGACGTCGAGAACGGCACCGGCGGGTTGCTGGTGGTCAAGAAGCCGTGGCCGTCGATGATCCGCACGATCTACGGCGACCCGGAACGCTTCAAGAAGAGCTACTACCCGCCGGAGCTGAAGGGCTACTACCTGGCGGGCGACGGCTCGATCCGCGACCCGAAGACGGGCTACTTCACCATCACCGGCCGCATCGACGACGTGCTCAACGTGTCGGGCCATCGCATGGGCACCATGGAGATCGAGTCGGCGCTGGTGTCGTGCACCGAGCTGGTGGCCGAGGCTGCGGTGGTGGGTCGACCCGACGACACCACCGGCGAGGCCATCTGTGCCTTCGTCGTGCTCAAGCGCTCGCGTCCCACGGGCGACGAGGCCAAGGCCATCGCCAAGCAGTTGCGCGACTGGGTGGGCAAGGAGATCGGCCCCATCGCCAAGCCCAAGGACATCCGCTTCGGCGACAACCTGCCCAAGACGCGCTCCGGCAAGATCATGCGGCGCCTGCTGCGCGACATCGCCAAGGGCCAGAAGATCACCCAGGACACCAGCACGCTGGAGAACCCGGCCATCCTGGACCAGCTCTCCGAGAACAATTGACGCTGCGGCGGCCGCACCGGTGCGGTCGCCGGGTGTCGATGCTGCTACATTGAGTCGGTTCGTCCTTTCACTGCGATCCCGTACGCGCGACCCTTTCCCGAGGGCGGCGGCCGGGCAGGGGTCCTGGCATGTTGTTCATCTTCATCGGCATCGGTCTGCTCGTCTGCAACTTCATGGACTGGGGGCCGATGGCCGCCTGGAACTTCAATCTCACGGGCGACCTGTGGAAGTTCGTGCTGCCGTTCGCGCTGGCCACGGTGTGGTGGATCTGGTCGGACGCCACCGGCTGGACCAAGCGCAAGGCCATGGTCGCCGACGCGAAGCGCAAGCAGGACCGTCTCGACCGCAACATCGACGCGATGGGCCTCGGCCACCTGCACAAGCACCGCGACGGCAAGACGCGTCCCAAGTGACATGCCGCTGAAGATCGCCGCCACGCAGCCGTTCAAGGTCGGCCAGCCGCTGGTGGTCGACGCCGATTCGCCCGAGGGGCGCTATGCCACGGTGTTCGAGGACGACGGCAAGACCGGCTACTTCTACGCCGTGGACACCGACGTCGAGGACGGCAACCCCGTGCGCGACGCGATGCTGGTCTACACGGTGGCCGACGTCACCGATGCGGCAATCGAATCGACGCTGGAGATCGGCTGGTCGGACGACGGCCTGAAAGCGCTGCTGCTGATCAACGACGAACCCCACGCGGCCTTCGACTTCGCCCAGCGCCAGGGCTGGTGCCTGAGCGGCGAGCCCGCGCCGGACGCCTCCGGCTGGTCGAAGGCGTCGCGGCAGTGGAGCGACGACGTCGAGGCCTTGTTCGACTGACGTCCCCAGCGCGATGCCCGCGCCCGCCATGAACTTCCTCGACCACTGGATCGCACTGCCCGCCGGCCGCGTCTTTGCGCGCGAGTGGCCCGCGCCCACCGGTGCGAGCGACCGGGCGCCGCTCTTGCTGATGCACGACTCGCTCGGCTGCGTCGAGCTGTGGCGCGACCTTCCCGCCTTGCTTCGTGACGCCACCGGCCGGCGCGTGATCGCCTACGACCGCCTCGGCTTCGGCCGCTCCGACGCGCGCACCTCGCCGCCGTCGCTGGACTTCGTCGCCGAAGAGGCCACGACCGGCTTTGCCGCCGTGCGCGAGCAACTTGGCGTGGGCCGCTTCGCCGTACTGGGCCACAGCGTGGGCGGCGGCATGTCGGTGAACATCGCCGCGACATGGGCCGCCGACTGCGAAGCGCTGGTCACGATTGCCGCCCAGGCGATGGTGGAGGAGCGCACGCTGGCCGGCCTGCGGGCCGCGCGCACGTCGTTCGCCGACCCTTCGCAGAGGGAGCGGCTCGCGCGCCATCACGGCGACAAGGCGGCGTGGGTGCTGGGAGCCTGGCACGACACGTGGCTGGATCCCGCGTTCGCCGACTGGTCGCTGGCGCCGGTGCTGCCGCGGGTGGCGTGCAAGGTGCTCACGTTGCACGGCGCGGACGACGAATACGGCAGCGCCGCGCATCCGCGAATGATCGGCGAACGGGTGGCCGGGCCGGCCATCGTGGAGATCCTGCCGGGCGTCGGCCACATGCCGCATCGCGAGCGGCCGGACGACGTCGTGCGGCGCGTGGCGGAGTTCCTGGCCTAGGCTGCGTCGGGATGGCGCGCGCGCCAGGCGCGTCGCGACTGACGCCACGCGTCCATGGCGAGATCGTGCAGGTCGAAGATGCACGGGTCGCAGCCGTTGCCGCAGCACAGCTCGAAGTCGGGCTGCGGCGGGGCGACGGGCATCGGATCGGGGTCGGGAGCGGCGGACGCGGAGGGCGGTTCGGGCGTCGTCATGCCGCCATTATCGGGCGACCACGCGGCCGGTGCTGAGCGGCACCAAGGCCATCAACGCCGCCAGCACCCAGAAGGCGATCGGCAGGCTGGCCAGGTGCGAGACGAAGCCGACCGCCGCGGGGCCCAACAGCTGGCCCGCGTAGCCCACGGTGGTGAGCGCGGACACGGCCATGGCCGCCGAGGTGCCGGGCACGTTGCCGGCGCGCCGGAACAGCACCGGCACGATGTTGGACGCGCCCAGGCCGATCAGCACGAAGCCGGCCAGCGCGATCTCCAGGCGCGTGCCCAGCAGCAGCACCCCGAAGCCGAGCAACGAGACGACGCCGCCCCACGACATCGTGGCGCGGTCGCCGAAGCGGCCGGTGATGGCGTCGCCGCCAAGGCGGCCGGCGGTCATGGCCACCGCGAAGAACGCGTAGCCCAGGCCGCCCTGCGCCGTGGCCGCCAGGCCGCGACCGGTGATCAGCAGCGCGCCCCAATCGAGCATCGCACCCTCGACGAGAAAGCACACCGCCGCCAACGCCGCCAGCAACACCACCGGCCCGCGCGGCCAGGCAAGCGCTTGTCCCGCGGCCACGCGCGCGGTCTGCGCGAGGCGCGGCGCCGCCACGGCCATGGCCGCCACCATGATGGCCAGGCAGACGAACGTGCAGGCCAGGGGCCTGAGTCCGTACGACAACAGGAACGTGACGAGCGCGGCACCGGCG
>JBBQYL010000189.1:0-9787 GCA_038208735.1 Burkholderiales bacterium
CTCGCCCGGCGGCAGGCCGGACATGTCGTGCATCTGCTGGTTCCACTCCGCCGAGCCGTCGTCGCGCAGCACGCGCCACACGCCGATGCCCGACGCCGAGGTGACGTCGTCGAGCCGGCGCGCGAGCTCGTCGGCGCGCTGTACGCGTTCCATCTGCTCGGTGATGTCGAGCGCCACGCCGCTGAGCGCGACGGGCGTGCCGAAGCCGTCGCGCTGCGTGATCCGGCGCGTGAAGATGTGATGCCAGCGGCCGTCCTTGCCCAGGTAGCGCGCCTGGGTATCTTCTGGACGAAGCGACCCGAGCGCGCGCTGGTAGGTGGCCAGCACCTCCATCAGGTCGTCGGGGTGTACCTTGAACCGCATCTCGTCGATGGGCACGCCGTCGCTGCGCGCCTCCACGCCCATCACGGTGGCGGCACGGCCGTTCATGTGCACGCGATGGGTCACCAGGTCATGGCGCCACATCGACACGTCGGCGAGCTCGGTGGCCAGTTGCAACTGAGCGCCGGCCTCGTCGACGGACGACGCGAGTTCGAAGGTCTCGGTGTCGTCCATCACCAACCCCACCACGTGGTCGGCGCGGCCGTCTGGACCGGCGACCACGTCCCAGTGCGAGCGCACGCGGCGCAGCGTGCCCGTGGGCGTGAGCAGGCGGTAGCGATGCGCGTAGTTGCCGGGCTGCTCCATCGACTCGCTGAGCACCTGGAACAGGCGATCCTGCGGCACGCTGGACTGCGCCACCTGCGCGATGGACGGCGTGCCGCGGCGCGGGTCGATGCCGAAGAAGCGGAACATGTGCGGATCCCAGCGGCCCTCGCGCGTGCGCACGTCGCGCTCCCACAGGCCGATCCGCGCGTGCGACTGCACGAAGTCGAGCAGGGCGGCCAGGCGGCGGATCTCGGCGTCGGCATCGGCCTCGGCGTCGCGCGAGACCAGCGTCAGCAGGCGCGTGTCGTCCGCCACGGCGTCGATTTGCGCGTCGCAGTGCAGCGGCGCGCCGTCCTGGCGCCGCAGGCGCCGGCGCGCGAGCTCGCCGGCGGGCGGCAGCCAGTCGGGCGCGGCCGCGTCGGCCAGCAACGCCGCGATGGCGCTGCCGACCGCGTGGTCGGCGACGAAGCCGGTGAGCGACTCGAAGGCGGCGTTGACCCAGGCGACGCGGCCCTGCGCGTCGATGGCGGCGAGTGCGACCGGCGCCGTCCGGGCCCAGCCCAGCAGCGGCGCGGGCAGCACGCTCGGTCTGGCAAAGCCCTCGGGTGCGGACATGGCATGGCGGGAGTCGGGGAGACGGGTCGAGTCTACCGCCGGGTTCCCCGCCAGCAGCGAGAATGACGCCATGTCCGATCCGAACGCCCTGATCCTGCCTCCGCTGACGCCCGCCGGCGAGGTGGACGCCGCCCTCGCCGCCACCGGTTTCGCGGTGGTCGGCCCGCCATCCATCGCCATCCTCACGGGCGCGCCGCTGTCGGCCCTGGATGCCTGGACGCCGTACTGGAACCGCCTGCCCGCCGACGCCTACCTGCTGGACGGCGGCAAGTACCGCCAGCGCCGCCACGGCGTCTTCGTGGTGGACGGCGACGACGTCGAGGCGGCGCCCCACCGGCCGCACTGGCAACCGGTGGACTACAACGCGCTGCACGGCGGCATCGAGCGCCATTTCGAGCCCATCGAGCCCGGCCTGTCCAACGACCCCGCCTGGCACCGGCTGCTGGCCGCGCTGGCGGCACGCGCATCGGCGCTCAAGGGCCGGCAGCGCTGGTTCGTCGAGGCGCACCCGTTCCGCATCGACACGGCCAACGGCATCGGCCGTCCCACGCCCGAGGGCGCGCACCGCGACGGCGTCGACCTCGTCAGCGTGACGTTGGTGGGCCGGCGCGGCATCAAGGGCGGAGAGAGCCGCGTGTTCCAGGCCGCGTCCAGCGCCGGCCTGCGCTTCACGCTGTCCGAGCCGTGGACGACGGTGCTGCTGGACGACGCCCGCGTCATCCACGAGACCACGCCCATCCAGCCGCTGAAGGCCGGCGAGCCGGGCTGGCGCGACACGCTGGTGCTCACCTTCCGCGCCGGCGGGTTCCAGGGGCCGCGCTAAAAGACGGCCCCTGCGAAAAGCTCGACGGGGCCGTTCAAAACTTCGAGGCCGTTGACTCGAAGTCGCTCAACAACGACCTGCAGGGCCGTCATCGACGGTGCACGTGCGAAGTCCCTGATTGGATTCGGCCGGGCCGGACGACGGGCGAGACTGGCGCCACAATGCGACGACCACATTCGACGATGGGAGCCTCATGACCGATTCCGCTGCCCCGGCCGACAAGTCCGCCGCCGACAAGCCCAAGCTCACCCAGCGCGACGCCGTCGAGCGCGCCCTGGCCACGCCGCCCAGGCGCAGCACCGGCGCCATCAAGCTCGGCGGCAGGAAGCTGGACTACAAGGTGGAGGGCGCCTTCGTCCCCGTGCTCAACGGCTCGCAGACCGACAAGCGCGGCGAGCCCGAGGCCGCCGTGTTCACCACCGCCTACCAGCTGGAGCGCAAGTCGGGCGACGCCAAGCCGCGTCCGGTGCTGTTCGCGTTCAACGGCGGCCCTGGCTCGGCCTCGATCTGGTTGCAACTGGGCGCGCTCGGCCCCAAGCGCCTGCGCATCGGCAACGATGGCTCGATGCTGCCGCCGCCCTACGAGGTGGAGGACAACCCGCTCAGCTGGTTCGAGCATTTCGACCTGGTGTTCGTCGACCCGCCGCACACCGGCTACTCGATCACGGCCAGCGACGACGCGCGCAAGAAGATGCTGTCGGTGGACGGCGACGTGGCCTGCCTCACCGAGGTGATCCGCACGTGGCTGTCGCGCCATCAACGCTGGACGTCGCCGATCTACCTGGCCGGCGAGAGCTACGGCACCACGCGCGGCGCGGCCATGGCCGACAAGCTGGCGGAGCAGGGCGTGTCGCTCACCGGCCTGATCCTGATCTCGTGCGCAATGGACCTGCAGTCCATCGTGTTCGAGGCGCGCAACGACCTGCCGTACGCGCTGTTCCTGCCGGCGTTCGCGGGCGTGGCGCAGTACCACGGCTGCCTGAAAGGCCCGCAGGCCAAGTCGGCCGCCGCGGCGCGCGCGCTCGCCGCCGAGTTCGTCGACGCGGACTACCTGCGCGTGCTGCACCGCGGCGCCAACGCCACGCACGACGAGCGCGCCAAGGCCGCCAGGCGCATCGCCGAGCTCACCGGGCTGTCGCCCGCGCTGGTGGAGCATCGCAACCTGCGCATCTCCGACAACACCTTCTTCACCGAGCTGCTGCGCGACCGCGGCCAGATCGTCGGCCGCCTCGAGGCGCGCGTGGCCGGGCCCATGGGCCTGGCGCGCACGCACGAGTGGGACTTCGACCCCGGCATGGAATCGCTGGTGGGGCCCTACACGATGGCCGGCATGGGCTACTTCATCGGCACGCTGGGGTTCGATCCCACGTGGAACTACGAGGTACTGTCGATCGACACCAACAAGCACTGGAACTGGGGCCGCGGCGAGAACCCGCAGGGCAACTCCTTTTGCTGCACCAGCCCCGACCTGTCGCGCGCGCTGCGCCGCAACCCGCACCTGCGCGTGCTGGTGGCCAGCGGCCACTTCGACCTGGGCACGCCGTCCACCGCCAGCGACTGGTCGCTGGCCCAGCTCGACATCCCCGCCGACGTGCGCCAGCGCGTCACGCACAAGTACTACGACGCGGGCCACATGATGTACACGCGCGACGAGGACCTGGCCCAGCTCAAGAAGGACCTGGCGGCGTGGCTGCCATGACAATGCGCCGATGAAACCTCCGAAAAGACTCCAGCCCCTCGTCGACGAAGGGCTGATCGACAGCGTCGTGCGCCAGCTCATGAGCGGCAAGGAGGCGATGGTGTTCGTGGTGCGCAGCGGCGAGGAGACGATCTGCGCCAAGGTCTACAAGGAGGCCACCAACCGCAGCTTCCGCCAGGCCGTCGACTACACCGAGAACCGCAAGGTGAAGAACTCGCGCCAGGCGCGCGCCATGGCCAAGGGCACCAGGTACGGCCGCGAGAAGCAGGAGGAGGCCTGGCAGAACGCCGAGGTGGACGCGCTGTACCGCCTGGCGGGCGCCGGCGTGCGCGTGCCCAAGCCCATCAACTTCCACGACGGCGTGCTGCTGATGGAACTGGTGACCAACGCCGACGGCGACGCGGCCCCGCGCCTCAACGACTGCGATTTCACGCCCGAGGACGCGCGCCGCCACCACGCCACGCTGGTGAAGGAGGCGGTGCGCATGCTGTGCGCGGGCGTCGTGCACGGCGACCTGTCCGAATTCAACATCCTGCTGGCCGAGGATGGCCCGGTCATCATCGACCTGCCGCAGGCCGTGGACGCCGCCGGCAACAACCACGCGCAACGCATGCTGATGCGCGACGTGGGCAACCTGGCCGCGTTCTTCGGCCGCTTCGCGCCCGAGCTGCGCGCCACCGAGTACGGCGCCGAGATCTGGTCGCTGTACGTGGGCGGCGCGCTGGCGGTGGATACGCCGCTCACGGGCCGCTACGAGCACCAGCGCGGCGAGGTCGACCTGCGCGCGGTGATGCGCGAGATCGAGGACACGCGCGAGGAAGAGGCGGAGCGGCAGCGGCGGATGGCGGGCGATTGATCTGGGTCGCCGTTTCAGGGCGTTCGAGTCACGTTTGCGCTGGCTCGTCGCAAACCCCGACGCACGCTGCACGCCTGCGTAGAGTGAGGTCTCCTCATTCGCGGAGCTCCTGACATGGACTGGAAAATCGTCGTCGCCGCGCCGCTCGTGGCCTGGATGGTGGTGGCCAATGGCGCGGACATCAGGATGCCGGCCGATTGGAGCAACGCGTCGCACTCCAGCAGCGGCGATGCCTTCCTGATGGGGGTCGATCCGGCCATGACGTACAACGGGCAGCGCAGCCTCGTCGTGCGCACCACCATGGACAGTGCGGACGTCGACTACGGCGCCGCCATCCAGTACGTCGACGCCAAGGGCTACGAGGGGCGCCGGGTGCGCTTTTCCGGCATGCTGAAGACGCGCGGCGTGACGACCTGGGCCGGCGTGTTCATGCTGGCATCGAAGGACCATACGGAGGACTTCTGGGGCAGCAGTCCCAAGTCGACCGACCTGTTGCCTCGGGGAAGCGAATCGCAGCCCGGCGACAGCGACTGGCGGCCTGTCAGCGTCGTGTTTGCGGTGCCCGACGTGCCGAACCAGATGCTCAGCATGGGCATCGTGCTCATCGGTAACGGACAGGCGTGGCTCAGCGACCTGCGCTTCGAGGAGGTTGGCAACGAGGTGCCCGTGACGGTGGCGCCGATCGGGCTCGACATGGCGAAGCTTGCGGCGCGCCAGCAACATCACAAAGATCAGGAGGCGCAGGCCCTGGCCGCCGCTCGATCCAGGCAGGTACCAGCCAACCTCGGATTGAACCCCTGACCAGGCCATGAGCGCAGGCGCCTCGACGACCCGCTTCCATGCGCCAAGCTGGCGCGGCCTTGCGATCGCCGCATTGCCGACGCTGGCGTTCTGGCTGCTCTGGGCCGCGGCGATCGCGGTGACGAGTCGCACGCCCTGGCTCGCGCTGACGGCGCAGCTTTGGGTCGCCTACGCCGCTGCATCGCTCGGACTTCGATTGGCGCCGCGCATCGTCGGCCTCGGCCTGTCCAACGGCGCCGCGCTCGTCTCGGCAGCGACAGCGAGCGCCGTGATCGGCAGCTTCGCGGGCTTGCCGCTGGCGTTCGACTTCGCCCCCGCTCACCTGCGCTCCGTGCACTGGATCCTGCGCCAGGGCGTGCTTCCCGCCGCCTTCGCGTTGGCCATGCACCTGCCCGCGCTCCTCGCCCGCCTGCGCGAGGCCGCGCGTCACGCCGCGCAGGTGGAGCGCGCGCGCCAGGCGGCTGCCGTGGCCGAGCTCTCGCGCCAGGTGAGCGACGCGCGCCTGAAGGCCCTGCAGGCCCAGGTCGAACCGCATTTCCTCTACAACACGCTGGCCAGCGTGCAATACCTGGTGCGGCATGACCCGGCGCTGGCCGACACGCTGCTCACGCACCTGCACGACTGGCTGCGCAGCGCGCTGCCGCAGATGCGCACGCCGCTGTCCACGCTGGGCCGCGAGTTCGCGCTGGCGCGGTCGTACCTGGCCATCATGGGCCTGCGCCTGGGCGGCCGCCTGGTGGCCGACATCCGGCTGCCCGCTGAACTGGAGGCCGTGCCGTTCCCGCCGATGATGATCGCCACGCTGGTGGAGAACGCGGTCAAGCACGGCGCCGAGACCGTCGCGCGGCCGGTGTGCGTGCGCGTGCAGGCGTGGGTGGAAGAGGGCCGGCTGCGCGTCGAGGTCGTCGACGACGGCCGGGGTCTGGTCGACGCCGGCCGTGCGCCCGCCGGCGCCGGCGTGGGCCTGGCCAACCTGCGCGATCGCCTCGCCGCGATGCACGGCGACGCCGCGTCGCTCGACGTGGTCGCGGGAGATCCGCAGGGCGTGTCCGCCGTTCTTCGCCTTCCGCTGGCGGAATGAAGCCTTCCATGCCCACTGCACTGCTCGTCGAGGACGAACCCTTTCCCCGCGCCCAGCTCAAGGAGTGGCTGGCCACGCTGTGGCCGGAACTCGAGATCGTTGGCGAGGCCGCCGACGGCGCCGCCGGCCTGCTGGCCTTCGAGCAACTGAAGCCCGACGTGGCCTTCCTGGACATTCGCCTGCCCGGCCTCGACGGCCTCGAGCTGGCCCGCCACGTGGCCAGCCGCGCGCACGTGGTGTTCGTGACCGCGTTCGACGAGCACGCGCTGGCCGCCTTCGACGAGGGCGCGGCCGACTATCTGCTCAAGCCGCTGGCGCTGCCACGGCTGGCGCGCTGCGTGGAGCGGCTGAAATCCAAGATGACGGAGGCGCCCGCCGACCTGGGCGGGCTGCTACGCCATTTCGACGGCGCGCGCTCCGCGCAGCCGCCCGACTGGCTGCGCTTCGTTCAGGCCGGCGACGGCCGCGGGCTGCGGCTGGTGATGCTGGCCGACGTGCTGTTCTTCCAGTCCGACGCAAAGTACACGCGGGTGGTGACTGTCGCCGGCGAGTCGTTGATCCGCACCAGCGTGCGCGAACTGCTGCCGCGACTCGACCCGGCGCAGTTCTGGCAGGTGAACCGGGGCATCGTGGTGAACCTCGCGCAGGTCGACCGCGTCGACCGTGACGTGATGGGAAGAATGCAGGTGCAACTGAAGGGCAACGGCGTGGCGTTGCCGGTGAGCCAGACGTTCCAGGCTCGCTTCAAGTCGATGTAGTGGGGGTCAGCCGCGCGTGGCGGGTCCCACCTGCGTGACCGCGTGCGTTGCCAGGTCCACCGACCACACGCGCTTGCGCTCGTCGGTGGCCAGCAGCGCGTGGCCCGACTTGTCGAGCGCGAGCTCCTTCACGTAGACCTCCTGCACGTCCTGCTCCTCGGCCGCGTCGTATTCGGTGGTGTACAGCTGCACCGTCCAGAGCACCTTGTCGGTCTTGTCCTCGACGGCGGCGATCACGCCGCCGCTCTGCGTGAAGCCGTGGTCCTTGGCGCGGCGCACCGGTTCGTAGCGGATGCCTTTGGCGACGACGGGCTTGACGGGCGCGGGCGCACGGCGCTTGGCGGATTCCATGGGGTGTTCCTTTGGGGGTTCGGATGCGGCGGCCGATTCGCTGGCGGCGCTGGGAAGTTCGATGACGAGGAGGGCGGCGATGGCCAACGTGGCCGAGCGCAACGCGGCGTTCACGACAGCGCCGACTTGACGGCCGCCTTGGGCACCGAGCCCAGCACGTCGCCGCAGAAGTAGGCCCCGCTGTCGGCGTTGATGATGGCCATGCCCGGCGGGAACGACGTGCTGGGCGCGAGGCCCTCGTGATCGTAGCGCTTGTCCTCGGTGGCCACCAGCTTGTGGCTCAGCTCGTGCACGATGGTCAGCGCGCACAGCCACAGCTTGGGAATGGTGCCGAGCAGGGTGCGCTTGCCGGTCTTGAGGACCACCTGGTAGATGTAGATGACGGGCATCGCGTCGCGCGCGTTCACCGAGCATAGGTGGAATCGTGGTCGCCGCCCACGCGCAGCTTCGGGCGGTCGGAGAAGATCACCTGGCCCGAGTTGCAGGCGGCCGTGATCTTCTTGAAGCCCGCCAGCAGCGTGGCGCGCACGCTGGTGACGTCGGCGTCGCTGGCGCCCTCCAGCAGGAACCAGCGGCGGATGGCGGCGTCGGTGGCGGTGGACTTGCCACTGAGCTTGACCTCGGTGTCGGCACTCCACTTGCGCGCCAGTTGGAGCGCGTCGGACATCATCTTGCGATTGCCGCGTCCGAACACCTCGTCGTTCTGGCCCAGCAGCGCCGGCAGGTCGGCGGCGCTCTTGCCGTCGAACAGCTCGAAATCCCACTCGCCGTAGGCCTGGGGCTGGTCGACCACCCAGATGCTCTGGCTGCCCTTCTTGGCGACCATGTAGAAGTGCTTCATCTGCTTGATGAGCGCGGCGCGGTCCTGGAACGAGGGCTTGGCGGTCTGGCTCACGCGCACGATCTCGTCGCCCATCGCCTTGCCCGGCGCCGGGCCTTCGGGCAGCAGCAGCTCGCGCTGGCCCTTCTCGATGACGGCCCAGTCGGCATGCAACTGAGGCACCTTGAGCATCTCCACGCTCTTCTCGTAGACCTCGCTGAACACGTTCATGAAGCGCTCTTTCTCTTGGCGGGTTGGATGGGGTGCCTTGCGGCGGCCGAAAGGAAATTTTAGGAAGCGCCGTCCGACGCGTCTCTCCCCCGATCGGGTGCCCGGAGGGGTGGAACCACCTAGAATGGAGGCGTCGGCTCGCAAGGCCGACGCGTTCTCAGGGCGGGGCGAAATTCCCCACCGGCGGTATCCGCGACTCGTCGCGGGAGCCCGCGAGCGCCTTCGCGTCCTCACGAGCGAAGGGTCAGCAGACCTGGTGCGATGCCAGGGCCGACGGTCACAGTCCGGATGAAAGAGAAACGCGAAGTGTGAGCTGCCGCATGGCCGTCACCGGCGGTGCGGCCGCTGCGTTCTCGCGCGCCCTGATTCTGGCAGCCACTCACTCGAGAGAACCATGAATCAGATGACGACCCAGCATCTCGTGCCCGCCGTCGCGCGCCTTCCGGCCCGCATCGCGGTGATCTGCTCCACGTGGCACAGCGACATCGTCGACCAGGCGAAGCAGTCGCTGCTCGCCGAGCTGCACCGAAGTCCGACCCCGCCAGGCCAGGTCGACCAGTTCGAGGTGCCCGGCGCCTTCGAGATCCCGTTGCTGGCGCTCAAGCTCGCGCGCTCGGGGCGCTACGACGCCATCGTGGCGTGCGGCCTCGTGGTCAACGGCGGCATCTACCGCCACGAGTTCGTCGGTTCGGCGGTCATCGACGGGCTGATGCGCGTGCAGCTCGACACCGAGGTGCCGGTGCTGTCGGCGGTGCTCACGCCGCGCGACTTCCACGAGCACGAGGAGCACCAGCGCTTCTTCCGCGAGCACTTCGCCAAGAAGGGCGTGGAGGTGGCGCGTGCCTGCATCGAGACCATCGCCGGGCTGCGCCGCGTCGAGGCGATGCTGCTGGCTTGAGGGGTCTGGCCCCGTTCGGGGCCAGACCCCTTCTTCACGCCCGCGGCAATGTGAGCACAACCCTCACCCCGCCCGCCACGTTCTCCGCCGCCACCGTGCCGCCCATCTTGGCCATGTAGGTCTTGGCCACGAACAGGCCTTGGCCGCGCTGCGGGGCGAGGGCGTCGGCGGCGGCCTCCGCGTCGGGCGCGCCGGACACGCCGTAC
>JBBQYL010000190.1:0-9761 GCA_038208735.1 Burkholderiales bacterium
GTGTGCTCGCGCTTCGGCATGATCGCGTTCGCGTCCAGCCTCGACCAGGCCGGCCCGCTGGCGCGTTCGGCCGAGGACTGCGCGCTGCTGCTGTCGGCCATGAGCGGCTTCGACGAGCGCGACGCCACCAGCGTGCAGCACCCGCCGCAGGACTTCCATGCGCAGATGCTCACGGCGCGCGAAGGCGCCACCGCGGCGCAGCCGCTGAAGGGCCTGCGCATCGGCCTGCCCAAGGAGTTCTTCCCCGCCGCGCTGGCCGCCGACGTGAGCGGCCGCGTGCATGCGGCACTCGCGGAACTGGAGAAGCTGGGCGCCACGCTGATCGAGGTGTCGCTGCCGCGCACCGAGCTGTCCATCCCGGTGTACTACATCATCGCGCCCGCCGAGGCCAGCTCCAACCTGAGCCGCTACGACGGCGTGCGCTACGGCCACCGCACCGACAAGCCGCTGGTGCGGCCGTCGCAGCCCAAGGATCCGTCCGAGCTCGAGCAGATGTATCGCTTCTCGCGCTCCGAGGCCTTCGGCCCCGAGGTGAAGCGCCGGATCATGATCGGCACCTACGTGCTCTCGCACGGCTACTACGACGCCTACTACCTGCAGGCGCAGAAGCTGCGCCGCATGATCGCCGACGACTTCCAGGCCTGCTTCAAGCAGTGCGACCTGATCGCCGGCCCGGTGGCGCCGACGGTGGCGTGGAAGCTCGGCGAGCAGGGCGACGACCCGGTCAAGGCCTATCTGGCCGACATCTTCACGCTGCCCGGCTCGCTGGCGGGCCTGCCCGGCATGAGCGTGCCGGCCGGCTTCGCGAGTCCGGAAAATGGCGGCATGCCGGTGGGCCTGCAGTTGCTGGGCAACTACTTCGCCGAAGGCACGCTGCTGCACGCGGCCCACGCGTTGCAGTTGGCCACCGACTTCCACCTCAAGCGCCCGCAGGCCTGATGAACGCGCGCGCCGGCCACCGCCTCTCTGCCACCCCCGTGCGTGGCGGCGTGGTCGCGGGCGACTGCCTGGACGTGCTGCGTTCGCTGCCGGCGGCGCGCGTCGACCTCATCGTCACCTCGCCGCCCTACGCCGACCAGCGCGCCTCCACCTACGGCGGCGTGGCCGCCGACGAGTACGTCGAGTGGTTCATGCCGCGCGCCGAGCAGTTCGCGCGCGTGCTCAAGCCTGGCGGCTCGCTGGTGATCAACATCAAGGAGAAGGTGGTGGACGGCGAGCGCCACACCTACGTCCTCGAGCTGATCATCGCCATGCGCAAGCAGGGCTGGCTGTGGACGGAGGAGTACGTCTGGCACAAGCGCAACTGCTTTCCCGGCAAGTGGCCCAACCGCTTCCGCGACGCGTGGGAGCGCTGCCTGCACTTCACTCGCGAACGCAAGTTCAAGATGAACCAGGACGCCGTGATGGTGCCCACCGGCGACTGGGCGCGGACGCGCCTGAAGACCCTCGGCGCCAACGACGTGGTGCGCCACGATTCGCAGGTGGGCAACGCGTTCGGCAAGAACGTGGCCAACTGGCAGGGTCGCGAACGCGCCTATCCCACCAACGTGCTGCACCTGGCCACCGAGTGCAACAACAAGGGCCACAGCGCCGCGTTCCCGCAGGCGCTGCCGCGCTGGTTCATCGAACTCTTCACCGATCCGGGTGACACCGTGCTCGACCCGTTCGCCGGCTCGGGCACCACGCTGGCCGCGGCGCTGGCGCTGGGGCGCAACGCGATCGGCGTCGAACTCGCGCCTGCGTACGCCGCGCGCTGCCGCGAGTCGCTCGAGGCGTCACGAACGTCCGCGGCCGGGGTGGCGCGCGAGGCCGCGCAGGCGCTCGCGCGCGCGAGCATCGTCACCGAACAAGAACTCATCTCGCCGCGTCGCGGCGCGGCCGCTTCGACCAAAATTCCCAAGGACAACGTCCCATCATGAGCACCCTCATTCGCGGCTACGAAGTCGTGATCGGTTTCGAGACCCACACGCAACTGTCGACGGCCAGCAAGATCTTCTCGGGCGCGTCCACCGAGTTCGGCGCGGCCCCCAACACCCAGGCCTCGGCCGTGGACCTGGCGCTGCCCGGCACGCTGCCCGTGCTCAACCGCGGCGCCGTCGAACGCGCCATCCGCCTGGGCCTGGCGGTGAACGCCACCATCGCGCCGCTGTCGATCTTCGCGCGCAAGAACTACTTCTATCCCGACCTGCCCAAGGGCTACCAGATCAGCCAGTACGAGATCCCCGTGGTGCAGGGCGGCACCGTCTCGTTCATGCACGACGGCGAGCTGCGCAAGCTGAACCTCACCCGGGCCCACCTGGAAGAGGACGCGGGCAAGTCGGTGCACGAGGGCCACGCCAACATGTCGGGCATCGACCTGAACCGCGCGGGCACGCCGCTGCTGGAGATCGTCACCGAGCCCGACATGCGCTCGTCCACCGAGGCCGTCGACTACGCCAAGGCGCTGCACGTGCTGGTGCAATGGCTCGACATCTGCGACGGCAACATGCAGGAAGGCTCGTTCCGCTGTGACGCCAACGTGTCGGTGCGCCGCCCCGGGCAGCCGTTCGGCACGCGCCGCGAGATCAAGAACCTCAACAGCTTCCGCCATCTGCAGCAGGCCATCGACTACGAGATCAACTGGCAGATCGACGAGCTGGAGGATGGCCGCAAGATCATCCAGGCCACCGTGCTGTTCGACCCGGACACCGGCGAGACCCGCATGATGCGCACCAAGGAAGACGCGCAGGACTACCGCTACTTCCCCGACCCCGACCTGCCGCCGCTGGTGATCTCGCGCGAGTGGGTGGAGCAGGTGCGCGCGCAGATGCCCGAGCTGCCGCGCGCGATGGCCGAGCGCTTCCAGACCGCGGACGGGCTCGCGCCGGCCGACGCGGCGTCGATGACGCAGTCGCTGGCCACCGCGCGCTACTACGAGGCCGCACGCGACGCCGGCGCGCCGGCCAAGCTGGTGGCCAACTGGGTGATGGGCGAGCTCTCGCGCCGGCTCAACGCCGACGGCATCGACATCGTCGAGGCGCCGGTGGACGCCGCGCTGCTGGCCGCGCTCATCCAGCGCATCCAGGACGGCATCATCTCCAACAACGCCGCGCGCCAGGTGTTCGACGCGCTGTGGACGCGCGAGAAGGGCACGGCCGGCAGCGTCGACGTGGTCATCGACACGCTGGGCCTCAAGCAGATGAACGACTCGGGCGAGCTCGAGTCCATCATCGACGGCGTGCTGGCCGCCAACCAGAAGTCGGTGGACGAGTTCCGTGCCGGCAAGGACAAGGCGTTCCAGGCGCTGGTGGGCCAGGCGATGAAGGCCAGCAAGGGCAAGGCGAACCCGGCGCAGGTCAACGAGATGTTGAAGAAGAAGCTGGGCTAAGGGGTCTGGCATCTCCTCGCGACGTGCAGCGTCGTGAGGCAATGCCTGACCCCGGACGTGGGCGGCTCCGGGGATGGCGGCGTCGCGTTTCCACGGCCATAGTGCCGCGGCGGTGCGCCCATCACCCGCTTGAACGCCGTGGAGAACGCACTCTCCGATTCGTAGCCCAGCGCCGACCAGGCGCTTGAACTTCAGCGCGAAGGTGGAACGCGACATCGCGGCCTCCTTCGCGAGTTCGTCGATGGTCCAACGTCGGCCGGGCTGCGCGTGCAAAGTGGCCGCCGATCGCGAAGCAATCGCCGCCGCCGTTGACCACGCGCGTGGTGCCGCGCAGGGGCGTGCGCAGGAAGGTCATGGCGTCCACCGGCGTCGGCGAGAGGTCGCTGTCAAGGCGGAACGGCAGCCCGCGCGGCAGCAGGTAGCAGTCGCCCGGGTTCTGTCGCAGTAGCGGAGGACTGACGGTCCTGAGGCCCGGGGAACCGCAGAAGTTCAGTAGGCCAGGCTGTAGAACAGCTCTGCTGCGGACATGACTTGGCTTTCGGGGCCAGCCCACTGGCCCTTGCGAATCATGTGCATGACCTCAATGCCGGCGATGCACTTTCGCGTGATCGACGGCCACGCCGCGCTCGGCCATCATCTCTTCGAGGTTGCGCAGACTCAAGGGATAGGCGGCATACCAGCGCACGCACACCAGCATGATCGGGGCTGCGGTGAGATGCCCGGGCGCTGCGCGTGGTTCTGCGCGCGCCGTGGCGCTTCGCAAGCTGACGGGTTCGGGGCAGACGATCGCTGTCACGGTCGCTAGTGCAGCGCTCGCTGGGGAAGCTCGATGGTGAACACGCAGCCTGCGCCTGGCACGTCACGCGCGGTCAATGTACCGCCGTCCGCCTCGACGCCGCAGCGGGCGATGGAGAGCCCCAAGCCAAGCCCGCTGCGATCCTCGCCGGACTGCGTGAAGGGCCGGAACATCGCCTCGGTGGCGCCGTGCGGGAGCCCCCCGCAATGATCAGACACCTCGATGAATATCCGCTTGCCGTCGGCGCGCGTGACCAATTCGACCGCGGTTCGGGGATGCGTGAATTTGAAGGCGTTTTGAAGGATGTTGGCCAGCGCCGCCAAGATCTTCGCGCGGTGTCCCGAGACGCCGAGGAAGGGATCCACCTCCGCTACGTTGAACGCGCAGCTTCGCGAGGCCGCGTCATAGCTGGCGGCCCGCGCCGCGTCGGCGACGAGTTCAGCGACGGAGAAGACTTCGTCGGCGGTCGCGTGGGCGGCGCCGCGCACCTGCACCATAGAATCGCTCAGCATCGCGGCCATCGAGGCGTGGCTGCGCGCGACCAGGCCGCCGGTGGCCCCGCCGACGGGAAGCAGTCCCAATTCCAGCGCCTGGAAGGCAAGCGTTGCAGTCTGGAGCACGTTGCGCAGCTCGTGCACCAGCACGCCCATCCGCTCGTTCTCATCGGCCGCGCGCGCGCTGGCGTCCCGCGCGTCGCGCTGGGCCCCGAACTCGCTCACCGCGTTGTCGAGGCAGCGGTTGAGGGTGCGGAACTCGTCGATGGTGAATGGGGCGTCGCGCTCCACCGCGAGGTCGGTGATGGCTTGGCAGAGGTCGCCGTAGCCGTGAACTACGGCGTCGACGGTGAAGCCCAGCCGCATCAGCTCGCCGCCATGCGCGGCGGCGCTCACGCCAATCTCGGAGAGGGCTGCCATGTCGCCCGACGAGGAGCCGGAGATCCGGACGCTCTCGCAAGCGTGGCCCAGCATCTCGGCGCCGAGCGTCCTGACGATCTGGTCGAGGAACATGGGGATGCCGTTGGCGAGCTGGGCGGCTGTGGCCGCGCGCCTCGGGCGCTTGGCCGCCTTCGCCTTGCAACGCGCGATCAAGTCTTCGCGGTTGTTCAAAAGAAACTGTCGCATGGAAGTCCAATGGTGAGCCGTCGAGCCCACAGATCGCCTGGCTCGCGCGGTCTCGTGTCGTTGCCCTGGAGCGGACTTTGAACTAGTTTGATCTGTTGCGAGCCATGCGTATATGCGCTGGCGCACCCAACGAAGATATTTCGGAATCAGGGTGGCAGAGGGCTCCGGTGGGACTCCGCATTGCGGTTGGATGGCATCACACCAAGAGACGCCCCATGAGCTCCAGATGCAGCGCCGTCGAGGCGGACGACAACCGCGAAGCCGCAAGACAGCGGACTGGCGGTTAGCAGTTTCGTTGCACCACCCTGACGACCGCATTCGGTGCCCAGCTGCAAGCCAGGGAGACAGCAGCCTCCACGCACGCCCCGAAGCCCATCTTGGAACGACCTCGTGAGGTGACACGGAAGCTGCGCGGCTCCGCCGGGTGAAAGTGAACGTCGTTGACGCCGGCAGCTTGCTCACCCCCCGGCCGCTTGAACGACTGCTGCCAGGTGCCGCGAACACAGGACTCAACCCTTGGCTGCCATTCATGTCGTTGATTCCGACGGCAAATAGCGGTCGTCCGCTGCAAGAGCGCGTCACTCGGGCGAGGCGCGAGCGCACTTCTTGCCTCGGACAACTCGCGGAGACCGTGTAGGAAGACATGCCGTCATAAGTTAACCGGCGCACAGACGGCTGACTTGGCGGTGCTTACACTGGGTCTACTGAACCGCGCATCCGCTTTTGCCATGGACGCAAACCTCATCACACCCATGGCGGCCCTTGAACGACTCGTCATGTTCGGCGAGTAGTACGGCGATTCAAGCGGAGGACCCGATCCATGAATCCGTTGCAACGCGCCAGGTGGTAAATCGCCACAGTCGGCGAAATCGTCCAGCCCGCCCTCATGCACCTTGCGCCAGTGCTCGACGAGAGCAGAGACGTGCCCGACTTCAGGTGGTTGGAGGCTTCGCCCACATCAACGCGGGCACTCGGGTGCGCGATCAAAGATTTGGTGGGTCGATCCTTGAAGCAGGTCTTGGCGGAGTACGCGGTTCGTCTCTCGATGACCATCGAAGTCACCAACCCAGCAGCAGTTGAGCTCGTCTTCTAGGCGCAGCGTGTACCCAGTCAGCTCGAATCGAGGGATCGATACTCACTCCCGCGTGGATCTCTCCGCACCAGCACGCCGTGCGTGGCGCCGCATGGACAGTCGGCCGCGGTGCTTGACGGTACGATGAAGCCCAATTCACCCAGAGAAGGCCGCCATGCCGCAGCAATGCCGATACAGCGCGACGCAGACCTGCCGACTCTGGGCTCCGCGCTGATGGAGTCCGAGGAGTTGGCTTCGGCACATGCGGATGATCCCTTGCGCGAAATGGCGCTGAAGCTCAGGGCCGCCGAAGACGCGCTTGCACAGGCCCTCCGCACTCATTCAGAGTTTTTGTGGGCCATGGGCCATGCTCTGCGGTCGCCTCTGACTGCCATTCTCGGCTTCGCCGAACTCATGGACGCCGGGATGCCAGCGCCGACTTCGCGCCAGAAGCACGGCTTGGCGCAGATCCTCAAAGCAGGCTGGGGTTTGCTGGCTTTGATCGACGAGATCCTTGATGCGTCGCTGCTCGAGTGCGGCAAACTGCAGATGCAGATGGAACGTCTCTCGCTTGAAGAGGTGCTGCGCGAATGCGAAGCTCTGGTCAGACCTTTGGCGCGCCAAAACGATGTCGACGTGGTGTTCGCCTGGCCAGCGCAGACCCTGTTCGTCATGGCTGATCGCGCACGGCTGCGGCAGATTCTCATGACTCTCGTTGGCCATGCGCTGTCGCACAGCGGCGCCGCTGGCACCGTGCATGTGAGTTGTCACCGATGCGCAGATGGCCGTCTTCGCGTGAATTTTCGGGATACAAGCTGCGGCCGGTCGGTCGCGTGGTTGACCCACGATGACCCAGCCAACCACATCAAACTGATCGTCAGCCAGCAACTGGCCAGCAATATGGGCGGCGCGATTGCGACTGAAAACATCGCCGGCCCGACCGGCAATGCCGACGCCTACTGGCTCGAATTGAACGCAGCAGAGCTCACCCCATGACAATGGACCGACACATCCTCGCCGCCAGCATTCTCATCGTGGACGACCAGGCAGCCAATGTGGAGGTGTTGCGCCTTCTACTGGGCGACGCGGGCTACACGCAGGTCAGCGCCACGCTTGATCCGACGAAGGTCTGCTCCCTGCACCACCGACATTCCTACGACCTGATTCTGTTGGACGTCGAAATGCCCGGTCTCGACGGCTTTGGCGTGATTGAAGAGCTGAAGCGCAGTGCGCTGGACAGCTACCTGCCGGTCATTGTGCTTACCGCCCAGCCTGGCCACAAGCTTCGCGCTTTGCAGGCCGGCGCCAAAGACTTCATCAGCAAGCCGTTCGACTTTTTGGAGGTCAAGACGCGCATTCACAACATGCTCGAAGTGCGACTTCTGTACCGCAAGCTCGAAGGCTACAACGCTGCGCTGGAGCTGGCTGTGCAAGAGCGGACAGCAGAGCTGCGCGAGAGCGAAGCGCGCTATCGCGGTTTGACCGAGATGGCTTCGGACTGGTATTGGGAGCAGGACGAACGCGGTAAATTTACGAGCGTCTCGGGGCCGGTGATGGAGCTTCTGGGCCTGCGCGCTGAATTTCAGGCTGATGCCAAGGGCGATGCCGCGCGATGGTTCGGCGGTTGGGACGAAACCGAGCGCATGGCGCTGCAAACCTGCGTCTCCGCCCGCCTGCCCTTTATAGACCTTGTCGTCCACCGTACCCAGGTCAGTGGCCAGCGCCAGCAGTTCCGCGTCAGCGGCCGGCCGATGTTCGACTCCAGGTGCCGCTTCGTCGGCTACCGCGGCACTGGCATTGAATTCATGCCGAGCAGCTAGCAAGCGCTCCAGCGCGCCTCGTTTTCCCAATGCATGTCACTTGACCCCACCCCCCGCCAGAATCTTCTGCTGGCGGCCCTGCCCGCCGAGGAGTTTCGCGCGATTGAAGCCGATCTTGAGCGCGTGCCAATGGCGCCCGGCGAAATGGTTTTCGAGCCTGGCAAAGTCTTGCGCCATGCGTACTTTCCCACCACGGCGGTGGTCTCGCTGCATTACGTGACCAGCACTGGCGAGATGGCCGAAAGCGCTGGCGTGGGGCGCGAGGGGATAGTCGGCATTGCACTGTTCCTGGGCGGTGAATCAATGCCGAACTCGGCCGTAGTGCAAAATGGCGGCTACTGCTACCGGATGGCTCGCGAGCCGCTGGCGCAAGCTTTTTCAAGCGCTGGGACGCTGCGCCCCGTACTGCTTCGCTACACGCAGGTGTTGATCGCGCAAATCGGCCAGACCGCGGCTTGCTACCGCTTCCATACCGTGGAGCAACAGCTGAGCCGTTGGCTGCTGTCGACCGCCGACCGTGTGCCGCCAGGAGGGATGATGATGACGCAGGAACTGGTGGCGGGCCTGCTGGGCGTGCGCCGCGAAAGCATCAGCGCAGCTGCCAGCAAGTTGCAGGACGGCGGCTACATCCGCTACCGTCGTGGAAACATCTTCATTCTTGACCCGGCGGGGCTGGAGTCACGGGCCTGCGAGTGCTACGCCGTGGTGAAGGCGGAAATCCAGCGTCTACTACAGCGCGCACCGGCGGTCGCCGGCGACGCACACTTACAAGGCCACAATGTCTGAGAGCAACGTCCTGCCCGTCGCCACAAGCGCCAACACCAGCGCCACCACCAGCACAGCCTCCGACATCAACAACTGCGACCGCGAGCCCATTCACATTCCCGGCGCGATCCTGCCGCATGGCGTGCTGCTGGTGCTGGACAGCGACACGCTGGAAGTGCTTCAAGCCGCCGGCGACCTGCCCGGCCTGCTGGGCAAATCGCTGCACGATCTTCTGGGCAAAAGTGCAGACACTTTGTTGAACACAACGCAGATCGCTCGCGTGCGTCGCCTTAGCGCCGAGCAGGCGCTGACCACACCGCGTCACCTGCTGGACCCCGCGATGCGTGTGCACGCCGACATACCGCTGGACGCGAGCCTGCATCGCTGCGGCGACACATTGGTGCTGGAGTTCGAGGCCGCCAACATCTGCGACCCCTTTGCCTCTGACCCGCTGGCCGCCGTACAGGACATGGTCGAGGGCTTTGACGCCGCCCCTTCTTTGCCGGCACTGTGCCAACTGGCTGCCGAGCGCGTGCGTGAGGTGGCCGTCTATGACCGCGTTCTGGTTTACCAATTCATGCAAGACGGCTCGGGCTGGGTGATTGCTGAAAGCCGCGAGCCGCACTTGGAGGCTTTTCTCAATTTGCACTACCCGGCGGCCGACATCCCACAGCAATCGCGCGCGCTGTACCTGAAGAACTGGCTGCGGCTCATCACCGAGATCAACTACGACCCTGCGCCGCTGACGCCGTCGCTCAATCCTCGCACCGGCCTGCCGCTCGACATGAGTTACGCCATCCTGCGCGATGTGTCACCGATC
>JBBQYL010000191.1:0-9716 GCA_038208735.1 Burkholderiales bacterium
GGATCTTCCTGTTCCAGATCTACTGCGTTCAGGGCGAATGGATGAAGGCCGCCACGCAGCTCGACGTGCTGCTGGAGCTCGACGCCTCTTCCAAGCCGATGGTCGACACCTACCGCGAGGCCTTGCGCTGCGAGGCGTTGCGCCGCGAGGTCTTCGACGGCAAGCGATCGCCCCTGGTGCTGGGCCAGCCTGATGACTGGCTCGCGCTGCTGATCGAGGCGCTGCGCGTGGACGCCGAAGGCCGACCCGAGGCCGCCTCCGAATTGCGCGCCAAGGCCCTGGAGGCCGCGCCCGTCACGTCGGGCAAGCTCGACGACGTCGCATTCGCGTGGCTGGCCGACGCCGACGCCCGGCTGGGCCCGGTCGTCGAGGCCATCATCAACGGCAAGTACTACTGGGTGCCGATCTCGCGCCTGATCCGCATCGAGATCGACAAGCCCGCCGACCTGCGCGATTTCGTCTGGGCCCCGGCCACGCTCACGCTGGAAAACGGCGCCGTCAACGTGGCGCTGATTCCCACGCGCTATCCCGGCTCCGAGCGCGAATCCGATGCTGCGTTGCGCCTCTCGCGCGCCACCGACTGGCGCGAGCAACCGGGCGGCGCCTGGCATGGCGTGGGCCAGCGCGTGCTGACCACCGACCAGTCCGAGGTGGCGCTGCTGGACGTCCGCGTCATCGCCTTCGACACCCCGCTGGTCGAATCGCCGTCGTCGGACGAAGCGGACGCCGAAGCCTCGGACTCCGCCGCCCAAGCCAATGGCTGACGCGCTCTCGCGCGACCGACTCTATCCTTCGTTGCTCGACCGCCTGGTCGACGACGAGCTAGGCCGCGCGACCGAGGCGCGCGAGAACCGGGCCGCGTCGCTGCAGAAGCTGCGCGAGAACGTGCTGCGCGACCTGAACTGGCTGTTCAACGCCACGCAGTCCAGCATCGACTTCGCGGACGATCCCGTGCTCATCGGCTCCGTCATCAACTACGGCATGCCGCCGCTCGCGGGCCGTCCGGCATCCCAGTACGACCTCAACGACCTGGCGCGCGCGCTGCGCGACGTGATCCTGCGCTTCGAGCCGCGCATCATTGCCCACACGCTCAAGGTGAGCGCCGATCGCGACCGGGAGAGCGCGCACAACGTCCTCGGGTTCCGCATCGAGGGCCAGATGTGGTCGCAGCCGATTCCGCTCGAGATCTACATGCGCACCGAGATCGATCTCGAGAGCGGCATGACGCAGGTCGTCGAGGCGAAAGCCCCTTAAGCCCTCACTCTTCAGGCCACGATGGATCCCCGTCTACTCGGCTACTACCGGCAGGAACTGCTGCATATCCGCGATGCCGCCTCGGAGTTCGCCCGCGAACATCCGAAGATCGCCGCGCGCCTGGCGCTGGAACAGACCACGTCCGGTGGCGAGTGCGTCGACCCGTACGTGGAGCGCCTCCTCGAAGGCTTCGCCTTCCTCGCCGGGCGCGTGCACTACCAGCAGGACTCCGAATACGGCCGCTTCACGCAGTACCTGCTGGAGCTGGTGTATCCCGGCTACCTGGCGCCCACGCCGTCGATGCTCATCGCGCAGTTCGAGCCCGACCTCGACGACCCGGCGCTGGCGGGCGGCCCGTCGGTGCCGCGCGGCAGCGTGATGAGTTCCCGCCTGCAGCCCGGGGAGCGCACCGCCTGCCGCTTCACCACCGGACATGCGGTGCGGCTGTGGCCGCTGCGCATCGCCCAGGCGCGCTTCCAGTCGCACGTCACCGACGTGCCGCCGGCCGCGCTGTCCGGCCTCGTGTCGCCCAACGCCTGCCTGCGCGTGCGCATGCGCGTGGGCGCGTCGCTGCTGGCCAACCAGTTGGAGCTCGACGAACTGGTGCTGCACATGGCCGGCGACGACGGCATCGCGCACCGCGTCTACGAGCAGTTGTTCGCGCGTTGCCAGGCCATCGCGGTGGTCGACCCGCTGCGCCGCAACGCGCTGGCGGGCGTGCTGCCCGCCAGCGCGCTGGTGCCTGGAGGCTTCGAGGACGACGAGGCGCTGCTGCCGGTGCAGGATCGTGCGTTGTCCGGCTATCGCCTTCTGAAGGAATACAGCGCGTTCCCCGCGCGCTTCCTGTTCGCCCGCATCAAGGGCCTGCGCGAGATCCTGTCGCGGATCGGCTCGTCGGAGTTCGAGCTGCTGTTCATCACCGACCGCAGCGACGTCACGCTGGAGAAGACGCTCGACCCGACCAACTTCGCGCTGCATTGCACCCCGGCCATCAACCTGTTCCAGAAGCGCGCCGACCGCGTGGAAGTGACCACGCGCGATCACGAGTTCCACGTCATCAGCGACCGCGCGCGGCCCATCGACTACGAGGTGTACTCACTGCTGTCGGTGGCCGGCATCGACAAGTCGGGCGTGCAGCAGGTGCGCGTGTTCAGGCCGCTCTATGCGCGCTACGACGACGCCAATTCCGACTCGTACGCGTTCTTTTCCACGCGCCGGCTCCAGCGCGTGATGTCGGACGCCACGCGCAAGCGCGGCCCGCGCAGCGGCTACATCGGCACCGAGGTCTACGTGACGCTGGCCGACCCGCAGACCGCGCCATGGCCGGCGTCGGTGGTGCAACTGGCCATCGACACGCTCAGCACCAACCGCGACCTGCCGCTGACGTTGTCGGTGGGCAGCTCCAACGATTTTTACCTGGAAGAGAACACGCCGGTCAAGGGCGTGCGCTGCATCCGCGGGCCCACGCGACCGGTCACGCCGGTGGGCGAGGGCAAGGCCCAGTGGCGCGCGTTGAGCCATCTTTCCCTCAACTACCTGTCGCTCATCGACAGCGAAGGGCAGGGCGGTGCGGCGTCGCTGCGCGAGCTGCTGTCGCTGTACGGCATGGACGAGCTCTCGCCGTTGCACAAGCAGCTCGAAGGGCTGATCTCGGTGCGCAGCGAGGCGGCCATCAGTCGCGTGCCGGTCAAGGGCCCCATCGTCTTCGGCCGCGGCACCAAGGTCTGGCTGACGCTGGACGAACGCGCTTTCGAAGGCACCGGCGTCCTGGTGCTGGGCGCGGTGCTCGACCGCTTCCTGGCGCGCTACGCCAGCATGAACAGTTTCATCCAGCTGGCCATCTCGTCGCAGACCCGCGGCCTGGTCAAGAGCTGGCCGGCGCGCATCGGTGCGCGCTCGGTGCTCTGAGCCCCCGGAGCCCGAATGAGCGAATTCGCGTCCGCGCCGCCGCTGGATGACGACGACGATCCGGAAGGCACCCGGATCCTCACCGTCGCCGACGTCCTCAACGCGCTGGGCGCGATGAAAGGCGAGGTCGGCGGTCACGCCGCGGCGGTAATCGAGTTGCTGGCCCAGAAGGAGGCCGCTTCCGCGGTGCGCTACGAGGCCCGCAAGGAGTTGCTGCACAAGCTCCAGGCCGAGCCGCACAAGTTCGGCTTCTTCCAGGCCGTGCGGCTGCTGGAGAACGCCCACCCGGGGCTGCCGCGCATCGGCACCTCGCTGCGACTGCGCGACGACCCGATCCGCTTCGCGCAATCGCCGACGCTGGCGTTCGCGCCGTCCGCGTTGTCTCGTTTCGTCCCGGCCGACGGCGACAAGCCGCCCATCCTGGACCAGCGTTTCTTCGGCATGTTCGGCCCCAACGGCGCGCTGCCGCTGCACCTCACCGAATATGCCCGCGAACGCTCGCGGCGCACGCCGTCCGACCGGGCGCTGGTGCGCTTCCTCGACATGTTCCACCACCGGCTCCTGTCGCTGCTGTACCGGGCGTGGGCCGAGGCCTCGCCGGCGGTCAGCATGGACCGGCCCGACAACGATCCGTTCAGCCGCTGGGTCGGCTCGATCGCGGGCTACGGCCAGCCCACGCTCACCAGCCGCGACTCGGTGCCCGATGGCGCGCGCCTGGCCGCGGCGGGCATCCTGGGTCGCTCGGTGCACAGCGCCGAAGGCCTGGAACGCATCCTCAACGACTTCTTCCGCGTGCCCGTGCGCGTGCACCAGTGGGAGCCCTACTGGATGCGCCTGCCCGAGGATGCCCTGACCCGTATCGGCCTGCGCAACGCGCCGGTGGCCCTGGGGCAGAGCGCCGTCGTCGGCGCCAAGGTGTGGGACTGCCAGAACCGCTTCCGCATCGAGATCGGGCCGCTCACACTGACGCAGTACCAGCGCTTCCTGCCCGGCGGCGACAGCCTGAAGCGACTCCGGGACTGGGTGCTCAACTACATCGGCCACGAGCTCTCGTGTGAGATGCACCTCGTGCTGAAGAAGGACGAAGTGCCGGCGGTCAAGCTGGGCGCCGCGGGCGCGCTGGGCTGGACCTCCTGGCTGGGAAAGCGGCCGTCGCCGACGCCCGCCGGCGACCTGCGCCTGGGCATCACATGACGCGGTTCCCCTCGTGGGGGGATTGAAAACCCTCTCCAACAAGTCTCAAATCAGTTCAACAATCCAACTGGGCACGTCGAGGCCCGAATGAGGAGTCACCGTGAGTGAAATCAGTCGTGTCGCGCTGTTTGGCAAGCTCAATCCGGTCGCATACAAGGGAATCGAGGGAGCAACCGTCTTCTGCAAGCTGCGGGGCAATCCGTACGTCGAGCTGGTGCACTGGCTGCATCAGCTGATCCAGGCCAGCGATTCCGACCTGCATCGCATCTTCAAGCACTACTCGCTCGACGCCTCGCGCCTGGCCAGCGACATCACCACGTCGCTCGATGCGTTGCCGCGCGGCGCCACGGCCATCTCCGACTTCTCGCCCACGATCGAGAAGATGGTGCAGGAAGGCTGGCTGTACGGCACGCTGCAGTTCGGCGAGAGCGCCGTGCGCACCGGCCTGCTCATCGTCGGCGCCGTCAAGACGCAGACCCTGCGCAACGCGCTGTACGCCATCTCCGGCGAGTTCCGCAAGATCAAGCCGGACGACCTGTTCGAAGACTTCGCCAAGATCGTCAACGGCTCGCCCGAAGACACGCTGGCGGCCCGCGACGGCTCCAACGTCGGCGGCGGCGCGGCGCCTGGCGAAGCCAGCGGCGCGATCGCCCCGGCCCAGCTCGGCAAGCAGGAGGCGCTCAAGAAGTTCACCGTCGACCTCACCGCGCAGGCGCGCAGCGGCAAGATGGATCCCATCGTCGGCCGCGACGACGAGATCCGCCAGGTGGTCGACATCCTGATGCGCCGCCGCCAGAACAACCCGATCCTGGTGGGCGAGGCGGGCGTCGGCAAGACGGCCGTGGTCGAAGGCTTCGCCCAGCGCATCGCGCGCGGCGACGTGCCGCCGAGCCTGAAGGAAGTGTCGCTGCTCACGCTCGACGTGGGCCTGCTGCAGGCCGGCGCCAGCATGAAGGGCGAGTTCGAGCAGCGCCTGCGGTCGGTCATCGACGAGGTGCAGGCGAGCCCCAAGCCCATCATCCTGTTCATCGACGAAACCCACACGCTGGTGGGCGCCGGCGGCGCCGCCGGCACCGGCGATGCGGCCAACCTGCTCAAGCCGGCGCTCGCCCGCGGCCAGCTGCGCACCATCGGCGCCACCACCTGGGCCGAGTACAAGAAGTACATCGAGAAGGATCCGGCCCTCACGCGCCGTTTCCAGAACATCCAGGTCGACGAGCCCAGCGAAGAGAAGGCCATCCTGATGATGCGCGGCGTCGCCAGCACGATGGAAAAGCACCACAAGGTGCAGATCCTCGACGAGGCGCTCGAGGCCGCGGTCAAGCTGTCGCATCGCTACATCCCGGCGCGCCAGCTGCCCGACAAGTCGGTGAGCCTGCTCGATACGGCGTCGGCGCGCGTGGCCATCAGCCTGCACGCCGTGCCGGCCGAGGTCGACGACTCGCAGCGCCGCATCGAGGCGCTGGAGACCGAGATCGGCATCATCGCGCGCGAGAACGCCATCGGCATCCCCACTGCCGAACGCGAGGAGGCCGTCAACGCGCTTCTGGCCACCGAGAAGGATCGCCTTGTCGGGCTCAAGAAGCGTTGGACCGAAGAGAAGACGCTGGTCGACCGCCTGCTGTCGTTGCGCGCGAAGCTGCGTGGCGACCTGAAGCCGATCGAGGGCACGGGCAGCGCGCTGGAGGCCAGCGCCGACAAGGCCGTCGAGGCCAAGGCCACGCTGGCCGACGGCGTGTCCTTGCCGAAGCTCACCGACGGTGAGCGTGCCGACGTCATGACCGAACTCCGCGGCGTGCAGGACGAGCTCACCAAGCTGCAGGGCGAAAGCCCGCTGATGCTGCCCACCGTCGATTTCCAGGCGGTGGCCAGCGTGGTCGGCGACTGGACGGGCATCCCGGTCGGCCGCATGGCCGCCAACGAGATCGACACCGTGCTGAAGCTGCCCGCGCTGCTGGGCAAGCGCGTCATCGGCCAGGATCACGCGATGGAGATGATCTCCAAGCGCATCCAGACCTCGCGCGCCGGACTCGACAACCCGAGCAAGCCGATCGGCGTGTTCATGCTGGCCGGCACCTCGGGCGTCGGCAAGACCGAGACCGCCATCGCGCTGGCCGAGTCGCTGTACGGCGGCGAGCAGAACCTCATCGTCATCAACATGAGCGAGTACCAGGAGGCCCACACCGTCTCGTCGCTCAAGGGTGCCCCCCCGGGGTATGTGGGCTACGGCGAAGGCGGCGTGCTCACCGAGGCGGTGCGTCGCAAGCCGTACAGCGTGGTGCTGCTCGACGAAGTGGAGAAGGCCCACCCCGACGTGCACGAGCTGTTCTTCCAGGTGTTCGACAAGGGCTGGATGGAAGACGGCGAGGGCCGCTCCATCGACTTCCGCAACACGCTGATCCTGCTGACGACCAACGCCGGCACCGACATGATCGCCAACCTCTGCAAGGATCCGGACCTGATGCCCGATCCCGAGGGCATGGCCAAGGCGATCCGCGAGCCGCTGCTCAAGATCTTCCCGCCGGCGCTGCTGGGCCGCCTCGTCACGATTCCGTACTACCCGCTGTCCGACGAGATGCTGGGCAAGATCGTGGCGCTGCAGCTCAACCGCATCAAGAAGCGTATCGAGGCGCGCTACAAGATGCCGTTCAACTACGACGAGGACGTGGTCAAGCTGGTGGTCAGCCGCTGCACCGAAAGCGAGTCGGGCGGCCGCATGATCGACGCCATCCTCACCAACACGATGCTGCCCGAGATCTCGCGCGAGTTCCTCACGCGCACGATGACGGGCACGCCCATCCTGGGCGTCAAGGTCAGCGTGGCAGACGGCGAGTTCGCTTACTCGTTCGCCTGAAAGCCCGCGTCGGTGCGCAGGCGCGCGGAGGCGCCGCGCGCACCGAGTCCAGAAAAGAAGACGGCAGGAGGCCGTCACAACCAACCTAGAAGGAGGACGCACCCCATGCCGTCCCACGTTTCCTCATCTTCCGATGCCGCGGCACGCGAGATGCTCGCCATGGCGCGCCTGCAGGCGCTCAACACCATGTTCACCGGCACCAAGCTGAAGTTCGGCACCAACAGTGCCCTCACGGCGGTGGCGGGCATGGCCAAGAGCGGCAAGGCCATCGCCAGCGGCGCCCAGAAGGTCGGCAAGAGCAGCAGCTCGGCGGCCAGCACCGCCAGCAGCGCCAGCAGCGGCTCGTCGGGCACCATGTCGATGGTCACCGACTTCATCAAGGGCTGCGCCGACGTCCCCGGACTGGACTCCGTGGCCGAGGCCATCGGCCTCGAGGCGATGGAGAACCTGATCGCCGAGGTGATCCCGTTCGTCGGCATCATCAACAGCGCGCGCAAGCTGGCCACCGCCACCGCCACCGCGCACGTCGTCAACGACGCCCACTCGCTGTACAAGAGCGCCGAGTGGACGGAGGGCGCCCTGCCGGGCGACCCCCTGGAGGCGTGCAAGGCCGTGCGCAACCTGATCCAGCGCGACCTGGGCAAGCACTCCATCCAGATGGCCCAGCAGGCCGCGGCCACCGGCGGCAAGATCGCCGGCGTGCTGGGCGACGGCGGTACCGCCACCACCGTGGCCATCGGCCTGGCCAACGCGGCGGCGTCGCTGGGCCTGCAGCTGTTCTACCTGGGCCTGGACATCAAGGACATGCAGGCCGGCAACGCCCGCCTGGCCAAGCCCGCCAGCCTGGACAGCACGGTGTTCAAGAAGTGCCCCATCCTCGGCTGCTACCTGCTCACATGCACCGACACGTCCAACATCGTCAACCTGCTGGTGGACGACATCGGCGGCCCGGGCTGGATGGATCGCGTCGAGCTCATGAAGCGCACGCAGCTCGATCCGCTGCTCAAGATCGCCACCCGCAACATCACGTCGTCGCGCCTGCAGCTCGAAGGACTGTCCACCAACAAGGGCACGTTCGCGCAGCCGTCGTTCTTCGCCGGCGTCAAGAGCCGCGCGCTGGCCAAGCTGGGCTACAAGACGGCCGGCTCGTTCGTGCGCACGTCCTGAGAAAACAGGCCTGAGCAGCGCGGGCCATGGTCGACTGGAACCGCAAGTTCAGGAGCGAGTACGACGCCACGCGCGCGGCGCTGGCGTCGGCCGCCGCGTTCGAGCCCGGCTGGCAGCCTGTCGTCGCGCAGCTGGCGCAGATGATGGGCGAGGACGGCTTCGACCTGGGCCGGGCCGACGCGCTCGACGAGCTGCGCCGCCGTGCCACGCACGGCGCCGACGCCACGCGCGTGGACGAGGCCGACGGCCTCCTGCGCGCGGTCGCGCCCGCGGGCGTGACCGCGGGCACGACTGCCCTGATCGCCGAGGACGTGCGCCTGCGCGCCGCGGCGCTGAAGCTGTTGCGCCACGTGCATGTCGAAGGCCGCGCCGGCGGCCGCGGCGTCTGGATCGTCGCGCTTCCGTCCGAGTTCACCGACTGGCCCAGCAGCCAGTTCACCGACGAGGCCGCGAACGCGGCCGGCGTGCGCCTGCTGCTGGCCGGCAGCCGCGAGCACTTCGACCGCCAGCAGCGGCGCTGGCTCGGCGCGGCCACGTCGCAGGGCCTGGGCTGGTGCCAGAGGGCGGCCATGGTGCTGGCCGACGCACGGCGCGCGCGCACAGGCGCGGTCGCGGACGCCTCAACCGGGCGTGCCCTCGCGCAGGCGGACGCGCGCGCGATGGTGCGACGCTGGTTCGTGGAGGCCGGCGCCAGCGATGCCAGCGTCGACCGGCTCGTGGCCACGCTCACGCGCGGCTTCAAGGACATCGTCGCGTCGCTCAACCGCGGCCGCTTCGTCATCACCGACTGGGTGCCTTTCCGCGCGGCCAGCAGCGCCGTCGAGGCCGAGTTCCTGCGCACCGAGGCGTTTGCGTTCCGCGCCCGCAGCGAGGGCATGGACGTCGTCTACGTGGAGGGCGCCTTCTTCAAGGATTTGCCCGGCAACGTGCTGCGTGGCCAGGCCAACTGGACGCGCATCCTCGTGCACGAACTCTCGCACCTGGTCTGCGGCACGCACGACGTCAACGACGGCCAGTCGCGCTACGCCTGGGCCGGCATCGGCCCGCACGCGGGCTACCCCAGCGGCGACACGCTTCGCAACGCCGACAACTGGGCCTTCTTCGCGGCCGACTGCGCGGGGGCGTTGACCGCGGGGCAGCGCGAGACGGCGCTCAGGAAGACCTGACGCCGCGGCCTCGCACGCTCACATCGGCTTGAACAGGTGCACGTAGGCCCGACTCACGGGCAGCTCGTCCTTCCATCCGGCCATGCGCACGAACAGGCGGCTCGCATCGTCGCGTCGCGTACCGGCCAGGTGCGCCAGGTTGACGATGGTCGAGCGGTGCACCTGCCAGAACT
>JBBQYL010000192.1:0-9688 GCA_038208735.1 Burkholderiales bacterium
GCCTGATATGCCTTCACCTGCTCCAGGCACCGTTCCATCCGCTCTCGATCCATCACCACCTCGCCTTGTCCGTTGAAATCACGGACGCAAGGTTCTCAGCTTCGCCGTCTATGGGAAAGATGGGATGGCGGAACGCTTACGCTCAAGAGCCGATTCTTGAGGATGCAAAGAAGGCCGCCCGGCGCATCGAACGCAAGTTCGGCAAGAAGAATCTCGGGTGGAACGATTTCGAATGGGGACTCTTGAGCGGTCGCATGTCGGCACTCTCATGGGTACTTGGAGCCGAGTGGGAAGATTCGCTGGATACATGACACAGGAAAGCCACCTGCGTGCTCCCCCGGTACCGAGCGTTACACCCCCTGAGCAGTTTTGCCCTGGGGACGCACTGGCTTGGCGAGATACGTAATCCCGAGGTCGATGGCTAGGCTGTGGGCCGCCGGAGTCAGGATTTCGTCGGCGCGGGTGCTGGCGCCGCCACCGCAGGTTGGACGGGCGGCGTCCCGTCATCAAACCAATCCGGAAGCTTCACCCTGGCTTGGGTCATCACGCGCTGCGCAATCGCGACAAGGTCGGTTGCCTCCTGTTGTGACACAGGTGGCGCAGGCTTGCGATAGGTGAGTTCATTGCGCGTCCTGTGCGCATCGAGAGCTTCATCTCGTTCCGCCTCGGGGATGGCGAGCTCTGTCAGGGCGACCTCGAGCAAGTTCTGCCGATGCCCGGGCCCTTTGTCAGGGGCGAGTCCGTGCGCAAATAGATACCCGACGCAGGCAGTGTGAATGCATTCGTAAGCTAGAAGGAACATGCCCGTCGTCGAAATCATTGGACGACGGGAGTCCGCCAAGAGCTGTTCAGCGTTCTTGCGAAACTGTTGTGCCTGCACCCACGCGAAGGCGCTCACCTTCAAGTTGCCTGCCGCAACGAGGCTACTCATCGCCGCTGTCGGCGCCTTGGGAGAAGTGAAGCTCAAGGGTGGGTCCTTCGAGAATGGCCGAAATAACTGGGTCTTGAGTCGCGGAAGGCCACTCGTCGATGCCGTACACGTTGGCATGAACTGGGCGACCCGTCAATTTCTCCGTCTTCTGCAGTGCCTGGAGGAGCTTGCCCTTGCTCACACGGCCGACAATCATGACGTCGATGTCGCTCTCGTAGTCGTCTGAGCCCTTGACGATGGAGCCGAAGATGAAGGCGCGCTCGATGTCCGCCGCGAACGGCTTCAAAGCGTCGCGAATGGGCTCGACGACGCCGAACGTCTTGACCGCGATGTTGCGCAGTTCCGGATATAGCGGGTGGTCGACGTTGGCCTTGTACAGCTTCGAGCCGCGAACCTGCGTCGACGTCAGGACGCCGGCCTCGACTAGCGAGCGCACGTATTGGTAGAGGGACCCCGTCCCCCCGGGTACCTTGTCCTGCAGGGCCGCGAATGTGAATCTCCGCTCCGGCTGCAGGAGCAGGGTCGCTAGCAGACGCTGCTGCTTCGGCGTGAAGAGGAAGTCTGAAATCATTCTGGGTGCGAGAAGGAAGATTCTCGAAACAAGAAGAATGATACCTGTTTCAAGAACTTCCTAAAACAAGAAGCTTTCTTCTCGATAGCAGAATCTACGACTATCCCAACAGCAAGCGTAAGTCTTCCGTCCTGGACTTGGCTCGACGCCGCGAATGCCCATAGCAGTTGCGCCGAGCAAAGAAAAAGGCCCTGGGCGGCGTTGCCATCCAGGGCCTTCTCTCGGTCGGTACCGAACCTGAGCAAATCACTCAAGTTCCAAAGTATTCACCAGGTATTCACCACCAGCCAGTTTTGGGGAAATTCCAACTGACTTTGACGCGGTAAGTACTTGATTTTATTGAATAAATTGGTCGGGGCGGCGGGATTCGAACTCGCGACCCCTTGCACCCCATGCAAGTGCGCTACCAGGCTGCGCTACGCCCCGACTGAGCCTTGAAGTATAGCCCGGGAATAGAGTTTCGGGCGAAAGATGGGCCGAAAGTTGTCAGCTGACCAACAACGCGCGGATGGCGAGCAGTTCCATGCGGATCTGGTCCGGCGTGGACAGGTCGACCAGCGGCGCGCTCGGCGCGCTGGAGATCGCGGGCGAGCGGCGAATGGACTGCAGCGCCGCGGCGCGACCCCCGGCTTTGCCAGCGGCCACGCCGCTGGACGCTCGCGCCTGCGTGCCCGTGCCCGTGCCCGTCCCGGCGACCGCGAACTCGCCCACCCCGCGCTGCGCGCGTTCGATGAGCGCCAGGTCGTCGCGCGCCATCGCCTCCAGCGCGGCGTCGTCGAGCTCGGCCACGTCGGTCGCGCGCGAGCGCATGCCCGGATCGCGCGCGCGAGCTGGCGCTCGCCCGGTGTCGGCGTCCGCATCGTCGTCGAGCTCGTCGAAATCCGTGGGCTCGCTGGCGTGCGCCTGCGCCTGTGCCTGCGCGGCGGCGTGGCTGCCGGCCGCGTCGGTGAGCTGGTTGCGGGCGCCGCTGATGGTGAAGCCCTGCTCGTACAGCAGGTCGCGGATGCGGCGGATCAGCAGCACCTCGTGGTGCTGGTAGTAGCGGCGGTTGCCGCGGCGCTTCATGGGCTTGAGTTGCGTGAACTCCTGTTCCCAGTAACGCAGCACGTAGGCCTTCACGCCGCACAGCTCGCTCACCTCACCGATGGTGAAGTAGCGCTTGGCGGGAATGGCGGGCAACGGCTTGCTGCTGTCCGCGCTCATTGGGTGACCTCTACGGAAGTTCTCATAAGTCCTCCCCCTCCTGTTGCCCGGCTCCTGTGCCGTTGTGAATCAACGGTCTCTGGAGTGGGGCTCAGACTTTACTCGAACTCCTCGGGCGACGGGATCTCGCCCTGCACGATGGCCTTGAGCTTGTGGCTGGAATGGAAGGTGACGACGTTGCGCGCCTTGATGGGCACGGCCTCGCCGGTGCGCGGGTTGCGCCCCGGGCGCGAGCCCTTCTCGCGGATGGAGAAGTTGCCGAAGCCTGAGAGCTTGACCTCGGTGCCCTTGACCAGCGCCTCGTGCAACAGGTCGAAGAAGGCCTCGACGATGTCCTTGGACTCGCGCTTGTTCAGGCCGATGCGGTCGAACAGCAGCTCGGCCAGCTCCGCCTTCGTGAGCGTGGGCGTTTCCAGCGAAGGCAGGATGACGGCGTCGGTGCGGGTCTCTTCGGTCATTCCAGTGTCCATGGGTGGATCATCGCAGACCTTTCGGGCCTTCAGGCGCGCAGGCGCGCGCCGCACGCCGCGGTGGCGCGCGCGATGGCCGAGGCCACCGCGGCGTCGATCACCTCGTCAGTGAGGGTCGCGTCGTCGGACAGCAGCTCGAGGCGCACGGCCAGGCTGCGTTCATCCGCGGCAAAGTCGGCGGCGCCGGCCTTGGGGCGGTAGACGTCGAACAGCGTGGCCGAGCGCACCAGGCCCGAGGCATCGTCGCGCAGCGCGGCCATCAGCGCGTCGTGCCTGACGCTGTCCTGCACCACCAGCGCGAGGTCGCGGCGGGCGGCCTGCTGGCGCGGCAGCGCGGCGGCCTGCGGCACCCCGCGGGCCTGCACGCCGGCCAGGTCGAGCTCGAACACGATGGGCGCGGTCGGCAGGTCGTAGGCCTGGCGCCAGCGCGGGTGGAACTCGCCCACGTGGCCGATGGCCTGGCCGCCGACGATCACCGCGGCACAGCGGCCCGGGTACATCGCGGGATGCTCAGCGGCCACGAACGAGACGGCGCGCGGCGCGAGCAGCTGCTCCACGTCGCCCTTGACGTCGAAGAAGTCGACGTGGCGCTCGGCGGCGCCCCATTGCAGCTGGTCGACCGGGCCCCAGGCCAGGCCGGCCACGCGCAGCGGCTGCGAGATGCCGGCCACGCTCGTGAGCGTCGACGTGACGCTGGCGTCGCGCGAGAACACGCGGCCGATCTCGAAGATGCGCACACGCGGCGCCTTGCGGGCTAGGTTGTTGCGCAGGATCTGCACCAGGCTGCCCACGAGGCCGGAGCGCATCGCGGCCAGCGGCGCGGCGATCGGGTTGAGCACCTCGATGGGCGCGGCGTTGCCGGCCAGCTCGTGCTCCCAGCGTGCCTCGACGAACGAGAAGTTGATGGTCTCCTGGTAGTCGAGCGCCGCCACCGCGCGGCGCACCGCATGGCTGGAGCGGCTGGCTTCGCGGCGCACGCGCGCGGTCACCGGCGCGATGGGCGGGGTGTCGGGCAGCTTGCCGAAGCCCACCACGCGGATCACTTCCTCGATCAGGTCTTCCTCGATCTGGAGGTCGAAGCGCCAGCTCGGCGGCGTCACCGTGATGGCGCCGTCGGTCTCCGTGTACGCCAGGCCCAGGCGCTTCATCACGCCGGCGCACTCCTGCTGCGTCAAGGGCATGCCGATGACCTTGGCCGCGCGCGCCACGCGAAGCGTGACGGGCGGGCGCGCGGGCAGGCGCGCGACGACGTCGTTGAGCGGGCCGGCCTGGCCGCCGCAGATGTCGAGGATCAGCTGCGTGATGCGCTCGAGGTGCTCGGGAATGGTCTCGGCGTCGACGCCGCGCTCGAAGCGGTGGCCGGCGTCGGTGGAGAAGTTGAAGCGGCGCGAGCGGCCGGCCACGGCCACGGGCCACCAGAACGCGGCCTCCACGTAGACGTCGGTGGTGGTGTCGGACACGGCCGAGGCGTCGCCGCCCATGATGCCGGCCAGCGACTCGGGGCCGGCGCTGTCGGCCACCACGCCCACCTTCTCGTCCAGCGTCACGGTGTTGCCGTTGAGCAGCTTGAGCGTCTCGCCCGGCTTGGCCCAACGGATCACCAGCTCATCGTGGATCTTCGCGTGGTCGAAGATGTGCGACGGGCGGCCCAGCTCGAACATGACGTAGTTGGAGATGTCCACCAGCGGCGACACCGAGCGCTGGCCGCAGCGGGCCAGGCGGTCGACGATCCAGGCGGGCGTGGCCACCTGGGTGTCCACGCCCTTGACCACGCGACCGGCCCAGCGGCCGCACAGGTCGGGCGCCTCGATGCGCACCGGCACCTGGGCGTCGCTCGTGGGCTTCACCGGCGTGAACGTGGGCAGGTTGAGCGGCGTGCCGGTGAGGGCCGACACCTCGCGCGCGATGCCCAGCACCGACAGGTTGTGCGCCAGGTTGGGCGTGAGCTTGAGCGTGAAGAGGGTGTCGTCGAGCTTGAGCACGTCGCGAATGTCGACACCCAGCGGGGTATCGGCCGGCAGCTCCAGGAGTCCGCCATGATCCTCCGACAGCTTGAGCTCGCGGGCCGAGTACAACATGCCGAAGCTGTCGACGCCGCGCAGCTTGCCCACGCCGATCCTGAACGGCTTGCCGTCATCGCCCGGGGGCAACTCGGCGCCCACCATGGCCAGCGGCACGCGGATGCCCACGCGTGCATTGGGCGCCCCGCACACGATCTGCAGCGGGCCGTCGGGCGACAGCGCGCCGACGTCGACCTTGCACACGCGCAGCTTGTCGGCGTTGGGGTGCTGCACGGCCTCGAGGATCTCGGCGACGACGATGCCCGAGAACGGCGGCGCCACCGGATGCATCTCCTCCACCTCGAGGCCGGCCATGGTCAGCAGGTCGGCCAGTTGCTCGGTGGAGATGGGCGGGTTGCAGAACTCGCGCAGCCAGGATTCCGGGAATTGCATGATGGGGCTCGGATTCGTATTCGGTGGGGACGGGTCGGCGGCGGCCTGCGATCAGCGGAACTGCGACAGGAAGCGCAGGTCGCCGTCGAAGAACTGGCGCAGGTCGTTGACGCCGTAGCGAAGCATCGTGAGACGGTCCGGGCCCATGCCGAACGCGAAGCCGATGTAGCGCTCGGGGTCGAGCCCGAAGTTGCGCACCACGTTCGGATGCACCTGGCCGGAGCCGGCCACCTCCAGCCAGCGGCCCTTCAGCGGGCCGCTCTGGAAGGCGATGTCCACCTCGGCCGAGGGCTCGGTGAACGGAAAGAACGACGGCCTGAAGCGGATGACCAGATCGTCGGCTTCGAAGAACTGGCGCAGGAAGTCGGTGAACACCGAGCGCAGGTCCTTGAAGCTCACGTTCTCGCCGATCCACAGGCCTTCGCACTGGTGGAACATGGGCGAGTGCGTGGCGTCGGAGTCGACGCGGTAGGTGCGGCCCGGGGCGATGACGCGGATCTCGGGCATCGTGGCCTGGCCGGCGTGCTTCTTCACGTGCTGCATCGCGTAGCGCACCTGCATCGGGCTGGTGTGCGTGCGCAGCAGGTAGCCGCCAGAATTCTTGCTGTCCGACGCCTGCGCGCCGGCGTCAACGTAGAAGGTGTCGTGCATCGAGCGCGCCGGATGGTCTTCCGGCGTGTTGAGCGCCGTGAAGTTGAACCAGTCTTCCTCGATCTCGGGGCCGTCGGCCACGTCGAAGCCCATCGAACCGAAGATCTGCTCGATGCGCTCCAGCGAGCGCGACACCGGGTGCAGGCCGCCCTGCCCGCGCGCTCGGCCCGGCAGCGTCACGTCGAGCGCCTCGGCCTTGAGCTGCGCCTGCAGCTCGGCGTCGGCCAGCGCCTGGCGGCGCGCGGTGAGCGCGACCTCGATGCGCTGCTTGACGACGTTGATCTCGGCGCCGCGGGTCTTCTTCTCCTCGACCGGCAGCGCGGCCATGCCCTTGAGCAGCTCGGTCACGCGACCGGTCTTGCCCAGGAATCGGGCCTTCGCGTTCTCCAGGTCGGCCGGCGTGGCGGCGGCGGAGAAATCGGTTTCGGCGGACTGCACCAGGAGGTCGAGATCGTTCATGTTGTCCGGCGGCCAAAGCCGATGAGCTTGACCGCAAATGGAGACAGGAAAAAGAAAAAGGCCGGCACCCAGGGTGTCGGCCTTTTCATGGGATCAACGCGGAGCGCTGATCTTTTGGCTTCGATCGCTGCGGGCCGCAAGAGCCGGCCGCGGCGTGATCACGTTCAAGCCAGCTGAGCCTTCACCTTGGCGACGATGGCGCCAAAGGCGGCCGGGTCGTTGATGGCCATGTCGGACAGAACCTTGCGGTCCAGCTCGATGGAGGCCTTCTTCAGGCCGGCAATGAACTTGCTGTACGTGACGCCATGCGAACGGGCGCCGGCGTTGATACGGGCGATCCAGAGCGCGCGGAACACGCGCTTGCGGGTGCGACGGTCACGGTAGGCGTATTGGCCTGCCTTCATCACCGCTTGCTTGGCAACGCGGTAGACGTTCTTGCGGCGACCGCGGTAGCCCTTGGCCAGGGCGAGGATCTTCTTGTGGCGGGCGCGAGCCGTTACACCACGTTTGACGCGAGGCATGGGTAGTTCCTTTCAGTCCGATAAAGAAGATCAGAGACCGGCGAACGGGAGCATCTGGGCCATGTGGCCCATGTTGGTCTCGTGCACACCGGTAGTGCCACGCAGGTGGCGCTTGTTCTTCGTGGTCTTCTTCGTGAGGATGTGGCGCTTGAACGCCTGACCGCGCTTGACGGTGCCACCCGGACGGACGCGGAACCGCTTGGCCGCGCTTTTCTTGGTCTTCATCTTGGGCATGTGAATGCTCCTTTTAATGCACCCTGGTCCAGGCGAACGTCGTTGATCGGCGTTACTTGTCTGCCTGCCGGGCTTCTGGCGAGACTCCCGCAAAAAAAGCGCATCTCTCGACGCGCCGCATTTTGCAAATCAGTCACGGGATCCACCGTGGACTCCGTCGATACGCCTGGAAGGCGTACCGGGGAACCCAGGATTATAGACTAACTTTTCTTCTTCGGGGCAAGCACCATGATCATCTGGCGCCCTTCGAGCTTGGGCATGTGCTCGACCACGGAAACATCGGCCAGTTCGTCGCGAATGCGCTCGAGCATGCGCATGCCGATGTCCTGGTGGGTGATTTCGCGGCCACGGAAGCGCAGCGTGACCTTGCCCTTGTCGCCGTCTTCGGAGATGAAGCGGCGCAGGTTGCGCATCTTGATGTGGTAGTCGCCATCATCGGTGCCAGGACGGAACTTCACTTCCTTGACTTCGATGATCTTCTGCTTGGACTTGGCGTCGGCGGCCTTCTTCTGCTCGATGTACTTGAACTTGCCGTAGTCCATCAGGCGGCAGACCGGCGGCTCGGCCGTGGCGGAGATCTCGACCAGGTCCACGTCGTGTTCGCTGGACAGCCGCAGGGCCTCCATCAGGCTCACAACGCCGAGCGGCTCGTTTTCGGGGCCGTTCAAACGCACCATGGGTGCGGTGATTTCTCGATTGAGCCGGTGTTTGCGCTCGACATTGGGAGTCCGGCGGTCAGCAAAGGTAGCGATGGTGCAAATCCTTCAGGGCGAATCCTGGGCAAGTTCAGGACGCATAAAGCGAGGGTTGGTGAGCGAACGGGGCAAATCGCCGACCCGCCGGGACGAAAAACGCGCTGGCAAGCGCGTTGTCGAGGAAGGTGGTCGGCGATCCGTCAGATCTTTGCGGCGATGTCTTCAGCGAGCTTCTTTTCGAAGTCTGCAAGAGGCATCACGCCGAGATCCCGGTTGCCCCGGGCGCGCACCGCAACGGCCCCGCTTGCCTTCTCCTTGTCGCCAACGACCAGGATGAACGGAACCTTTTGCAATGAATGCTCACGGATTTTATAGGTGATCTTTTCGTTGCGCAAATCGGCGTGCGCCTTGACACCTTGCTTTTGAAGTGCTTTCACGATTTCGGACACGTAATCCGCCTGCTGGTCGGTGATCCCGCACACCACCACCTGCACCGGCGCAAGCCAGGCCGGCAGGGCCCCGGCATGCTGCTCGATGAGGATGCCGATGAAGCGCTCCAGGCTGCCGACGATGGCGCGGTGGAGCATGACGGGCGCATGGCGCTCGCCCGACTCGGCCACGTACTCGGCGCCCAGGCGCTGCGCCATCGAGAAGTCGACCTGCATCGTGCCGCACTGCCACTGGCGGCCCAGGGCGTCCTTCAGCGTGTACTCGATCTTCGGGCCGTAGAAGGCGCCGTCGCCCGGGGCGAGCACCACCTCCACGCCGGACGCCTCCAGGCTCTTGATGAGCGCGGCCTCGGCCTTGTCCCAGATCTCGTCCGAACCGATGCGCGCGGCCGGGCGCGTGGCCACCTTGTAGATGATGTCCGTGAAGCCGAAGTCCTTGTAGACCTTCTGCAGCAGCGCCGTGTAGGCCAGGCACTCGGGCAGGATCTGGTCTTCGGTGCAGAAGATGTGGCCGTCGTCCTGCGTGAAGCCGCGCACGCGCATGATGCCGTGCAGGCCGCCGCTGGGTTCGTTGCGGTGGCAGTTGCCGAATTCGCCGTAGCGCAGCGGCAGGTCGCGGTAGCTCTTGATGCCCTGCTTGAAGATGAGGATGTGGCCGGGACAGTTCATCGGCTTGAGGGCGTAGTCGCGCTTCTCGCTCTCCGTCGTGAACATGGCGTCCTTGTACTTGTCCCAGTGGCCGCTGAGCTCCCACAGCGACTTGTCGATCACCTGCGGGCCCTTGACCTCCTGGTAGCCGTTGTCCTGGTAGACCTTGCGCATGTACTGCTCGACGCCCTGCCACACGGCCCAGCCCTTGGGATGCCAGAACACCATGCCCGGGGCGTGCTCGTCGATGTGGAACAGGTCGAGCTCGCGGCCCAGCTTGCGGTGGTCGCGCTTCTTCGCCTCCTCCATCTGCTGGAGGCGGGCCTCCAGCTCCTCTGGGGTGAAGAACGCCGTCCCGTAGATCCGCTGGAGCTGCTGCCGGTGCTCGTCCCCGCGCCAGTAG
>JBBQYL010000193.1:0-9646 GCA_038208735.1 Burkholderiales bacterium
GACCTGGCCGTGCTGGAACGCGTGGCCGGACGCGGCGTGCCCGTGGTCACCGTGCTGCTCAGCGGCCGGCCGCTGTGGGTCGACCGCGAGATCGACCGCAGCGACGCGTTCGTCGCCGCCTGGCTGCCGGGCACGGAGGGCAAGGGCATCGCCGACGTGCTGTTTCGCCACGCCGACGGCGGCACGACCGACTTCCGCGGCCGGCTGTCGTACTCCTGGCCGCGCTCGGCCTGCCAGACCGCCGTCAACCAGGGCGACGCGGACGATCACCCGTTGTTCGCGCTTGGATACGGCCTGACGTATGCGACGCCGCACGCCGCCCTCGGCCGGCTCGACGAATCGCCCCAGCCCGAGCGCTGCGGCGCGCCGGTGGCGGCGGCCACCGACGACCTGGTGATCTTCCGGCAGGTGGAGAACCCCAAGTTCCCGCTCTTCATCGGCTCGCCGGCGGGCTGGTCCGTGCGCCTGGGCGACGACCCCAACGCCGTCGTCACGACCTCGGACGGGTTCGCGAAGGCCGAGACCACGCAGGTGAACGTGCAGCAGGACGCGCGCAAGGTGACGCTGTCGGGCGATTCCCACTTCGCCGCGTCGTCCGACAAGCCGCAGGATCTCAGCGGATTCCAGGCCACGCAAGCGGCGGTGGTGGTCGACCTGGTGGTGGACCAGGCGCCCACCGGCCCGGTGGACATGCGGGTCTACTGCGGCTTTCCGTGCGCGGGCAGGGTGGACGTGACGCAGGCGCTGCGAGCGTTGCCGCTGCATCGCAAGGCCACGCTGCGCATCCCGCTGCAATGCTTCGTCGACCACGGCGCCGACCTGTCGGCGGTGGAGGCGCCGTTCGCCATTGGCACGAAGGACGCGTTCACGGCGTCGTTCGCCAACATCCGTTGGGAAGTGGGCGGCGCGAAGGCGGCGGACGCACTGCCTTGCCCTCCGCCTACCCCGCGGTCTTGAACGCCATCACCGCCTGGTTGCGCAGCGTGCGCATCAGGCTCAGCTCGCGGTCGCCCAGCACGATGCCGCCGGGCGTGGCGCAGTCGGCGTAGATCAGGGCGAACGGCGAGCTCTTCATCGTCATCGGCAGCAGCACGAAGCTGCGCGCATCGGCCTCGCGCTGCAGCCAGGTGGGCAGGCGGGTGCGCACGTTGTCGGCCGACGCGTCGGAGATCAGCGTGTCGGCCGCCTTCTTGCAGGCCACCGACAGCAGGTCGACCGGGCCGTTCGGGTTCACGTCCACGCGGAACTGCGCCGACAGCGCGGCCGCCGCGGCGCCCAGGCCCAGCCGGCCGGTGATGACGCCGGTCTTCTGGTCGCGCAGGGCGAACACCACGCAGCGGAATCCGAGCGCGGCATGCAGCGTCTGCAGGATGGTGCGCAGCACCTCGTTGAGCTTGAAGGTGTCGCCGGCCAGCGCGCTCGTCACGCTGGAGATGCCCTGCTCCAGCGCCAGCATGCGGGCGTTGGAATCGGCGGGCGTGGGATGCGCGGCCGCCGCGGAGGCGCCCGGCTTGGCGGGCGCCTCCGACCCGGCGCGCCGCGCATCGGCGGGCAGCACCAGCGTGGCGTCGTGCGCGACCGCGCTGCCCGGCGCGCCAGCGGGCGCCATCCCCGACACGCCAGCGGGCGCCATCACCACCGTGGCCGGGTTGTGGTTGCCGGTGGGCACCGCCAGCGCCTGCGGCAACAGCCGGCGCGCCTTGGAGTCGGCCTTCAGGTCGATGCCCAGATCGGTGGACATCGACTGCAGGTGCGACTGCGCCCTGCGCACCGCGGACTCGAACTGCTCCTTGGGCAGGTTCAGCGCGCGGGCGAAGCGGTCGCCGATGGCCGAGATCTTGGCGGCGGCCGATTCGGAGGCCGTCTGCATCAGCGCCTGCGCCAGCTCGCCCGCGGCCTGCACGCACCAGCGCAGCCGCTCGGCGGCCGGCTCGACGGCGCGCGACGGCGGGGCACCTTCCGGGCGCGTGATGGCACGGCGCAGGGAGTCGGGCAGGCCCCACACCTTGGTCACGCCCACGCCCAGCTGCTCGTACGACAGGCCCAGCACCTCGCCCACGGCGCGATCCTCGATGGCCTGCTTCCATTCGCCGCGCTGCCACGAAGGCTCCACGCGGCTGCGGATCAACGAGGCCTCTTCGGGGAAGTAGAACTCGGTGAGCATGCGGCCCAGCTGCGACATCATGCCGGCCAGGAAGGGTTCGTCGTGCGACTTGGCGGCCGGCGTCAGCTCGTCGCAGAGCGTGCCGGTCATCATCGCCAGGATGAACATCTCTTTCAGGCGCGTGACGTGCGTCTTGTCCTGCATGTGCTCGAGCAGCACCAGCGAGAGCGCCATCGTGCGGATGCCCGCCAGGCCGATCAGCGACACGGCGCGCGGCACCGAGGCGATGGTGCCCGCGCCCGCGTTGCGGAAGTGCGCCGTGTTGACCAGGCGCAGCAGCTTGTTGGTGAGCGCCACGTCGCGCACGATCTCGTCGGTGACGCCGTCGATGCTGGCGTCCTCCGACTGCGTCACGCGCTGGATGCGCACCACGGCGTCGGACAGCGCGGGGAAGTCGCTCTTGTGGCGCATGCGGCGCAGCAGGAACTCGAGCGTGGCGCGGTCGCCGCCGTCGGCGCCCACCGGCGCGGGATCCAGCCATTCGTGCAGCGCGTTGCGGAACGCGCTGGCCGACTCGGGACGGCGCGACGGGTCGCGCGAGACGGCGCGCATCACCAGCGCGCGCAACGCATCGTCGGTGGCGTCCTTGCCGTTCTTGCCGTCCAGCGGCCACGCCACGTCTTCCTTGAACGTGCGCTCCAGTGCGCGGTACGGGTCGCGCTCGTCGAGCATGGGCCGGCCGCAGATCATCTGCCCCAGCATCATGCCGGCCGCGAACACGTCCATCAGCGGATGCGCCGTGGCCCCGCCGATGGCCTCGGGCGAGATGTAGCCGGGCGAGCCGACGATGCGGCCGTCGTGCTTGTCGGAGACCCTGGCCGCGATGCCGAAGTCCATCACGCGCGGGCGGCCCTGCGCGTCCATCAGGATGTTGGACGGCTTCAGGTCGCGGTGCACGATGCCTTGCGCGTGCGCGGTGGCGATCGCGTCGAGCACGTCGCGCATCAGCGCCGCGGCTTCGCGCTCGGGCAGCTTGCCGCGCTTGCGCAGCAGGTCGGTGAGCGTGGGGCCGGTGACGTACTCGAACACCATGAACGACACCGCGCCGTCCTGGTCGGCCTCGAACACCGGCACGATGTTGGGATGCGCCAGCCGGCTGACGGCGCGCGCCTCGTCCAGCCACTGCGCCACGGACGCCGCGTCGGCATCGGGATTGATGACCTTGACGGCCACCTCGCGTTGCAGGCGCGGGTCGTAGCCCAGCCACACGGTGGCCTGGGCGCCGCGCCCGAGCTCGCCGCGAAGCTCGAAGCGGCCGACACGCTGGCGAGCGGAGGCACGGGCGAGCGTCACGCGTCGGCCCGATCGGTCTTCGGCGCGGGCGGCTGCAGTGCGTCCTGGATGTCCTTCAACGTGATGTCGAGCGCGCGCCCGTAGCGCTGGGCCACGCGCTGCACCGCGGCGATGGCCTGGCGCGACGGCAGCGCCACCGCGTCGAGCACGTCGTTGGCGCAGCTGGCCACCAGGCGCAGCATGTCGACGTCCGAGCTGGGCGTGTGGATGGGCCCGGTGGGCGGCGCGCGCCGCACCATGTGCTGAACGCCCTCGTCCAGTCCCCAGTGGTGCATCACGGCCGCGCCGAGGGCGTCGATGTCGATGCCCAGCACCGCGAACGACGCGCCTTCGGCGCTCATGCCCTGCTCGTCGGGATCGCCGGCCTTGGCCGCCGCCACCGGCTGCATCAGGCGACGGATCTGCGCCGCCTCGTCGGGGAAGTGGTACTGGACCACCAGCCAGCCGAGGTTCTGCAGCGCGGTGATCAGGTAGACCACCTCCTGGTCGTAGCCGGCCGGCTGCAGCGCGCGGGCGATGTTGCCGGCGCGCTTGACGCGGCCCATCAGCGCGCTGAGCGCGTTGGCGGCCTCGTCGTTGAGGGGGCCCGGCCACGGGCGCAGCGACAGCGCCGCCTGGCGCACGCCGTCGAGCCCCACCATGGCGATGGCGCGGTGGATGGCCAGCACGGCGCCGCTGCCGCTGTTGCCGGCCTGCGACTGCGCGAAGTTGACCATGCGCACCATCTCGAAGGCCAGCGCGAAGTCCTGCAGCACGACGCTGGAGAGCTCGTTGGTGTGGCCCGACTCGAGCATGGCGATCCGCGCGGCGCGGTCGGCGCCGCCGGGCATGGCGGGCAGCAGGCCCACGCTGCGCATGCGGCCCAGCAGCAAGGTGATGGGGCCGGCGTCCTGGTCGCTGGTGGACTGCAGCCAGCCGTCCAGCGCGCGCTCGAAGGTCCGGGCGCTGCGGTAGCGCTGGCGCTCCTGGCGGTCGGTGGCGCGGTTGACGATGGCGCGCAGCGGCTCGGGAATGGGGCGTGGCACCGTCCACGGCAGGCGCACCATTTCGTGGCCGAACGGCGGCAGTCGGCCCACCATCTTGGCCACGTCAGCCTCGTCGAGCGGCGCGTTGCCGGCCAGCACCTGGTGCATCACCAGGCCGAAAGCCAGCACATCGATCTCGGCGGCCAGTCGCTGCATGCGACGCTCGTCCATCGCGGCCTGGTGGCCGTCCGCGTCGGCGGTCATGCCGCTGATGAACGACTTGGCGAAAGAGTCGGCGTCGACGATCTCGAGGCCCAACAGCTTCACGTTGCCGGCGTCGTCCACCAACAGCGACCAGGGTTGCAGGTCCCGGTGCGCGGAGCCCGCCTCGTGCGCGAACGCCAGGCCCTGCAGCACCTGCATGCTCCAGGCCGTGAGCTCGGGCGCGGGCAGGCCCTTGGGCGTGAGCTTCTCGCCCCAGGTGACCAACTGGTCGCGCTCGTAGACGGCGAACGGCCAACGCTCGTGCTCGCCCACGTCGAGCACGCGGGCCAGCTTCGGGTGCTTCAGCCGTCCGGTGCGGCCGACGCGGGCCACCCACGCGCCGAGGGCGTCGGGATCGGGCGGCTGGACGCGCGGCAGCGCCAGCATCACCTCGATGTCGCCGCGGGTGTCGAGCGCCAGCCACAGCATCGTCTGCGCGCTCTTTCCGAGCAGGCGCATCAGCTGGTAACGGCCGAGCATGCGCACCGCGCGGGAGGGCGTGGCGGGCGCGGGGGCAGCGGCGGTGGTGGGTGGACTGGTGGCGACCATGAACGCAGTGACGGAAGGATCGCTCGATTGGAACGCCACCGAGGCCTGCCCGGCGGGCGGAAGAAGGGCCGAAACGGTGCGTTATTCACTGTCGGAGGGCCCTTCAGTTTTCGAAACGGGGCCCCATCTCCTCCGTGAGGCGGCAAAAGACGCCGTCGGCAGCCCTGTTCAGGATGGGGCTGAAGCGATGTGTCAGAATCTTTTCACCGAACCGCCCGCCCCGGTGCCCCAAGGAAAAAGCATGAGCAGCGAAGCAATCAAACACATTTCCGATGCGTCCTTCGAGACCGACGTCCTCAAGTCCGGCACCCCGGTGCTGGTGGACTATTGGGCGGAGTGGTGCGGCCCGTGCAAGGCCATCGCCCCGATCCTGGAAGAAGTGGCCAAGGATTACGGCTCGCGCCTGCAGATCGCCAAGATGAACGTCGACGAGAACCGCGACGTCCCGGCCAAGTTCGGCATCCGTGGCATCCCCACGCTGATGCTGTTCAAGGACGGCCAGCTGGCCGCCACCAAGGTCGGCGCCCTGTCCAAGTCGCAGCTCAACGCCTTCCTCGAAGGCCATCTGGGCACCGCTCCGGCCGCCTGATTCCACCCGGCGGCGGAACCGGCGCGGCGACGCTCGTCGCCGCCCGTTCCGTAACCAGTTGACGGCCCGCCTCGACGGGCCCCTATAATCAAGCTTGACCAGTGCCTACACGGCGCCTCGCTCTGACGAGCAACGGCGCCGGCACTGAGCCAAGGTAGCGCCTCCGCGCCCAGTCTTCCGCCTCTTGCTGGCGGGTTCCGGCGCGCGGTTTCGGCGATTCGTCCCAAGCCCCATCCGTTTCACGTCGCCACGACGGCCTCGACCCGGCCGGTGCACGCCCACCCCGCGTGTTGCCGAGTTTGTCGAGCCGGCCCAACCAGGCGCGCCCCGCAGTCGGGCGCACCGGCGACCTGACACGGCCGCGGCTCACACCCCAGGGTGAACAAACAATGCATCTTTCCGAACTGAAGGCCATGCACATCGGTGCACTGATCACGATGGGCGAAGCCCTCGAGATCGACAACGTGGCCCGCCTGCGCAAGCAGGAACTGATGTTCGCGATCATGAAGAAGCGCGCCAAGGGCGGCGAACAGGTGTTCGGCGACGGCGTGCTCGAAGTGCTGCCGGACGGCTTCGGCTTCCTGCGCGCCATCGACGAGAGCTACATGGCGTCCACCGACGACATCTACCTCTCTCCCAGCCAGATCCGCCGCTTCAACCTGCACACCGGCGACATGATCGAAGGCGAAGTGCGCGTCCCCAAGGACGGCGAACGCTACTTCGCACTGGTGAAGGTCGACCGCGTCAACGGCGTCACGCCGGAGGAGAGCAAGCACAAGATCATGTTCGAGAACCTGACGCCGCTCTTCCCGAAAGAGTGCTTCAAGCTCGAACGCGACATCCGCGGCGACGAGAACATCACCAGCCGCATCATCGACCTGATCGCGCCCATCGGCAAAGGCCAGCGCGCGCTGCTCGTGGCCCAGCCCAAGACCGGCAAGACGGTGATGATGCAGCACATCGCCCACGCGCTGGTGGCCAACCATCCCGAGATCCACCTCATCGTCCTGCTGGTCGACGAGCGTCCGGAAGAAGTCACCGAGATGCAGCGCACCGTGCGCGGCGAGGTCATCAGCTCCACGTTCGACGAGCCCGCCGCCCGCCACGTGCAGGTGGCCGAGATGGTGATCGAGCGCGCCAAGCGCCTGGTGGAGATGAAGAAGGACGTCGTCATCCTGCTCGACTCCATCACCCGCCTGGCCCGTGCGTACAACAACGTGCTGCCCTCGTCGGGCAAGGTGCTGTCCGGCGGCGTCGACGCCAACGCCCTGCAGCGCCCCAAGCGCTTCTTCGGCGCGGCGCGCAACGTGGAAGAAGGCGGCTCGCTCACCATCATCGGCACGGCCTTGATCGACACCGGCTCGAAGATGGACGAAGTCATCTACGAAGAGTTCAAGGGCACCGGCAACTGCGAGATCCACCTGGATCGCCGCATGGCCGAGAAGCGTGTGTACCCGTCCATCCAGATCAACCGCTCGGGCACGCGTCGCGAAGAGATGCTGCTCAAGCCGGAGATCCTGCAAAAGACCTGGATCCTGCGCAAGCTGCTCTATCCGATGGACGAGATCGAGGCGATGGAGTTCATGCTCGACAAGATGAAGGCGAGCAAGACCAATCTCGACTTCTTCGACATGATGTGCCGCGGCGGCTGACCAGCCCGCTCCCCGTCATGTGATGAAAGGCCCGCCCAGCGGGCCTTTCGTTCGTCTGGAGCGCGCTCCCGGGGCTCTGGTAGACAAGACGGGTAGAACCATCCTATAATCCAAGGTTTTCCGCTTTCGGAAAGTGCTGGGCATGGTGCCCATGTGGCTTCCGACGACTCCGGCTCCGCCGGAAACAGCGAGACAGAGGAACACCATGAAAGACGGCATTCACCCCAACTACCGCGAAGTGTGCTTCGTGGACCTGTCCAACGGTTTCAAGTTCGTGACGCGTTCGTGCGCCACCAGCAAGGAAACCATCAAGATGGAAGACGGCAAGGAACTGCCGCTGTTCAAGCTGGAAACCACCAGCGAGACGCACCCGTTCTACACCGGCACGCAAAAGAGCATCGACAGCCTGGGCGGTCGCGTGGAGAAGTTCCGCAACAAGTTCGCTCGCGTCGGCCTCAAGAAGTCGTCGGCTCCTGCTGGCGAAGCCGCCGCTGCGGAGTAAGACGTCCGGCCCCTGGCCGCGTCAACGTGAAAAGGCAGCTTCGGCTGCCTTTTTTGCGTCTGCGCGGGATGTCGTCCGGAACAGACCCTGCGGCCCTCGGCTGGCAGGTGGCAGGTGGCGGGGACGGGTGGCGGCTGGCGGCGTGGGGTCTTCCAGGCGACGACCTCGCGGCCCGGGGCGGCGGGCAGGCCTCTCCCGGACTCAGCGTCCCTATTCGCCGTGAGAGGCCTCCCCGCCGCCCCGGGTGGCAGCGTTGTTGGCTGTTGCTCGCTTGCTGACTGGCTCCCGGTCGCGGAGGCGACCGAATCACATATTCACGGGATGCTGGCGAATCGCGTCTGGCGCCTCTGCAGCTTGCGGACGTGTCCTCCCGGAGGGTAGGCATTCGCGATGGCGGCTCAAGATTTCGTCATGGCACCTTCAAACGCGCACGCTTCGCGTGTCTTCGTTTGAAGGTGCCAACCGAAGTCACCAGCGCGGTGGTGTTGGGGCAAATTTCCTCACGTACCTTGGAACCGGTATTGGAATGAGCGACGAGTGATGAGCAGCATCGCGTCAAGCCCCTCGCCCGGCCACTCCGCTGCCCGCGGGCCTCGTCGGGCCTCGATGGCCCGACGAGGCCAGACACCTCCAAAAAATTCGCGACACTTGCCCAACGGATGTTGCTCTGCGGCACCACAAAACGAACACGCAAAGCGTGTCTTCGTTTTGAGGTGCCACGACGCAATGCAACACCGTTGCCGCGAATGTCTACCCTCCGGGAGGACACGTCTGCAGCCTGCAGACGCGCAAGACGCGATCCACCAGCACGCCGTGAACGTGTGATTCGGTCGCCTCCGCGACCGGGAACCAGTCCGTAAAATCCCAAGGCCGACGGCGTCGCTCCCCGGGGCGGTGGGCAGGCCTCTCACGGCGAATAGGGACGCTGAGTCGGGAGAGGCCTGCCCGCGGCCCCGGGGCCGCGAGGTCTCGCCCAGGAATCCGAGCACCGAAACACCGAAACACCGAAACACCGAAACACCGAAACACCGAAACAGGAAACCAGAGCAACCGCCTCAAACGTTGCTCCACAGCAAAGCCAGTCGCATCCAGGCGCCTATTTCAGCCCGCCGGCCGAGCGACGCCCCGGCATGCGGCATGATGCCCCCCGTGAATCTGCCAACTCCCGCCCTCGTCACCCAGCGTGCCGCCCAGCGACTGCCGCGCTGGGCGCTGATGCTGTTGTGCGCCGCCTACCTGCTTCCCGGCCAGTTCGGCCGCGAGCCCTGGAAGAACGCCGACATCACCGCGTTCGGCTACATGTCGTCGCTGGCCGAGGGCCGCAGCCCGTGGACTGCGCCGGCACTCGCCGGCTTGCCCGGCGACGGCGCCCTGCTGCCCTATTGGTTGGGCGCGCTGTCGATCAAGGCCCTGCCCTTCGTCGATCCCGCCAACGCGGCGCGCGTGCCCTTCGCGCTGCTGCTGGCGGCCACGCTGGCGCTGATCTGGTTCACCACGCAGCACCTGGCGCGCACCGAGGGAGCGCTGCCCGTGGCGTTCGCGTTCGGCGGCGAGGCCTCGCCGCTGGACTACGCGCGCGCGCTGGCCGACGGCGCGGTGCTGGCCACCATCGCCAGCCTGGGGCTGCTGCAGCTGGGGCACGAGACCACGCCGGAGCTGGTGCAGCTC
>JBBQYL010000194.1:0-9637 GCA_038208735.1 Burkholderiales bacterium
TGCAACGAGCGCAGCGCCAGCGGCAGCGTGTAGCGATCCATGTCGCGCAGCACCACCAGCGGGCCGATGAAGTTGTTCCAGGAGCCGATGAAGGTGATCAGCGCGAGCGTGCCGAGCGCCGGCCCCAGCAGGGGCAGCACCACGCGCCACCAGATCATGAATTCGCTGCAGCCGTCCAGCCGCGCGGCCTCGACCAGGTCGCGCGGGATGGCCGACCCGATGTACTGGCGCATCAGGAAGATGCCCAGCGCGCCGCAGGCGCCGGGCACGATCAGCGCGCGGTGCTCGTTGGTCCAGCCCAGCCAGCTCATGGTGAGCGCGGTGGGCACCATGAAGATGAACCCGGGCAGCAGCATCGTGAGCATCACCGCGGCGTAGAAGCGCTCCTTGCCGGCGAAGTCGAGCAGCGCGAACGCATGGCCGGCCAGCGCGCAGAAGAACAGATTCAATGCGGTGGTGGCAATCGCCACGTAGAAGCTCCACGCCAGGTTCCACCAGAACGTGGGCAGGCGCTCCAGCAGGTCGCGCAGGTTGTCGCCCAGCGCGCTGCCGAACCACAGCGGCGGCGGCATCGACAGGATCTCGCCGTTGCTGTGCGTGGCGAACACGAACATGAACCAGAACGGCACCAGCATCACCAGCGCGCCGAGCAGCACGATGACGCGGCCGATCCAGAGGGCGCTCCGGCGTTCGCGCGTGACGCGACGGCGCACGGGGGATTCGCCGCGAAGCAAGGGAATGGACAGGGTCGAGGCGGTGGTCATGCGCGTGCGCCCAGCAGGCGCTTGTTGATCCACGTGGAGCCGGCGATCAGCACGAACAGCAGCCACGCGATGGCCGAGGCCGTGCCGAAGTCGCCGTCCATGAAGGCCACCGCGTACATGTGCATGGCCGCGGTCTTGCCGGCCTGGTCGATGCCGCCGGTGCCTCCGGTGAGGATGAACGGCTCCTCGAACAGCTGCAGGTTGCCGATGAGGGACAGCGTCACCGCGAAGAACATCATGGGCTTGAGCAGCGGCAGCACGATGTGCAGGAAGCGCTGGCGCGCGCTGGCGCCGTCGATCTGCGCGGCCTCCAGCAGGTCGGTGGGGATCGTCTGGATGGCCGACAGGTACAGCACCGTGTTCCATCCCACGTAGCGCCAGAACACCACCGCGCTGATCATCCACTTGGTGTAGCCCGGCTGGCTCCAGTCGATGGACTGGCCCGGCATCAGCCAGCCAAGAACCGGCACCGCGCGCAGCGACGCGAAGGCGGCGTTGACCAGGCCGAAGTCCTTGGAGAACAGCGACGAGAACACCAGCGAGATGGCCACCGTCGACGTGATGAAAGGAAGGAAGTACGCGCCGGTGACGGCGTTGCGGAAGCGCCCGAACCCGCGGTGCAGGAACCACGCGAGCGGCAGCGCCACCAGGTGTTGCGGGATGCCCGACACCAGCGCGATCCACAGCGTGTTGAACATCGCCTTGCGCAGCCAGTCGTCGCGCGTGAGGGCGTAGACGAAGTTGTCGAACCCGACCCAGTGCATGCCCGCCACGCCGGCCACCGGATCCCACTGGTGGAACGACAGCAGAACAGAGAACACCAGCGGGAACAGGCCGAACGCGCCGAACAGGATGAAGAACGGGCTGATGAAGACGTAGGGCGCCCAGCGCGCCGGGATCAGCGGCTTGCGGCGAGTCGGATTCTTGGTGGCTTGCATGTCAGTAGCGGCGCACGCGGCGCTCGATCGCGACGCGGGCATCGGCCAGCGCCTGCGGGATGGGCTTGTCGTGCTCGAGCACCTGGTCGAGCTCCGCGTTGACGATGTCGTTGGCCACCTGGTCGTAGCGGTCGACGTGCAGCGCCGGCACCCGTGCACTCGCGGCGCGCCATTGCAGCCGAGCGGCCTGGCCGCCTAGATAGGCGATGGGCTGTGCGAGGTAGTCGTCCTGCTGCGCGGACAGCAGCGCCGGAAACGCGTCGAGCCGCCTGAAGGCCTCCAGCTGCTGCGCGCGATCGAGCGCCAGCGTGCGGATGAACTCCCACGCCAGCGCCTTGTGTTCGGCGCGCGCGGGGATCGCCCAGTACGAGCCGCCCCACGACGCGAACGCGCCGCCGGGCAGCGGCGCCGAGCGCCACAGCCCCGCGCTGGCCGGCGCGATCCAGTTCTTCAGGTGGCCGGCGAGCCACGAGCCCATCATCTGCGTGGCCACGCGGTCGCGTCGGAAGCCCTCGCTCCATTCGCTGCTCCACGCGGCCACGCGGGCATCGATGCCCGCGCGCCGCGCCGCGCGCGCCAGCGTGAAGGCCTGCACGAAGCGCGGCGTCTCCACCTGCGGGTGGCCGGCGGCGTCGAAGAAGACGCCCTGGCCGTCCTCGAGCCCGGCGCGGATCAGGATGTCCTTCAGGTCGATGGCGCTGGCCAGCAGGTAGACGCCCGTGGTCTCCTTCAACCTGCGGCCGGCGGCGATGTACGAGTCCCAGTCGCGCGTGAGATCGCTTTCGGTGAGGCCCGCGCGCGCGATCAGGTCGGCGCGATAGAACAGCGCGCCGGGGCCGATGTCGGCCGGCAGCGCGCGCAGCTTGCCGCTGAAGCCGGTGGCCGGACCCAGCGTGAAGTGCGCCAGCAGCGGCGCGACGGAGGCCGCGTCGTAGGGCGGCGCACCCAGGTCGTCGAGGCCGGCGGCCTGCGTGAACTTGCCGAGATAGTCCATGTCGACCGCCATCACGTCGGGCAGGTTCGCCCCGGTGGCGATGGCCGTGGTCATCGCGGTGTGGTGGTCGGCGTACGCGCGCGTGGTGAGCTTGATCTCGACGTCGGGATGCGACACGGCCCACGACTCGATGGCGATCTTCGCGCTGCGATCGAGGTCGGGGAAGGCGGCGACCGTCAGCGTGGTGCGCGCGGCGCCTGCCGGCGGCGTCATGAACGCGAGGCAGGCGAGGAAGGGGATCAGGATGCGCGGACGCATGGCGATGTCTTGTCTCCAGAATTCTTTGATATCGTTTTCAGAGATCAGTGTGCGACAACGTTGTCATCCGGTCAATGGGATGCGCCCTCGGCTGGTGAATACCCTGATTAAGGGATGTTTACGCCTCAATCTATAGGGAGAGGCCGCGGCATCGCGCGGCGGATCGGTGATTCCAAGCGGCCGGGAAATCGATTTCACGACTAGACTCCTTCCGATGACATCCAAGGACAAGCCCCTCGCCGAACCGGCCACGCTGCTCGACGTCGCCCGCCTGGCCGGGGTGTCGGCGGCCACGGTGTCGCGCATCCTCAACGGCACCGCCCGCGTCACCGAGGACAAGCGCCAGGCGGTGGAGCGCGCCATCGAGCGCCTGCAGTTCCGTCCCAACTTCGCGGCGCAAAGCCTGCGCAGCGGGGTCACGCGAACCATCGGCGTGCTGACGCAGGAGCTCGAGTCGCCGTACTTCACGCGCGGCGCCCGCGGCATCGAGGACGGCCTGCTGGGCAGCCACTACGCGCCCATCGTGGTGCCGGGGCACTGGAACCCGGCCGAGGAGTTCGATCGCGCCCGCCTGCTCATCGCGCGCCGCGTGGACGCGATGGTGATCCTGGGCGGCAACCTGCAGGACGAGCAGGTGGTGGACATGGCGCGCAAGCTGCCCATCGCCATCACCGGCCGCGAGCTGCAGGCGCCCAACGTGTTCTCGCTGCACTGCGACCAGGTGGACGGCGCGTGCCGCGCCACTCGCCACCTCATCGAGCTGGGGCATACGCGCATCGCGCACATCAGCGGTCCGGTGGCCTACCCCGACGCGGTCGATCGGCGCGACGGCTACATGCGTGCCCACAGCGAGGCCGGCCTGCCGGTGGATCCGCGCCTGATGGTGGTGGGCACCTACCTGGAGACGGGCGGCGCCGAGGCCATGCACCGGCTGCTCGACGCGGGCCATCCGTTCACCGCCGTCTTCTGCGCCAACGACCAGACGCTGTGGGGCGCGCGCCAGGTGCTCGACGCCCGCGGCCTGCGCGTGCCGCACGACATCTCGCTGGTGGGCTTCGACGACTTGCCGCAGTCGGCCTACATGACGCCCGCGCTGACCACCGTGCACCAGCCGATCTACGAGATGGGCCGCGCCGCCGCCCACCTGCTGCTGGCCGCGCTGGGCGCCGCGCCTCCCGCTACCGAGCCGGTGCCCGACCTGCGCCTGGTGGTGCGCGGTACCGCGCGCAGGCTCTGAGCATGACGCTCGCGCCGCTGACGGTCGCGCGTGCGCCGGTGGTGCTGCACGGACACCACGTGCGCCGCCTCGAGGGCGTGGTCGACTTCGTCGACGCGCACCTCGACGCCGAGCTGTCGCTCGAACGCCTGGCCACCGTCGCCGCGATCTCGCCGTTCCATTTCCATCGGCTGTTCCATCTGTGGAGCGGCGAGACGCTCAACGAATTCGTGCGCCGGCGCCGCCTCGACGTGGCCGCCGGGCGCCTGCGCCATTGTGCCGACGAGAAGATCACGGCCATCGCGCTGAGCTGCGGCTTCGCGTCGCCGGAGGGCTTCGCACGCGCGTTCCGCGAACGCTTCGGCATGACGCCGTCCGCCTGGCGGGGCGGCGCCTGGAGCGTGGGCGGCCTGCCTGCGAGCGAGTGCTGGGCCCGCCGGGTGCCGGCCGTGGCCGTCACGCGCGAGCCGCCCATGGACGTGCTGTTCATGCGCGGTCGCGGCGACTTCGGCGCGCTGGCCGCGCCGTTGTGGGAGCGCTTCATGAGCGCGGTGCGCGCGCTGGGCCTGGCGGGCCAGCCGCTGTTGTTCATGGGGCTCGACGATCCCGGCATCGTCGGCTCGGACTGCTGCCGCATGGACGCCTGCGTGCAACTGCCCGCCATGGCGGGCGTCGTGCCGGCCTGTCCGCCGCCGTTGCTTCACAAGCGTGTTCCGGCACGCTGGGTGGCCACGCTCGACTACGAGGGCCCGGCCGACGACATCGCCGAAGGCTGGCAGGCGCTGCTGGCCCGGTGGCTGCCGCAGGCGGCGTTCAAGCTGGCCATCGGCCCGTTCTTCGAGCGCTACGACCCCGCGCACGGCGCGCCCGGCGGCCGCCACGTGCGCTGCCGGCTGGGCATGCCGGTGGAGCCGCGCGTCGGCTGAACCGTTTCGCGTCAACTCCGCAAGATCCGTCAAGGACTCCGCAAGCGCGCACCAGTGCGAACGCGCGCCGGCCGGCACGATGGCTGCGCTCGATAACAACGACAGGAGACTTCGAATGGACACCACGATCTCGTTGGCGCGCGTAGGCGTGCTCATGGGGCTCGTCGCCGCGCTGGGCCTTTCCGGCTGCGGCGGCGACGACGGCACGGCCGGCCCCGCGGCCACGCCCCCGCCGCCGGCACCCACGCCCGCACCGACCCCGCCACCCCCACCGCCGCCGCCCGCGCCGACCCCGGCGCCGCCGGCGGACACCGCGTTCGCCACGCCGCTGGACGCCGCCGACACCGTCGAAGGCGGCTCCATCGCGTCGTACGCCTATGCGGCCACGGGCAGCGACCAGACCCTCGGCAGCGTCACCTACGCGTCCGGCACCGACACCTTCGCGGCCACGCTGGCCGCCGACCAGTCCTACGCCGGCGTGGCCCTGCGGATCTACGCACCCGGCAACACCACCACCGGCACCGCCGCGCCGCTGGACGGCTCCGGCTTCTCGCAGCTGCGCATCCACCTCGCGTCGACCACCGACGCAGCGCTCACCATCAAGCTGCAGCCGTCGCCCGTGGCCGCCGATGGCTGCGTGCCGACCGCGCAGGCGCTGGTCTCGGCCACGGTCTCGGAATTCGTGATCGACCTGGACGACGCGTCGTTCGCGTTGCCGAGCTATTGCGCCGCGTCCTCGACCACGCTGTCGCAACGTCTTGCCGGCCTGTATGCGATCGACGTCATCAACGCGGCCGCCACCGCCGGCGCGCACGACGTCGTCGTCGGCAGCGTCTCGCTGGTGCCCTGACGGCCCGCCCCACTGAAAACCACAACGACACTGGAGACAAGCATGCGTCAATTCATCACCGCACTCGCGCTGGCCGCTTCGTTCGCGCCGGCCGCCCACGCCACCAACTTCTTCGACGGCTTCGACGGCACCGGCGGCCCCAACGGCGCCAACTGGGAGACGGCCAACTGGGCCAACGGCGACATCTTCGGCTGCACCTTCGCCTACAGCGAGACCTGGCTGGCGGGCAACAGCAACCTCGTGCTGAACGTGAACAGCTCGAACCCGTCGGCCATCAAGTGCAGCGAGATCCGCACCTGGCAGAGCTTCACCTACGGCAAGTTCGTGGTGCGCATGCAGCCGGGCACCATCGCGGGCGCCGACAGCTCGTTCTTCCTCTACACCGGCACGCCCGGTACGCCCAGCCACGACGAGATCGATATCGAGTTCATCAACGGAGGCCGCACGCTGCACACCAACGTGTGGAAGGCCGACGTGCAGAACTACCAGCAGTTCGCGGTGACCACCGGCTGGCGCACGCTCGGCTTCGAATGGCGGCCCACCTACGTGCGTTGGTTCAGCGTGTCCGACAGCGGCGTCGAGACCGAGTTCCGCCGCGTCAACACGAACGTCTCCGCGCCGATGCGGCTGATGCTGAACCACTGGGTGGGCAACAACTCCACGGGCGCGAAGAACTTCGTCGGGCAGTACAACGGCGGCGGCGGGTCGGCGTTCTATGACTGGGTGAAGGTCAGCGACTGAGGTCCGGCCGCGCCGCAAGGGGCGCGTGCGGCTATGCGGACGCGATCGACGCCTCGATGGCCTTCGTCGGCGGCGTCATCGACAGGCTGCGGCGCGAGCCCGGCGAGGCCTTCCTGGTGTTCACGCCGGACCACGCCGAGAACCTGGACGATGACCCGCGCCAGCTGTTCGGCCACGCGCTGCGCCGGCCCCCGCGCTGGGACACCCGCGTGCCGGCCATCTTCTGGGCCAACGACGAGCCGCGTACGGGCGTGGTCGATCTGCTGGACGCGGAGGTGCCAGGACGCGATCGCGTGGTGCAGCGGGCGCTGGGCAGCACCGTGAAGTGGTCGGTGCTGGAGGCGGAGGCGCGGTAAAGCTGCGGGGTAAAGGCTGCGGAGTCCCGTGGATCAGATTGACACGATCCCCGCCCGCGCGAACGGCAGGCGCGTGATCGCCGTTCCGCCCGCGCGCACGACCGCGTTGGCCACCGCCGGCCCCAGCGGCGGCACGCCCGGCTCGCCCACGCCGGTGGGCGCCGCCGTGCTGGGCATGATGAACACCTCCACGGCCGGCATCTCGTAGATGCGCAGCGCCTTGTACTGGTCGAAGTTGCGCTGCACCGGGCGGCCTGCCTTCAGCTCGATTTCGCTGTAGTAGAGCGCGCCCAGCGCGAAGCCGATGCAGCCCTCCATCTGCGCGCGGATGACGTCGGGGTTGACCGCCACGCCGCAGTCGACCGCGCAGTACACCTTGTCGACCTTGACCTTGCCGTCCTTGAGCGTGACCTCGGCCACCTGCGCCACCGTGGTGCCGAAGCACTCGTGCACCGCGATGCCCTGCGCCGAGCCCGCGGGCATCGCCTTGCCCCAGCCGGACTTCTCGGCCACCAGCTTCAGCACGCCGACGGCGCGCGGATTCTTGTCCAGCAACGTCAGGCGGAAGGCGAGGGGATCCTGGCCCGCGGCGTGCGCGAGCTTGTCCATCATCGTCTCCATGACGTAGGCGGTGTGGGTGTTGCCCACCGAGCGCCACCACAGCGGGCGCACGGGCAGCGCGGGCGAGTGCAGCTGCCCGTCCATCATCGGCAGCTCGTACGACGCCGGGAACACGCCCTCCACCGAGGTGGGATCGACGCCGTCCTTGACCATCATCGCCATCGGCGTGCCGGCCATGATGGACTGCGCCACCACGCCGTGCTTCCACGACGAGACCTTGCCCGCGTCGTCGAGCCCCACCTTGACCGAGTGCACCACCATCGGCCGGTACAGGCCGGCGCTCATGTCGTCCTCGCGGGTGTACTGCAGGCGCACCGGCGCGCGGCCGTGGATGGCCACCGCCACGTTGACCGCGGCCACCGTGAAGTCGCTCCACGCGTTGGCGCGACGGCCGAAGCTGCCGCCCGAGATCAGCGAGTGCAGCTTCACCTTGTCCATGGGCAGGCCGGCGGCCTTGGCGGCGAACTGGTGGTCGAAGGTGGGGAACTGGTGGCCGGCCCAGGTCTCGAGCTGCCCATCGTGCAGCCACGCCACGCAGCTCTGCGGTTCCATCGGCGCGTGCGCCAGGAACGGAAACTCGTAGACGGCCTCGATGGTCTTCGTGGCAACCGGCGCCGGCTTGCCGGCCTCCGCGGCGGCAGGCTTCGCGAACGGCGTGCCGGGCTGGTCGGCCTGCGCGCGGTACTGCGCCAGCAGCGCCTCGGAGTCGAGGCTGGCGCCGGCGGATTCGTCCCAGGTGACCTTCAGCGCGCGCCGGCCCTGCTGCGCGGCCCACGTGGTGCGCGCGACGACGGCGATGCCCTCGGGCACCGCCACGACATCGGTGACGCCCTTGACCTTGCGCGCCGCGCTGGCGTCGAACGACACCATCTTCGCGCCGAACGACGGCGGGAACGCGATGACGGCGGTGAGCATGCCGGGCAGCTTCACGTCGCCGGTGTACGTGGCCGTGCCGTTGCACTTGGAGGGCGAGTCGACGCGCGGCGTGGCGTGCTCCTTGCCCATCAACGAGAACTGCGCGGGCGTCTTCAGCACGGGGTCCTTGGGCACCGCCTGCCTGGCCGCCGCGGCCGCCATCTCGCCATAGGTGGCGCGCTTGCCGGCCGCGTGGGTGAGCACGCTGTCGCTGGTGCGGATCTCCGCGGCCGGCACGCCCCAGGCCTGGGCCGCGGCCGACACGAGCATCGCGCGCGCCGTGGCGCCGGCGGTGCGGTACTGCAGGTAGGAGTTGGCGATGGCCGACGAGCCGCCGGTGCCCTGCATGCCGAAGGCCAGGTTGGCGTAGAGCTTGACGTTGGCGCCGGCGTACTCGGTGCGCACCAGCGACCAGTCGGCATCGAGCTCGTCGGCCACCAGCGTGGCCAGGCCGGTGGTGTTGCCCTGGCCCATCTCGTGGTGCTTGTTGCCGATGGTGACCAGGTTGTCGGCGCCGATGCTCACGAACTGGTTGGGCTCGAAGACGGCCTTGGCGGCGGCGCCTTCGCGCGCCTGCGCGGCCGCGGCGGCGTTGCCCGGCAGCCAGCCGATGGCCACCACCAGGCCGCCGGCGCCGAGCACGCCGCGTCGGGTGACGCCCGTTCGCACGGGTGCGGTGGCGCGCTCGGGTGCGACGAGCGCGAGGTCGTCGGGCTGGACGTCGCGGAAGGCTTGCATCAACGGGTGCACGGCGGATCTCCTCAGGCGGCGAGTTGGGCCGACGCAACGTGGATGGCGGCGCGGATGCGCACGTACGTGGCGCAGCGGCAGATGTTGCCGGACATCGCATGGTCGATGTCGGCGTCGCCGGGCTTCGGGTTCTGTTCCAGCAGCACCGCGGCCGACATGATCTGGCCCGACTGGCAGTAGCCGCATTGCGCCACCTGGTGTGCGATCCACGCGGCCTGCACCAGATGCAGGGCGGCCGGTGTGCCCAGGCCTTCGATCGTGGCTCCCGTCATGGTGCTGAAGGCTCGCGAATGCTGCATGGGCGTCAC
>JBBQYL010000195.1:0-9505 GCA_038208735.1 Burkholderiales bacterium
CGACACGCACACCTGCGATGCGCGGAAGGCAGGAGAAACCGAGCGCCGGCTGCATGCCGTGTCGGTGTGGCGTGAACCGCCGTTCTTCACGACGCGCGAGCGGGCCGCGCTGGCCTGGACCGAGTCATTGACCTGTCTTCCGCAAACGCACGCGGCCGATACGGACTACGAGTCATTGCAGGCACAGTTCAGCGAGGCCGAGAGGGTTGATCTCACGCTGGTCATCGGGGCAATCAACATCTGCAACCGGCTCGGGGTGGGTTTCCGCAAGACGCCGGCGGCCTGAGGAGGCCACTCATGAGTACCCACGGCATTCGTGTTGCGCTGCTGACGGCCGTTGCCGCCATCGCTTGTTCCTCGGTCTGGTCCCATGACCCTGGCGAGGAAACCGTGACGCCACTGCAGCGCCGGAAATTGCCGGACGTCCCCGGCAAGCAGGTCATCGTGGCAGTAGTCGCGTACGAGCCGGGGCAGGCCTCCTGGCCGCACCGGCATGCCGGGTCGGTGTTCGCGTACGTGCTCGAAGGCGAGGTCATCTCTCAGCTGGAAGGGCAGCCGCCCATCACCTACAAGGCCGGGCAGTCGTGGTACGAGCCACCGCGCATCCCGCACTTGCAGTCGAGGAATGCCAGCACGACGAAGCCGGCCAAGCTTCTTGCCTGGCTCCTGATGGACGAAGGCGGACAGGTCAAAGAGCCTTTGCCGAAGTAGTCGCAGAACACCAACCACGAAAGATGACCATGACAACGCCCACGCTCGTTCCCAACAACACCTTGATCACGCTCACGCCGGAAGACGGTCGCCAGCTGGCCATCAAGATGGCCCGCCTGGTCATCAAGGCGACCCAGCCCGACGAGGAGGCGCGCAAACGCTTGCGAGACGTCTATGCCAACGATGCCGGCTTCCTGATCCAGGTTGGCCATGTCACGGCGATCGAATTCGCGACCATTGCGGCCGCCAACAACTACTGGCGCGATACCCATCGTCAATAGCCACGCGGCGCGCTGATCGCTGCGTGAGGGGGATTTCAATGAGGCGGCGCCGCCAGTCCAGTCGCCGGTGAAAAACGAAGCCGCCCGCGCGTCGAGAGGCCGATTGGCCAGTCTCGGCGCGTTCATCGTGGTGACGCCTGAGTACCTCGCACTGACCGGAGTCACCTCCAACCGCCCCTGCCGTATCAGAGGACAGCCTGCCTCAGGCTCCGCCGAGGTGAGTGGACGGACTGTCTGAGGTTTGACAACAGCAAGAACGCGAGCGGGACAAGGACCATGCTGTAAGAGATCCAGGCGCCAATGGCACCTTCGGGTCCGTAGGGCTCGCTCAGCAAGTGCCAGCGCGCGTTGTCGATGGCTGGTACGGCTCCAGCTTCGGTGAACTCGTGCAGCGCATAGATAAGCAGTTGCGCCGCGAACAGCGTCATGAAGATGGCCGTGACTTGAAAGAATCGGTGCAGGTTCACACGCTTGCCGAAGTGAGACCAGGCCACGGCAACGGCAGCGCTGAGCGCGACACCGAGTGCGCCGCCGACAGCCAGATGCCGAAGAGCAACCGAGCCCGCCAGTGAAGCGACGATCGTTGCCGTCTCGATGCCTTCTCGGCTGATCATCAGAAACACGAAGAGGAAGACACTCACCTTCGCGCGTATCGAGTGGCCCGAGGCGGCAGCATCCAGTCGCCCTCTTATTTGCCCGGCGATCTTCTTCCCGTGACGCAGCATGTGCCAGGTGCAAGTCACGACCAGCACGAACGCAGCGCTGGCGAGGCAGGCTTCGTTCATGGACGAGAGTCCACCGACAGTGGCCAGGAATAGGCCGAGCCCCACCGATACGATAACCGCCGCGGCGATGCCCCATCGCAGCGCGGCGACGAGATGCGTGCGGTTCGTTTGACGAAGGTACAGCAGCGTGACCGACGCGATCAAGAACGCCTCCAGACCCTCGCGGAAGGTGACCATCAAAGTTGAGAACATTCTTGATTGCTCGACTGATTGGAGCTCCATCGTAAATGAGAACGATTCCCAACAAAGATCGTACGGACAAGCGGCGTTGCGTCGCGCACGGCGACGGTCGAAGTCGTCCCGCACCGCGAAGGATTTCAGCTTCCGACGGTGCGATTGCGATGAGTCCGGTCAGCGAAACCAAAGCTTTCCGCAGAGCGATGGGCCATCAGGATCGCGGCCGCCACGCCCAGAAACACCGCCGCCGCTACTAGCCCCGCGCCGGTCCAACGCTGCTCGTCGATCAAGTAACTGACGCATAGCCGCTGCGGCAGTGTCTGATAGAAAAGACCGATCGTCGCCATCATCCACACGAGCGTGCCGACGAAGAACAGCGCAACCTCGTCGCTGATTCGGGTGTGGCTGCGACCGAGGGCGAAGCCGGCGAGCCAGAGCGATGCATACTTGGCTGCTCGTGCCGGCTCAAAAAGCAATGCCAGGTCGAGTGCGGCGGGAATCATCCAATAGGCGAGGACACAGGAGGCGACTGAGGCGCCGAGCAGCCCGTGTGCATCGACACCGTCGTATCTGCGAAGCCATGCGGTGCGTTTGCAGGCGACGGGCGACAGGCACGCTCCCGAGGCCAGCAGCAATGGGAACTGCAGCAGCATGTGCCACGCCATCCGGCTCTCGGTCCACTGCCTGATGGGGTCGATCAGAAAGAGCAGAGGGGCGAGCGTGGCCAGCCACACGATGGCGGCGCCGGTGTGTCGGACCACTCTCATTGCGCCTCCTGCGAGATGCGCGCGGCCATCGCAAGAGCAAGCTTCCAATCAGCATCGTCGTAGATCGCGAGAACGGTGCCCGACCCATCCACGAGGTGGATGGCGCCGTTGTGAACATAACCCCCCGATCCGTCAGGGATCACCACCACACCCAGCGCGTGCAAGAGCGTTGTCGTGTCTGTCCTCGTCAGCGGTGCGGCGATCGTCCAGAGGTTGGCGTTGGCACGATGCCGTCGGGCATAGGCCGCAAGTTGGCCGGGCCCGTCGTGCTCGACATCGAAGGAAAGCGACACGAGCTGGATTGGGTTCTTGGGGGTGGCGCCCTGCGTTTGAAGCGCCTCCTGCATCTGTGCGTACTCGGCGCCGAGTGCCTGGCACACCGTCGGGCACGAGGTGTAGATGAAGTTGACAAGAGTCACTCCGTGGTTGTCGGAGGGTTTCGACCAGAGTGTCCGTTGAGTGCCTTGCGCTGTGCGAACGTAGGTGGTTGGGGCGATCAGATGGCCTCGCTTTGCCTCCTCACGACGCTTGTCTTCGAAGGTCCAGTGCTCGAACCCGCCGGTCAAGGCAAACAGTGCCTCCATGAAAGCGAGCAGCACGGTGGTGCAAGCCAACAGGGTGCCCGCGAGGGGCGTGGCAATGGGGTCCGATTTCATCGGTTCGAAGATGCGTCGTGCGCGGAGTTCGCGCGAAGGCACGCCCTGCTGACGAATCGCTGTCGGCTAGGGCAGGGCCTCAAGCTCCGTTCCACCTGAAAAGGGGGTGGTGCGCGACTTCAACCGCTCGCGGACAGTGGCGACCGTCGCGGCGTTGATCGGCGACCTGGCGTTTCCCCACTGTGACCTCACGTGGGTCAACACGGCCGCTAGCTGTTCATCGCTGAACTGGTCCTTGAAGGCAGGCATCGCACCCGCGTAGTCCGACCCCTTCACGGTAATCGAGCCGGCAATGCCATGCAGCACGATCGCCGCAACGGTCGTCTCCTTGCCGCCGACCCATTCGGACCCCGCCAGCGGTGGGAACACGCCCGGCAGGCCCGCGCCGGTGGCCTGGTGGCAGGCGGCACAGGTCGAGGCGAAGAGGGCCGCGCCATCCACCTTGGCGCCGGGCGCCGGCCGCCCGCCTGCCAGTTCCTCCCGAGCACGACTGTCGCCCCACTCCGAAGGCGTGTCGACGTTCGCCTCGACGATGTAGACGATGCACAGCGCGGCGAGGCATCCGACCAGCACGACGACGAACCAAGGGATCGGACGCGTGCCTTCGTAGGGCTCAGCGTTTTCGCGCTGCTGCTGAGGCGTGATGTCGATAGGGTTCATGTTTTCTCCAGGGCTGCGTGTGCCGACCGCAACGCGTTCATCGAGGCCTGGACGCCGCATCGCGCGGTGCCGCCTCGACCGCGGGATAGCTGCGGTCCAGCGACTTCAAGTACGCCACCAAGTCCAAAGCCTCCTGCCGCGCGATGACTTTTCTGCCCGCGGGCGCGAAGTCGGGCGGTAGAGCGACCGGGACGTCCCCCGCGTCGGGCGTGAGCTTCGTCTCGAACAGGAAGGGGTAGCTCGGCATGATGCTGCCGGGCACATAGGCTCGCGGCTGGTACAGATGCCCAAGGTGCCATGCCTCGCTAGGCTGCCGCACGCCGATATTCATCAGGTCCGGGCCGGTGCGCATGGTGCCGAGCAGGTGCGGAGCGTCGTACGCATAGTCGCCTGCGACAGTGGGCCGGCCCCAGCCGCGCTGCGTGTCGGGCGCGAACTCCTTGGCGCGCGGCTGCTGCGAGTGGCAGTAGACACAACCGTTGCTGATGTATACCTCGCGCCCGCGTTGCTGCGCCGAGGTGTACGGCTTCAGCCCGTCCAAAGGCACCGCGTCGCGCACCAGCAGGTAGGGCAGCACGACGAGCGCGCTGGTGGCGATGCTCAGCATGACCATGCCGCTGGCCAGCAGTTTGACTTCACTTTGCATGGGCTGGTTCGCCTGGAGCGTGAGACCGCCCGCCGAACATCGCCGGCCGATCCCGCCCGGCCGCGGAGCCGAACACCACCATCAGGAAGTGCGTGACGAACACCACGTGCCCGAGCACCATCATCGAACCGCCGACGCTGCGCGCCTGCAGGTAGGGAATGGTCAACCGCACCGATTCCATGAATGGCCTGCTCGAGTCCAGCATGGCCATGCCCTGCAGCCAGCCGCCGATGCTGAGGCCGATGAAATAGATGCCCAAGCCGACGGTGACGAGCCAGAAGTGCGCCGAGATCAGGAACTGCGATGGCCATTCGCGCCCGGTGATGCGCGGCACGATGAAATAGATCGACCCGAAAAACACCAGCGTAACGAACCCGTACATCCCGAGGTGCGCATGGGCCACGGTGAAGTGCGTGAAGTGCGTGACGACGTTGATGCTGCGCAGAGCTTCGAACGAGCCTTGCAGCGAACTCAGCGTGTACAGAATGCCGCCGAGGCCTATGAAGCGAAGCGTGGGCGAATAGCGCAGCGCAGAGAGGCGGCCGCTCAGCGTCTGGTACTGATTGACCGTGAAAGCGACGACCGGAACGATCATCATCACGCTCTGAACGATCGACAGCGTCACCAGCCAGCCTGGCACCGGCCCGCCGATCAGGTGGTGTCCACCAACCTGGCCGTAGAAGAATGCCAGACCCCAAAAGCCCAGCAACGACAGGTTGTACGACTGTACCGGCCGGCCGATCACCTTGGGCAAGAAGTAGTAAATCGAGGCCAGCGCCAGCGGCGTGTAGAACAGGCCCAGCACGTTGTGACCGAACCACCAGTTCATCGTTGCCTGTTCGACGCCCTTGTGCAGGTAGGGAATGTTGGCGACCAGGAACAGCACCGGAAACCAGAACAGCGCACAACCCATGTACCAGACCGACACGTACAGATGGCGCACGTTGCGATTCAGCAGCGTCAACACGAGCGGGATGCCGACGAGCGAGCCGCCGACGACGAAGAGGATGTCGATCTGCCACGGGATCTCGAGCCACTCCAGGCCGTCGCTCATGCCGGTGGCGATGCTGCCGAGACCGGCGATCAGGGCCGCATTCCACAGAGCCGCGCCGAGAAAAGCGAAACGGGCTCCGACGAGCTCCGTCTTCAATAGCCTGGGGATAACGAACAGCGCGATGCCGAGGCCAGCCATCGGTGCCCAGCCGTAGGCGACGGCGTTGAGGTGGATCGTCCGGATGCGCCCGAAGGTGAGCCAGGCGTACCGAGTGAGCCAGTCCGGCTCGTGCAGCTTGATGGACGCCGTCAGGCCGGCAGCCGATGCGACCATGAGCCAGGTGAGCGCGCAGCAAAAAAAGAAGAAGACCAGCGGTGCGGTCGAGGCGTCAGCACGCGCGCGCGCGAGAAGCTCGGCATCGGACACCTTGTCCGGCGCCTGACTGCCGGCCGCTCGGCTTACGCCGACTTGCAGGGAGGCCTGCGCACTTGTCGATGCGGACGGATCCTCGACCGTTCCGATTTCTCCACTCGCAAAGATGACGGCCGCGCCTTCTGTATTGCGCTGGAACAGGCCCGCGCGTTGGCTCCAGATGAAGAACAAGAGCGCGACCACCGACAGGATGAATGCCGAAAGCAGGATGGCGAGCGTGCTCATGCCAAGGCACCCTCCCTTTCGATCCGCGATCGCGGGGCCGCTGGGCTCAACGCGCTCAGCCCCAGCAGTGCAGCGAGCTTGATCGTTTCGAGCACGATGTAGGCGACATGCAGCAGTGAGGGTTCAGGTTGTAGACCTCGCTTGAGTGCCACCAACCGAGCCTCCAGCGGGGGCATGAGACCGAACTGCTGCAGACACAGCACGAGCGCAATGCCGACCAGAAGCGCCCACGCGAGCGCCTGCTGTGCCTTCGCACGGGGCACCACGAACCCGAGTAACACAAGCCACCCCCATTGGACGGCATGAGACACGCCAAACAGGGTGCTGCCGACCGACACGAGTTGCGGCAAGCTCAACTCTGGCGTCAGGAATTTGGCGGGCTGGGCCAAGAACGAAACGCCGGCAACCGTGCCGAGAGCCAGCAGCGGCAGTGCTTCGGCCCAACGCAGGCGACCCCCTGTGTTCAGTTTGTCAACCATCGTGTCCATCCGTTCTGCTCGTCAGGAGCCATGGGGTGAACCGGGTCAGGTACAGGGCAAAAGCAAAGATCCACAAAGTGCCGGCGAGGATCAGGGCCGCCTGATAGCCGCGCGAGGGCAGCCCAGTTGCCGCGATGCGCGCCATCGCCGCCAGCGACACCATCGTGTAAGCAGCGACCTCGATCTTCGATGCCTGCAGCGATCGGGCGGTGTGGCCGCGGGCGGTGCGCGTCATCATGCCGATGAGCATCCCGCCGATTGCCCCGACTGTCAGCGCGTGCAGGCCGGCCGACTCCGGTAGCACTTTCAGTTGCGCAGCGGCCAGCAAGACGAGCCCGACCGGTATCCACGCATAGGACACATGGAGCACCCAAAGTATCGGCCGTTGGCGGCTGACCCAGGGCGACCACGACAGAAGCCGGACCGAATGCAGGCCCGCCGCGATTGCGAGCATGACCGCCGACACGGTGGGCCAAAGTCCGACAACCCACAGGCCAAACCCAGTTGCGGTGGCTGCGAGCGCAACGCCATCTCGAGCCGGGTTGGCGCGCAGTTCAAGCCCGGGTGTGACGCTCACAGTGAACGCGGGAACTACCCGGCCCGCGATGATCGAAACGAGGATCACCATCAGACCCAGTCCGGCGTGCAGGGCTCGAGCGACCGGGAACTGGGCCGACCCGCTTGCTGCGAGGTGGAACGACAGATTGCTGATCGACAGCAGAAGGAGCACGACCACGATCGGAAGATTCCGCCGGTTCCGGGACCGCACAAGCAAGGTAAAAAACAAGGCGGTGACGAGCGGCAGAAACGTGACGTCCAAGAAGAGATAGACCGGGTACGGCGCCACGACCGAAGCGAGGCGCGCGCTTGCCCAAAGCATGACCAGCGCGCCGAGCGGTGCGCCGCGTGGTGTGGGCAAACCCGTCCAAGTCTTGCCGGCCGTGAACAGAAAGCCTGCAACCACTGCCGGGACGACGCCGAACAGCATTTCGTGACCGTGCCACGCCGCGGGCGCGAGACCCGTGCGCAAATCCAGGCTGCCTACGAAAGCGCGCTGCCACAGCAGCATGGGGATGACCGCGCCGGCTGCCGCACCCAGGTAGAACGGGCGGAAGCCGAGCCGGAGCAATGGAATGCCGATGCCCGCTGGCGCGAGAGGGGGTGCAGGCCTGGAAGGAAAGCGGTCGGGGCTCATGGCGTTGTGCCGGGGATGGTCCGCCGCGACTACTCCAACTGATGTCACATAACCGGCTTGTCTTGCCCCTTCTGGTCATGATCCGCGCGCAGCACTGGAAAGAGCGCGGCCCCGGTCTAAGTTCGCCATCCTCTTTCAGTCAGTCCGTTCCGGTGCCCTGCGACCCGCTAAGTCATGCCCCATGAACGACACAAACACGCGATCCGGGTCCAAGCTTTTTCGAACCTCCTGAAGCCGCTCCCAGTTCTCAGGCGAAAAGCAGCGCGGCGCCTGGATCGAGCGCCGCTCCCAATCGAACTCGCTGATGTAGTGTCCGGTCGACAAAGATTGCAGGGGGTCGAACATTGCCTTCAGCCACGTCTTGTTCGCCTCGTCGTCTGCAGCATCGTCCCATTCGGGATAGACGCTGAGGACAAAGCGGCCGTGCACCGAGAAGGCAGCGCGCCAACTCTGCAGTCGCTCGACGTCTCTCCAACATTGTGTGTTTTTCTCCCTTAAAGATACGTCTCGGCCGCAAGCGCCCGGTTCAAAGCGGAAGTGGCCAAGCTATCCAACGGATCGAACTGATGTTCCACCAATGCGTCACTCTTCAATGGGCGGTGTAGCGGCACCACGTTCCCGCCAGATAGGATGACATCCAGCCGCTCGCCCAGTAGACGCCAAGCCTCGCGCTTCTCATCGGCGTAGTCATAGTGCAGGTAGTGTCTTCGCACCTTGCTGCCAAGCAGCGCATGGTTTTGGCATCGGTCAATGACGTCGGGGCTTACCCGCAGCGACTGCATCATGGTCGCGGCGGTGCGACGAAGGTCATGTGGCGTCCATTCGCCCCTTAAGCCGCCGGCAAGGACCAGCGAGTCGTCGTTGCGGCGATGAGCCAAGCGCTTTCGATTCTTGAATCGCATTTGGCGATCGCCGACCTGTTTCGTCACCGTCTTCACCGAAACATGCCCTTCCTGCACACGAGCTGGATAGCACCAGTCGGTATCGCCGGTGAGAGCGTGCAATGTCTCGAACTGCCGTCGTGCGAAGTCAGATAGGTAGACGTGCCAGTCCACTTTCGTTTTGTTGTTCTCGCGAGGCACGAACCAGGTACCCTTCTCGAGGTCAACGTGAGACCAGCGGGCCATGAGCAGCTCGCCGATGCGACACCCTGTGCCGAGACAGGTCCACAGGGCCAGCTGCGTTTCGCGCAATATCGGCCTGACCGATGCTCGTCGGTCAGCGGCCGTTTCGTAGGCCGTCTCTATTGCCGCGAAGACATCCCGGAGCTCGCGGATTTCCTCCGCGCACATCGTGCGGTCCCTGATGACCGTTACGTAGCCCTGAGGAACGACGTGTCTGAGCTCGACGAGGTCTGCCGGATTCCCGTCCATGAGCAGGGAGCGCCATGGTTGCCGCTTGCAAGCCCAGCGGAACATTTGCCGGATCGCCGCGAGCATGTCTTCGGCAGTTCGTGCTTTGCCCCGGGTACGACCCACCAAGCGGAGCAGCTTGACC